>JAZOVU010000071.1:0-14036 GCA_045658885.1 Candidatus Pelethomonas sp. | reverse complement strand
GTACACTGGTCTTGCTTTAGTTGTTTCTTCACAAATTCATATTAAAGCAAAAAGGCCAGTAAGAAAACCCTTTTTCGGGTTCCTACTCGCCTTTTTTACTTCACGCTATTTTGCAACGCTCCCTTTTTGATTTTATTTTTCGATTGAACAGGTATCAGCGTTTTTTCCAGAGTGTCGGGAACAGGAGCAACAACAGTGGCATAATCTCCAAACGCCCCAACAGCATCAAAAAGCTAAGCACCAAAATGCTAAAATTGGAAAGAATGGAGAAATTCGCCGTAGGCCCCAGAACACCGAAAGCAGGGCCGACATTGCTGATACAGGTGAGAGATGCGCCAAATGCGGCATCAAATCCGACATTATCCCACGACACCACCAAAGTACTTATCAGCAACAGCAGGATATAGGCGAAGAAAAACAGGGAGATACCAGATAAAATCGGCTCATCCACGCGGTCGCCATCACTGCGGATAGTGGTAATCTGACGGGGACGGAGGATACGCTGTACCTCACGGCGCAGATTCTTCACCAACAGAATCACACGAATCTGTTTCAGACCGCCAGCAGTTGAACCGGCGCAAGCTCCCGTAAACATAACCAGAATCAACACCACTTGCGACAGTGTCGGCCATAGGACATAGTCGCGTGTCATATATCCTGTGGTCGTCATCAGTGTCACCACTTGGAAGACGGCATCTGTAACTGTCTGTGCCGAGAATACCTCCCCTGTATGCACGAGGAGGTCTGCCACAATCAAAGCAGAACCGATGACAGTAAACAGCAGATAGCACTTCAGCTCCTCGCTCTGAAAGACCGCTTTGAAGTTCCGCAAGAGTGCGAAATAGAGCAAGCTGAAATTGATACCAGCGACAAAGGTAAAAATAATAATAATCCATTCAATCACCAGACTATCAAAGGACGCAATACTGGCATTTCTGGTGGAGAACCCACCCGTTGAGATACTCGAAAATGCATGGATAATGGACTCATACCAAGACACACCGACCAACCGTAAAACGAGAATTTCCAATACTGTTAAGCCAATGTAAATGCTGTACAGGATTTTTGCGGTGTCTGCCAGTCGGGGGGTCAGTTTACTTTTAATCGGGCCAGGGGACTCGGCGCGCATCAGGTATACACTGCCCTCGCCCAATTTCGGCAACAGTGCCAGTGTCAACACCAACACACCCATACCGCCCATCCACTGCGTCTGTGCACGCCAGAAAAGGATACCGCGTGGCTGTCCCTCCATAAATGTCAGGACAGTGGCTCCTGTCGTCGTGAAGCCAGAAGCCGTTTCAAAGACAGCATCAAAGAAATTGGGAATCACATCGCTGAAAAAGTAGGGCAATGCCCCAAAGATAGAGAGGAAAATCCAACTCAACGCCACGGTTGCAAAGCCGTCACGCGCCTGCATCTTCGCCATTTTGGGGCGCAACAGGACAAACAGCGTACCAATGCCGAGGGTAATCGCTATCGACAGAGCAAACGCCGTAAAATCGCCGTCACGCGTGAACAGGGCAATCAGCGCAGAGGGTACCATGGATACCGCCTCGCCCATCAACACAATGCCCAGAATCGAGAGAACTAATCGGTAATTCATAGGCACCTCATTTCAGGACATCGTTCAAATCCTGTAGGAACAGGCTCTTGGCCATGACCACCACACGGTCGCCTGCATGGATGGAGGTATTACCATCAGGGATGATAGTCTTGTTATCGCGTGCAATCGCGGCCACCAGCAACCCCTCTTTAAGTTGCAAATCACGCAACGGCGTATCCAAAAAGTGTGTCGCCGAAGTTGCCGTAAACTCCACCGCCTCAATCTTTCCGCCGAGGGGTTTGTACAGGTTCTCCACGGCACTGCCCTGACTGCGTGCAAGGGAGCGCACATAGGCGGAAATCTGGTTTGCGGTAATCTCTTTGGGACTAATCACGCTGTTGATGCCAAATTCACGCATCATATCGATGTAGTTGGGGCGGTTCATCTTGGCGATAACTTTTTTCACGCCACTGCGCTGTGCAGTCATCGCCATGAGCAGATTTTCCTCATCGCGGTTGGTCAGTGTCACAAACGCATCGGTTTCCAACAAATTTTCAGACTCTATCACGGTCTGGTCTGTGCCATCGCCTTGGATGATGGTTGCCTGTGGCAGTTTATCAGAGAGAGCCAAACAGCGTTCCTCGTCCTGTTCGACAATCCGCACTTTCATGCCTGCTTTTTCTACCGCCCAAGTCAGATAGGTGGCAATCTTACTGCCGCCGAGAACCGTCAAACTTTTTATACGCCCAGAGTCGCGCCCCAAGGTACGGAAAAACTTATTCAACTCATTTTGACTGCCGATGACATAGGCCTTATCGCCCACATAGGGGACAAAGCGACCATTGGGGACAAAGACCTCATCTCCACGGATAACGGCACACATGAGGACACCATTGGGATGACGCTTGTTGTACTCAAACAGGGACATTCCAGCCAGACCGTCCCCCTCCTGAATCGGAAAGCCAATCATTTCGACCAGTCCGCGCGCAAAAGTTTCCACGCTGAACGCGGCAGGTACACGCAAGACACGGGAAATTTCCTGCGCGGCGGCGTGTTCGGGGTTGATAATCATGCCCATCCCGATTTCTTTTTTCAGCAGTCCCGCCTCACCGAAATATTCAGGGTTACGCACACGCGCTACTGTGTGCTTGACACCGAGCTTTTTGGCAATCAAACAGCACACAATATTCAATTCATCCGAACCAGTCACCGCAATGGCGAGGTCCGCTTCCTTCACTCCTGCCTCACGCAAAGTCTGGATGGATGCGCCGTTGCCCACTAGACACATGAGGTCGAGGGTTCCATCTGCATTGCGTAGGGCATCAGCGTCATGGTCAATTAACACCAAGTCGTGCTCCTCACCACTGAGCTGACGCGCAAGGGTAAATCCCACCTTGCCGTTGCCGATAATAATAATTTTCATACTTGCCTTCTCCTTGCTCAAAACGGCAACTATCGCGCCGTTACCATCATATGGTTCCATTCTGCGCCGAGAATCAAAGTCAGCGCAGTCCAATACAGCCAAATCATCAAGACAATCATTGCGGACAGCGTGCCGTAGATAGCGGAGTAATTTGCAAACTGTTCTACATACACCGCATAGCCGAATGAAAGTAAAATCCATGCCAAAGTAGCGAGTGCCGCCCCGGGAAAAATGGCGCGTTTATTCCGCGGTTTATCCTGCGCGGCGGCATATAGTGCGCTCAGTGCCCCGAATACAATCGCCCCCAGTGCCACAAAGCGAAGTACCCCCCAGATAGGGGCAACCAGTTCCCCCAGCAATCTGTCCCCCAGTGTCATCAATAGCAGGGTGACAATCAGACAAAAGAGCAGAACCACCGTAAAAAATACTACTTTGAAGGTGTGACGCAGTGGTTTCTTCGGTTCTCCCAACCCATACGCCAAACGCACAGCGCGCATCAGGCAGAAAGTAGCGCGCATCGGAAACCAGACGGAGAACACCGCACTAAACCAGAGCGTCGACACGCTGACATGGTCGGACACATACTGTAGATAGTTTTCTGCTAATATCAAAATATCGGATGGCAGAATGGGCGTGAGGGTTGTGATGATGAGGGACACATCCAACTGGAGCTGTGCCACCAAACTACTGACAAAAATCAGCAGAGGAAACAGGGCAAATAATAGATAGTAAGCGAGAGCTGCACCCTGTTGGGAAATATCGTGATCCAGATAACGGCGCACTAGATGGACGATGGTGCGCACACTGCGCCGTTGCAGTAGGGAAACAAGCCATTTTTGCAAGAGGGACACTCCTTTCTGTGTATCTGTTGGCTAGTATAGACCGACAGCGAAGGAATCTTGCATTTCAATTATTCTACCGCAAAACACAGGGAATAGCAAGAAAATATCGCACAATTTGGCACCGAATCCCCCTCACTTTTTTAGCAATATTCCCTGTCACAGAAAGGCAGGGTTTTGCACATTATCCACATAGTTATCCACAACTTTCATAATAAAAACGATAGAAAATCTGTCAAAAATCTACAAAAACAAGAAATATATCACATAAAATGACCAAAAACATCCAATGTCAGCAGTTTTTGTAAGAAAACCATGTGTTTTCCTACCATAGACAAAAAATAAAACTGGGGACATCGCTCGACACGACATCCCCAATTTCTTCTTTGTGTGATCTGCTGTTATTTCAACTCTGCGACGGTGACACCGTCCTCGCCTTCGCCGTAGCGTCCCAGACGAAACGACTTGACCAGCGGATGGTGTTTCAGCTGTTGGTGTACTGCTTTCCGCAGTGCGCCCGTTCCCTTGCCGTGGATGATGGTCACAAAGACCAGCTTATTCATCGCGGCATGGTCGATAAATTGGTCGACCACAACCTCCGCCTCGTCAGTCATCATCCCGCGGATATCTACCTCGGTACTGGCGGCGCGGCCGCCAGAGGAACGGAGATTGGTTGTAACATGGCGCGTCGCCTTCTTCTCTTGTTTCTCGACTTCCTCAATCAGCCGTACCTCGTCTGCCTTGACAGTCAACTTCATATTCCCAGCCGCCAGCTGTAACTTGCCACCGTTGACTGCGGTGACGGTTGCCTTGGTGCGTGTACCGCCCAACTCCACGATATCGCCCACTTGAATGGGGCGACTTGGCATCGGAATCGGCTCTTTCTGCTCGACAAAATGCAGTTCATCCTCGACCTGATTGAGTTTGGCACGGATAGCGGCACGCGCATCGTTGACATTCTGCCAGTTGGTGGCGCGCTCCTGCGCTTTCCGCAGTTGGTTCAATTCCTCAAAGATGGCATCGGCCTGTGCGCGTGCCTCACGGATGATACGCCGCGCCTCACTCTCTCCGCGTGTGCGCGCATTCTCCTTGGCGCGCTCCATCTGGTCACGGAACTCTCTGGCGCGCTTGGCATCGGTTTCACGCTGGGCGCGCAGACGCTCCGCCTCGTCCTTGTCCTTCTCCAGACTCTGCCGCTTCTCCTCCAACTGGGTGAGAACATCCTCGAAACGGATGGATTCACTGTCCATCTGCGCCTTGGCAAAGGCGATGACCTCCTCTTTTAGTCCCAGACGCTGAGAAATCGCGAAGGCGTTAGATTTACCAGGAATACCGATTAACAGCTTGTAAGTGGGGCGCAGGGTTTCCACATCAAACTCACAGCTGGCATTCTCCACGCCTGCAGTCGTCATGGCAAAGGTTTTCAACTCGGCATAGTGTGTCGTAGCGGCCACTTTCGCGCCTGCGTCGCGCACATTCTGAATAATCGCAATAGCCAGAGCCGCACCCTCGATAGGGTCCGTACCGGCACCCAACTCATCAAACAGAATCAGACTGCGCTCGTCCGCCTCCTCCAAAATCTGCACAATGTTTACCATATGCGCCGAGAAGGTGGACAAACTCTGCTCAATACTCTGCTCATCACCGATATCGGCTAAGACGCGCTCGAATACACTAATCGCACTGCCAGCGGCCGCAGGGATATGCAGACCACACTGCGCCATCAGGGTCAACAGACCCAGTGTTTTCAAGCTGACGGTCTTACCACCCGTATTGGGACCCGTAATCACCAGCGTGTCAAATTCATCTCCCAGACGAATATCAATCGGCACCGCTTTACTGCTGTCGAGTAATGGGTGGCGCGCTTTCCGCAGGAGAATTTGACCATCCCGACGAATTTCGGGACGACTGCCATTCATCTTATAGCTGAGCTGTCCGCGTGCAAAAATCAAATCCAATTGCACCAGTAGTTCATAGTCCTGTTGGATATCCTTCTGACTGGCGGCGGCATCGGCGGAGAGTTCACGCAAAATACGGTCAATCTCCTTTTTCTCCTTGGCCTCCAGCTCTTTCAGTTCGTTGTTTGCCTGCACCACGCCCATCGGCTCGACAAAGATGGTTGCGCCACTAGATGACACATCGTGGACAAGACCAGGCAGACTGCCACGGTGTTCGGACTTCACAGGTACGACAAAACGGCCGTCACGCTGGGTAATAATCGCCTCCTGCAACACCTTGCTGTAGCTCTGGGAGGAGATAATTTTTTGCAAAATCTGACGGCCCTTCGCAGCGGCATTGCGCTTATGGCGACGGATATCCGCCAACAACGCGCTGGCATTGTCGGCAATCTCATCTTCATCCAAAATGGCAGTGGTAATTTTTTCTTCTAGGTAGCGGTTGCCGTGTAAAGAACGGAAGAAGTGGTCGATAGCAGTGTCCTTATCGCTCTGGTCGTTGAAGTAATCTTTGACGCGACGCGCACAGCGCAACACACCAGCGATATCGAGCAGTTCACGGGTGTTCAGTGCGCCACCGCGGTCGGCGCGGTACAGGCTCTCGCCCACGCTCTTAATGCCAGAAAACGCTGGACTGCCACGCAGTCCAATCATCTCACGGGCGGCATCGGTTTCCTCCTGCAATCGCTCCACATCGCGCACATCGGTGCGCGGATAGATAGCAAGGGTACGCTCGTGGGCGGCCTCGCTGTTGGTCTGATCTGCCAACAACTGCAAAATGCGTGGCAGTTCCAGTGTTCGGATGGATTTATCAAAAAGTTCGCTCATGTTCAACTCCAAATCGTATTATTCGCTATTTTTTCTACTATCTGTCATTTGATTTGAGGTGATACTCTGTCGTTTTAGGCTTCGATAGAAGTCCAGTGTATGAAACTTTCGGTCCAACATGGTGTGCAGATAGGTCTGTGTCGCATAGGAAAAACACTGTAAATCGTGCGGTTGCAGGGAGAAGCTGTACAGCCGTTTGGGGTCGCCGTACAACACATGGCGACAGGCCTGCAATGCACCGCGTGTCAGGAGCGCGAAAGCACCGCCCTCCCGCGCACAGGCGCGACACAACAGCGTCCCTCCCTGTAGGTCCAGTACACTCTCTGCAGGCTCGTCCACCCCACAGGCGCAACAGCTGTCCAACAGTGGCTCGAAGCCAATCTCCGCCATTAGGCGCAGTTCAAAGGCTGCCTTGACTAACTCCTGCGGACGGTGGAGCGTACCGAGGGCATACAGGGCATTGAGCAGGAGAGAGAGGAGCGTACCTGCCTCGATATCGTCACTGGCGACAAATGTGACCAACTCGGCAAAGTAACTGGCAAGGCTCAGTAGTTCGATATCACCGCGCACCCCATCAAACAGCTCGATGGTACTCGCCTCCGTGAGATACTGCCAACCATGTTTCTCCGACAGCACCCACTCGCCATACGCCAAATACTGTGTGGCCGCCCCGACTTTACTGCGCCGACTGCGTGCGCCCTTGGCAACAACGGTGATTTTCCCCAGCTTGTCGGTCAGAACGGTCAATATTTTATCGCTCTCTTTGCTGTCACTCTCACGCAGAACGATACCTTTTACGACGGTGTGTTCCATATGCTCTCCCACTCTCTATGTAGGCGAAACCTTATACCAGTTCCGCCTGTGGCTCGCCCCATGCGGTTTTTGCCTCGTCTGTCTGTGCTAACGCCCATCGGTACAGCAGATAAAATATCGGTGCGCCTGTGGTGCGAAATACGGTCCAATAGTAGTCCTCCATGGTGTTTTCCTCCTGCCGTTAGCTTGGACAGGAGGAAATGCACTCATGCGTGGAAAGTTTTTCTGGGTATCCTATCACTGGTCATCATAGCCAAAGCTACGGATATAGTTGAGATTATCGCGCCAATTCTCTTTGACCTTGACCCATGTTTCCATGTAGACTTTTGCACCCATGAAACGCTCAATATCTTCACGCGCATGGGAACTGATACGCTTGAGCATTGCCCCGTTTTTGCCGATGATAATGCCCTTATGGCTGGACTTTTCGCAGTAGATGGTCACATCCAAGTCGATAATCCCACTGTCGCGCTCGGAGAAACGCGTCACTTCGATGGCTGTACCGTGGGGAATCTCCTTATCCAAGTTACGCAGGAGTTTTTCACGCACAATCTCGGCAACGACCTGCTTTTCAGGCTGGTCGGTGGTCATCCCGTCGGGGAACAACTGGGGACCCTCGGTGGCATACTTGGCAAGCTGTTCCATCAGCACATCCAGACCGTCCTGTTTTTCGGCAGAGATGGGGATAATAGCATCAAATTCGTGGGCGGAACTGTACACCGCCATCACTTCCAACAAAACTTCTTTTTCCACCGTGTCAATCTTGTTAATGACCAACACAGACGGAATATTCTCCTCTTTCAAGCGGTCAATCAAGGTCTGCTCGGGTGCGCCAATCTTGGCAATTGGCTCGACCAACAGGCACACGGCATCCACATCCGCCACAGACTCCTTGACCACTTTCACCATGTAATCGCCCAGACGGGTACGCGCCTTGTGCAGACCTGGGGTGTCGAGGAAGATATACTGCGTATCGTCCTTGTTCACCACGCCGTAAATACGGTTGCGCGTGGTCTGGGGCTTGGAAGAAACAATGGCAATTTTCTCGCCCACAAGGGCATTGGTCAGGGTAGATTTGCCCACATTGGGGCGACCGGCAATGGTAATCATTGCTGTTTTCTTAATTTCATGCATCATAGGTGAACCTCTACTTCTTTATAATTGTCCTCCCCTTCCACACAGGGGGAGGGTATGTTATCGGGGAATCCCAAGCACTTCCATAATGGCTTCTTCTCTGGCGCGCATCTGCTTTTTTTGCTCGCCCTCGTCCAGATGGTCATAGCCGAGCAGATGGAGCACCGAGTGGACAATCAGATAGCACAGTTCGCGCTTCTTGCTGTGTCCAAACTCTTTGGCCTGCTCCTCCACACGCTCCACGGAAATCACCATGTCGCCGAGGGGCAACAGTCCCGTAGCAGGGTCGAACAGCTCCTCATCCTCCTCCGTCGGCGGTTCGCCGGGGGTAAATTCAAATTCTGGGAAACTCAAGACATCGGTGGGGCGGTCAACCTCGCGCATATCGAGGTTAATCTGATGAATCCCTGCGTCATTGGTGAGCAGAACATTGACCTCGCAGGGAATCTTCACCCCCTCCTGCTCCAATGCGGTGCGGATGGCCTTGCGGATGAGGGCACGGGTACGGTCGCTGTCTACGCCCTCTACATCCGCAGTGATGGGGATATAATGTCTTTTTGCCATAGTGTGTTCTCTCTTTCCGCTTTATTTTTTCTTGCTGTTGTTACCCATTGCATAGTAGTCGTCATATGCCTTGATAATGCGTTGCACCATCACATGACGGACGACATCCTGATTATTCAACTCACAGATACCGATACCCTCCACATTTTTGAGGACGCGCACCGCCTCTTTCAAACCAGAGGTTTTGTCGGCAGGCAGGTCAATCTGGGTGATATCGCCTGTAATGACCATCTTCGAGTTAAAGCCCATGCGCGTGAGGAACATCTTCATCTGTTCGCGTGTGGTGTTCTGTGCCTCGTCCAGAATAATAAAGCTGTCGTCCAAGGTGCGACCACGCATATAGGCAAGCGGTGCCACCTCGATATTGCCACGCTCCAGATACCGCTGGTAGGTGTCTGCGCCGAGCATATCAAACAGCGCATCATACAGCGGACGCAGGTAGGGGTCCACCTTGCTCTGCAAATCACCGGGCAGGAAACCCAATCGCTCGCCAGCCTCCACCGCAGGACGGGTGAGGATGATGCGGTTGACCTGTTGCTCGCGGAATGCCGCTACCGCCGCCGCCACGGCGAGGTAGGTCTTACCCGTACCAGCAGGGCCAACGCCGATGGTCACGGTATTCTTCAGCACACTGTCCACATACCGCTTCTGTCCAATGGTTTTCGGTTTGACAGGGCGACCTTTGGAGGTGATACAGATAACATCGCGTGTCAGTTCACTCACCTTATCGGTCTGTCCGCTTCTGGCCAGTCCGATGACATAGCGCACGGTCTGCTCCCCGATGGTTTCTCCACGGGTAGAGAGGGTCAACAGCGCATCAATGGCACGGGCGGCCATCATAGTTTCTTCTGGCTCACCGTTGATACGCAGTTCTCCCTCGCGGTTGGTCACGACGACATGAAATTCCGACTCAATCAGGCGGATATTTTCATCAAATGACCCAAAAATATTGGCGGCTTCCTCCAGCCGTTCAATTTCAATTCTCTGTTCCATCTGTCCTGTTGCTCTCCTTTGGTATTGAAACAAATTTCCCAATCTGCTCCTCACACTCGGCAGTGAGCGTGCAGAGTAATATATCGTCGACGACCTCACAGGTAAGGTCACGACGCACCACCGTTCCTCCGTCGATATACGCAGCTAAACGGCGTGTCAGCACCGCGTCAGCGAGAGCGAGGGCATCTCTCTCCTCGCGGACCGCGGGTGTAACCTCATAAAAACGAAGGGTTTCTGTTACCACCGTAACAGGCAGGGGGATATCCCCTGGCATCGTACACTGCTTCCAACTTTGTATTTTATCACAAGTATCCCCTGAATTGCTACTGTCAATGTATAAATTTACCCGATTTTTTCCAATTAAAATTGCCGTTCGTGTGGTTTCCTCGCCTGTATATGATTTCTGCATAACCGTCAACGGCACTGCACACTGCAAGGTATACCAAGTGCGCCCATAGACCTCACCCATCCCACGCAAAAACCGCGCACCGCTGTAGTCATTTTCCACCACACCGGAGATGAGCAGTTGCCCTTCTTTGACAACTGTACCAGGCAACACCTGTTTCTCTCCGTCCCACGGCTGAATGGCGGTAATCAGCGCGTCTTTTTTCGCGACGGTATTGCCCACTTCGCGCCTACTAATAATCTCTGGGGCTTCAATTCGCTCGCGCACCTGCACATAGGCGCGACATCCGCGCACATTGATAGCGATGTAGCTCAGTTTAGGTAGGGCGAGCAGGAGATTATTTCGCAGTTGGAACGAGTTGACGGAGTAGCCGAAAGTACCGAACTCCACCCCGACCCCCTCCAAGGCGCGTAAAATTTCCTGTTCACTCACCGTTTCATTCCCCTCAATGGAAAAGTCCCAGATAAAAAACGAGCCATAAAATAGTGCCATCGTGCAGAGACTCAGTGTAATCCACAGTCCATAGCGGTGGCGCAGACGGCCAAGGAAAAAGGGCGTACCACGCCATGCAACAGGAGAGAGGTCACAGTCCAAGCGTCTGGTCAGACGGCGCAACCGTTTCCAATCTCGGCGCGTAAGAGAGAAAGTGAACGACACCCCCGACTCCCAAGTGACATTCCAGAACGCAAGGCCGTGTTCCGCGCAAATATTCAGCACCCGTTCTGGAAATCCACTCTCGACACGCGCTGTTACCTCGCCTTTCAACAAATTTGTGATATGCTTGAGCATTTACTGCACCCACTCCACGCGCGCAATCTCACCGCGAATCCGCAGTGCGTCGCCACTCATACTCACCAGTTCCAGTTTTTTCCCGAAAACACGCACAATGACACCGTTTGCACTGACTGCAATCTCTTCCTCACTGTAGGAGAGAATCCCACGGTGGTTTTCCATGTAAAATTGTCGATTGCCCATCACTTCTACATGGGGCAGACCACTTAACAGGTCGATGGGCAGGTCAAACAACTCCGCCGCATCACTGAGTATTGCTTTTTCGCGTCTGTTTCGTTCCATCTTTCCACCTCGTTTCCTTGCGTCCAGTCTATGCGACAAGAGCAGATATCTTTCCTGTCAATCGCACGGCATACCTTGTGCCTTGTCCGCATATCTTGGCAATGGTGATGAGATGAAAACAGTATTTCCGATTCTTGCAACCCTACTTTTTGCCGTGTTGTTGCTGGCTTGTCCTGCGGCGGCAGGGACGGCAGTACAGGACGCGCTGACACTGTGTGTCCGCACAGTGATTCCCTCTCTGTTTCCCTTTTTTATAGTGACAGGACTGCTGGTACAGTTTGGATTAGACAGCATCCTGCGCCCCCTCTGCGCCCCTTTTATGCGCCCCCTGTTTCATCTGCGTGGGGAGTGCGCTGCGCCCCTCTTGGCAGGATTTTTAGGTGGATATCCCACGGGCGCGCGCTCCGTGGCACAGCTCTACGCACAGGGGTCCCTGACGCAACAAGAGGCGGAGCAATTACTTGGCTTCTGCAATAACTGCGGGATTGGCTTTCTGGTTGGATTCGTCGGCGCAGGAATTTTTCAAAGCGTGCGTATAGGGATTGCCCTACTTGTCCTACACATTCTCTCTGCCCTGCTTGCTGGGGTAGTACTCTGCCGCCGAAACCCAGATACCCCCATACAGCCCCAGCTACCCTGCCATCTACCTGTGCAGAGTCTATCTCACGGCATGGCACTGACCACCGCCGTTTCTGGCGCACTGACCGCTACCCTGACCGTCTGCGCCTATGTGGTCTGCTTCCGCACCGCCACAGCATTACTCCCCCTTTCCAACCGTCTGGTAGGTGCCATCGAGATGGTCGGCGCGATTACCACCCTGCCCTCGGATGCGATGGGATTTGTGGCGGCAGCTGGCATTACAGCATGGGGCGGATTGTCCGTCCACTGTCAAACGATGGCCGTGGTTGGTGGACTTTCTCTACATAAGCACACCAAGGGAAAAATCTTACAGACCATCTTTGCCGTACTGCTGTCCATCCCAGTTGCCCTCTGGCTATGGTAAATTACCTCTTTCTCCTCCGAACTACTTTGTATTGCGATAAAATATAAAAAAATTTGTGTTTTTTTGTATAGAATTATTTGGTATCTCTATTGACAGAAAGTGCTTTACGCTAGTATAATAAAGTTGCTGTATTTTGGAAGTATCCCTCGCTCGCATATCATCGGGTGTTGGGATTTTTTCTCTGTGTGCGGTATGGCATCGGGCAAAGACTGGGGGGTTTTTGTTCGGTGCTATCTGGCACATTGGAACATAAGTACGGCAGAGTAAATAAGCAAGGAGGTCAACAAAAACATGACAAGAAGCAAAAAATGGACTGCCCTGTTGCTGACGCTTCTGATGCTCTTCAATGTTGCCAGCATCACTGCGTTTGCCGCAGGCGAAGGCCCCGTTCTGCTCTCCGCACCCGAAAGTGTGCTGAATGGGGCTGATGTCAGAGTGAATGTCGAGTCTACCACCAACTCCGTTGCCGACGGTAAGCTCGCCATGACCTATGATGCAGACAAGCTGTCCTTCGTTGGTGTGGATGCAGGCGAGGCCTGGACCAACGGGGACGAAGTGGTGTATTCTGTCAATCACACCACTGGCGAAGTAGTTTTCGCTTTCGCATGTGAGGAAGCCGCTGTGCGCGGTGTCCTCTTCACCCTGAACTTTACCGCTCGCGCCGAAGGTAATGCTACCGTTACCCTGAACGGTGACAGCAGCTATATCTCCGGTGCTGGCAAGGTAGCAAAGCAGACTGCTACCATCGCTGTCGAGCCCTGTGTTGTTCCCGTCGGTTCCTACCGCGTGGTCTTTGAACAGGGTGACCACGGTACCATGAAGGATGGCGCAACCGTCGTGCGCGATATCACTGTTGGTGAGACTATCGGCACCCTCCCCGAAATCGTTGTGGACTTCGGTTATGTCCTGACCGGCTGGATGATTGACGGTACTGTGTACACCGCTGAGGAAGTCGCCGCCATGACTTTCGCTGAGAACGAGGTCGTTACCATCGTTGCACAGTACACCTTCGATGCTCCTGCGGGCACAATCCCCGTTGTGTTCACCGCTGGCACCAATGGTTCCTTTATCGGTGGCAACAGCATCACTGTCAATGCCGCTAAGAACGGTAAACTCACTCAGGCACAGCTGCCCATGCTCTCCCCCAAGCAGGGTTATCGTTTTGCCTACTGGCTCTGCCTGACCACCAACACGGTTTACAGCACTGACGAGTTGCTCGCACTGACCATCGTAGAGCCTCTGCACTTTGAGGCAGTCTTTGCAATCAATATGCAGCCTGTGAACCCCAATCCCCCTGTCGAGGACCCCGATGACGGCAAGGATGAGGAAGTGACCACCAATCCCGATGGTTCCACCACCACGACTACCACCGATAAGGATGGTACTGTGACTGAGACCACCGAGACCAAGGATGGCACTACCGCTACTGTCGTGACCGACAAGGACGGCAATGTGACCGAG
>JAZOVU010000070.1:0-8719 GCA_045658885.1 Candidatus Pelethomonas sp. | reverse complement strand
CTATGTTCGGATATATCCGAAATTGATAAGAATATTCCACTTTCTCACCTCACAATCTCATATATTGTTTGATTTTCTATGGGTATAGTATAGCATTTTTCGCTATCTATTGCAACCTGTTACCCTCTTTTACGAGGGAATTAGGTGTGCCTTATATCTCCATGTCTAAAGACAGGGGCTTTACGGAACGGATGGTAAAATTCTTCCCCGATGGCATAAATTTTCACCCTTTATTTTGTGAAATAAGTATGATATAATACCATATCAATTGGCAGTCCATAAGGAGGGATTTTTGTGCGTAAGAGATTATCCAAGCTGTTAGACCCCAATCTACAGCCGTGTTTTCTGTGTATGCTCCTGTTCATTCTGGTGACTATGTTGGTCGAGCCAATTCTCGCGGCAATGGAAACTTTTGCCGTGCTTGCCGTGTTCCTGTTTTGCCGTAAGCGGTCCCAACACCGCCGCCGCAGTATGTCGCAGTATATGGAAACTATCACAGGTGGTACGGATTCTGTGCGTGGTAACAGCAGTATGCTGAATACGCCACTGCCTGTCGTCGTATTCCGCGCCGACAACGGAGAAATTGTCTGGGCGAATGAGGGGTTCCTCTCTCTCTATCAAGAGGATGACGAGGTATTCAGTAAAAGCATTACCGAAGCTGTGCCAGAGTTGCAATATGACAGTATTCTCCGCGGTGAGCATACAGGCGAAATTACCATGCTCCACGGCCATTCGTATCAGGTGTACGGCACCACCAGCGCAGTACATGGCCATACCCAAACCCAACTGGTCACAACCTATTTTGTCGATGTCACCGAGCGCGAACATCTCCGCGCTGTGTACCAGTCCTCCCATTTGGTCGTTTCTATTCTGGTGCTGGATAACTATGAGGAACTGTTAAAAGCAGGTGGCGAAGCCAGTAAATCCGCCGTTCTCGCGCAGATTGACGAACTGTTGAACGAGTATGTGAAAAATACTGGCGGTCTGTTGCGAAAATATGACCGTGACCGCTATCTGTTCGTCTGTGACGAGCAGTGTTTTGCTACCTTGCTGGAACAGAAACTCTCAATTCTCGAAACCATCCATCAAGTCGTCAGCGAGGACGGCGTGACCGCTACGCTCTCCATCGGTACGGGTCGTGAGTGTGAAACTTACGAGGAATCCTACCGCTGGGCAGTAAAGTCCATCGAGATGGCACTGAGCCGTGGTGGTGACCAGGCGGTTGTCAAGGATAGTTTGGATTTCCAGTTCTACGGCGGACGCGCGCAGTCCACCCAGAAGCGCACTAAAGTCAAGTCCCGCGTTATGGCCAACGCGCTGGGTGATTTGATTTCGGATGCCAGCGAGGTCTATATCATGGGACACGAAAATGCCGACATGGACGCGCTGGGCGCGGCGGCAGGTATCTGCTGTGTGGCGCGTAAGCACGGTAAAACCTATCGGATTGTCATGGACACCGAGCGCAACAGCGCGGATGCTCTGCTCCAGAAACTGCGCGTTCTCCCTGAGTATGACGGTGTTTTCATCAGCGGTGCCGATGCGTTCCTACACGCGCGCCCTGGCGCACTGCTGGTCGTCGTCGATACCAACCGCCCCGATATGGTCGAGAGTCGTCAACTGCTCGATAGCTGTAACCGCGTGGCTGTCATCGACCACCACCGCCGTGCCAACAGCTATATCGAAAGCGCCGCCCTCAATTTCCACGAGCCGTATGCCTCCTCTGCCTCCGAGTTGGTGACAGAGCTGTTGCAGTACATGGTCGAACCGTCCGACATCCTGCGTGTTGAGTTGGAGGGTCTGTTGGCTGGTATTATGTTGGATACCAAAAACTTTGTCATGCGTACGGGCGGACGCACCTTTGAAGCAGCGGCATTCCTGCGCCGTATCGGTGCGGACCCCGTTGAGGTGCGCCGTTTCTTCCAGAGCGATTTGGAGAGTTTCAACCAGAAGGGCGATATTATTCGCGGTGCTAAGCTGTACCACGGCAATGTTGCCATCGCCGCCGCACAGGGCGAAGTGTCCCGTGTCACCGCCGCCAAAGCCGCTGACGAGCTGATTACCCTCAAAGGGATTCAAGGCTCGATTGTGCTGTACCGCGCTGGCGATGGTGTCGGCCTGTCGGGTCGCTCCTTGGGCGAAATCAATATGCAGTTTATTCTCGAACGCTTGGGCGGTGGCGGTAATGCCACAACCGCAGGCGGTTATGTCCCCAACAGCGATATCGACACAGTGTACTACCGTGTTATCGAGGCAGTTGAGGCATACTTTGCTATGTAATATCAATAATTTTCTATAATTTGGAGGTAAAAAAGATGAAAGTCATTTTACAGCAGGATGTCAAAGGACAGGGCAAGAAGGGCCAGATGATTGATGTGGCAGAGGGTTACGCAAGAAACTTTCTCCTGCCCCGTAAGCTCGCTGTTCTCGCCACCACCGATGCCATGAACACCATGAAGTTGCAGGAGAAAGCAAAGAGGGCCGAGGAAGCACGCCAGAAGGCAGAGGCCGAGGCTATCGCCGAGAAACTCAAGAGTGTACAGGTCAAAGTGACCGCACGCGCTGGTGCCAATGGCAAACTGTTCGGTGCTGTCACCACCAAGGAGGTGTCCGATGCTCTGCTGGCACAGCATAAGATTGAACTCGCCAAGCAGAAGATTGTCCTCGACGAGCCCATCAAGTCCTTCGGTGGCTATCAGCTCAAGGCAAAGCTCGGCCACGAGGTCACTGGCACGATTCAGCTCCTCGTTGTCGAAGCGAAGTAAGAAAGGAAACACAACCGATGGCTGACGAATTACTGGCGCGACAGATGCCTCACAGCCTTGAAGCGGAACAGGCGGCATTAGGTGCGATGCTCATTGATGCCGACTGTATCAAGGATGTGATGGATAAGCTACAGCCAGAGGACTTCTATATTCAGCAGAACAAGGAAATCTTTGAAACTATCTACACCATGTTCAGCTATGCCAAGCCGATTGACGGTATTACCGTTGCGGAGGAGATGCAGAAAAATGGTGTCTATGACGACCTAACCACGCGCAAGTACCTCGCTCAACTCATAGAAATTACACCGACCAGTGCGAATGTAATGGAGTATGTCGCCATCATCCGCAATAAAGCCTTGCTCCGTTCCCTCGCAAAAGCGTCTGGTGACATTCTCTCCCAAGTACAGGAGGGGGGCGGTGAGGCGGTCGCGGTACTGGAGGCGGCGGAGCAAAAAATCTTCTCCATCCGCCGTGGCAGAAGCGCGCAGGACATGGCCCCCATCGCACAGGTGATTAAACCCGTCCTCGATGAAATCAATGAACGCTCCACCAACAAGACAAGTTTGCGTGGATTGAGTACAGGCTTTTCCGCTGTGGATGCTAAAATTCTTGGTTTGGGCAAGTCCGACTTAATTCTGTTAGCCGCCCGTCCTGCGATGGGTAAGTCCTCGTTTGCCATGAACATCGCCCTGAATGTGGCGCGTACCAGTGGAAAAACGGTTGCAGTATTCAACCTCGAAATGAGCAAGGAGCAGGTTGTGATGCGTCTGTTGTCCTCGGAGGGACTGGTAGACAACACCAGACTAGCCACTGGGCGGTTGAATACCGCCGACTGGGGAAAACTGACACAGGCAGCGCGCTCATTACGCACGATGGACCTGCGGTTGGACGACAATCCGCTATTGACCGTTGCGGACATGAATGCGAAGTGTCGCCGTCTGGACAATCTCGGCTTGGTGGTCATCGACTACTTGCAGTTGATGACCTCCTCTGGTGGTCGGAGCTATGCAGGCGAAAACCGCCAGCAGGCGGTGAGCGATATCTCTCGTATGCTCAAGATTATGGCAAAGGAATTGAATGTTCCTGTGCTGTGTCTGAGCCAGCTCAGCCGTGCCAATGAGAAGCGCGAGGATAAGCGTCCGATGTTGTCCGACCTGCGTGAATCGGGCGCGATTGAGCAGGATGCTGATATTGTCATGTTCCTCTACCGCGAGGACTACTACAACGAAAATGCCGAGCAAAAAAATATTGCCGAGTGCATTGTCGCCAAGAACCGCCACGGCGAAACTGGTAAAGTACAGTTGCGGTTCTTGCCTGCCTACACCACATTCGCCACGCTGGAAACACGCTACGAGGACGAATAATTCAGTATGTATATACAGAATATGTTGCGAGGTATTGTCCTCAACTGGTGTACACAGCAACACATCACCCTCACAGGAAAGACCATTCTATGCGCCGTATCGGGCGGACAGGATTCGATGGCCCTCCTCCATGTACTGTTAGACTTGGGGAAAGATGAGGGATTTTGTGTTGTTGTGGCACACTACAACCACCAACTGCGCGAAACAGCCACACAGGATGAAGCACTGGTGCGTCACCGCTGCGCCATGCTGGGGATACCGTTTTTCACAGATAGTGGCGATGTGCGTGGCTATGCCAAGGCGCACGGCACATCCATCGAGGATTCTGCACGGACGATGCGATATGCGTTTTTACAACGCACCGCGCAGGAGTGTGGGGCGGACTATATCGCCACGGCACACCATCGGCAGGACAATGCCGAAACCCTGTTGCTCCACTTGTTGCGTGGCAGTGGCTTACACGGATTGGGCGGTATCGCTCCCGTGCGTGGCAACATTATCCGTCCACTTTTGCAGGCGGACCGCGCAGACATTGAGCGATATATCACAGACCACAATATTCCCTACACCGAGGACGAGAGCAATTTAGACACGATATACACGCGCAATCGTCTGCGGTGGGAAGTACTTCCCTTATTAGAGGAAATTGCATCGGGTAGTGTGCGCCGTATGGCGGACACTGCACAGCGGCTACGCGCAGACGAAGCATTTTTACAGCAATATTGCGCCGAAATTTTTCCAGAAAATACCACGGAACTTCCACTTGCTGTCGTGCGTGAACAGCCCCCAGCGATTGCCTCGCGTCTGGTGCGGATGGTAGCACAGCGGTGTGGCATTACGCTGACAGCGACACAGACCGACGCGGTGCTGACCATGCGCCGTGGCGCGTGTCTATCGTTACACGGCGGACTGCGTGTTGCGCACGAGGGAACCGTGTTGCGCTTTTTCCATCCTTACGAGACAGATGTACCGCTGGCATTGACCATCGGAGAACAAGACTGGGGCGCATGGCGCGTCAAGGTGTGGGAAACCTGTGAAGAGGTCGCGCAAAACGCATATACTGTCATGCTGCGCGGTGGACTGCATACAATAGAACTCACCGCATGGGATGGTACAGGGCGGTTGGGTGTAGAAAATGGACGGCGCACCATCAAGCGGTTATTGGCTGACCATGGGATTCCCCCTGCCCAGCGTGAAAATTGCCCTGCGATTTATGTCGACGGTGTCCTCGCCGCTGTATTTGGCGCAGGTACCGATATTGCATTCCGCCCCGTTTCGGGGGAGAAACAACTGGTGATTATGCTAACCCCTACAAACCTTCCCCTGTGACCACGGGGAACCAAGATAGAAAACAAAAATAAAGGAGAGATAGAATCATGGGTATGATGGACCAGGATATTTTGAAGGTATTGTATACCGAAGAAGAAATTGCACAGCGGATTCAGGAGATGGGCGCACAGATTTACGAGGACTTTAAGGACCGTAATCCCCTGTTTATCAGCGTTCTGCGCGGTGCGTTCATCTTCATGGCGGATATCGTCCGCGCCTGCCAGATTAAGGGCGAAGTGGAATTCATTACCGCTTCCTCTTACCTAAACGGCACTTCCTCTACGGGAGAGGTAGCCATCACATCCAATGGCAACCAGTACTTGGATGTTGCTGGTCGTGACTTGATTGTTATTGAGGACATTCTCGACAGCGGTAATACCCTCTTTGCCCTCAATCAGCATTTTCTCGCCAATGGTGCTAAGAGCGTGACCATTTGTACCCTGTTGGATAAGCCCAGCCGTCGTGCCAAGGCGATTCACGCAGATTATGTCGGCTTTGTTGTACCCGACCAATTTGTGGTTGGCTACGGTCTGGACTACGCCCAGCAGTACCGTAATCTCCCCTATATCGGTGTACTGAAGCCTGAAATCTACGAAAACAACTAACCCTGCCCCACTGGTGGGGCACATAAAGGAGTGTACTATTTGACAAAACAAACGCGACGACCCCCAGTGGGGTTCCTTTTCCTGCTACTCTCCCTGTTTCTCTTTGGCTTTTATGCGTTGTCCGACAGTCTCGGCCCACAGGAAGTCACTTATGCTACGGTAGAGGAGCTGTTTGCCGCCGAACAAGTGGAGAGCTTCTGGGTTGATGACGGCGATATTCTGTATTTGAACCTCGTGGATGGTTCCACTGTGACAAACGAATTGGGCAGTACAGAGCTGTTCCGTACCGAACTGGGCGAACTGATTCACGCACAGAAAGAGGCTGGGATTCTCTCCGATTACGACTACAAACCGTATGCCGAACCGTCTTGGTGGAGTGAAATCGTGCTGTATGTTCTGCTGATTGGCGGTGTGTTCCTGCTCTGGCAGTACATGATGGTACGCGCACAGGGCGGTGGTGGCATGGACCAAGGAAAGCGATTTGGCCGTGCGAAAATTCGTTTTGGCAGTGACAACCCGAAAAAAGTCAGTTTTGCCGATGTTGCTGGTGCAGACGAAGAAAAAGTCGAACTAGAGGAGATTGTCGGCTTTTTGAAAGACCCCAAGAAGTATTTGGACTTGGGTGCGCGTATTCCGCGCGGTGTCCTGTTGGTCGGCCCTCCCGGTACGGGTAAGACCCTGCTGGCGAAGGCGGTCGCGGGCGAGGCAGGCGTGCAGTTCCTGTCCATCTCTGGTTCCGACTTCGTGGAACTGTATGTCGGTGTCGGCGCAAGCCGTGTGCGCGACCTCTTTGAGGAGGCGAAAAAAGTTGCGCCTGCCGTAGTGTTTATCGATGAAATTGATGCGGTCGGTCGTCGGCGTGGTGCTGGTCTGGGTGGTGGACACGATGAGCGCGAACAGACCTTGAACCAACTGCTTGTGGAGATGGATGGTTTCATCGGCAATGAGGGCGTTGTGGTGCTTGCCGCCACCAACCGCGCCGATATCCTCGACCCTGCGCTGTTGCGCCCCGGACGCTTTGACCGTCAAGTGTATGTCGGTGCGCCCGACAGTAAGGGACGCGAGGAGATTTTGAAAATCCATGTGCGGAATAAGCCCCTCGCAGAGGATGTTGACCTCGGTGTGTTGGCACGCTCCACCCCTGGTTTCACAGGTGCGGATTTGGAAAATCTGGTCAACGAAGGCGCACTGCTGACGGCACGCCGTGATTTGAAGTTTATCACGATGGACATTTTGCAGGAGGCTGTGATTAAAGTCATCGCTGGCCCTGAGAAAAAGAGCCGTGTCGTGCCACAGCACGAGCGTCGGTTGACCGCCTACCACGAGGCAGGTCACGCCGTCTTGCATCACTGTCTGGAGAGTGTCGACCCTGTCCATCAGGTGACGATTATTCCCCGTGGGCAGGCAGGTGGTATGACCATCTCTCTGCCTGCCGAGGACCGTGGCTATCGCTCCAAACGCTATATGGAGGAGGAGATTGCCGCCCTGTTGGGTGGTCGTGTCGCAGAAGCACTGGTGCTGGGTGATATCACTACAGGCGCGTCCAACGATATCCAGCGCGCCAGTGAAATCGCACGGCGCATGGTATCCGTGTACGGCATGAGTGACACCCTCGGTGCAGTCAGCTATGACTCGGGAAGCGATGAAGTGTTTATCGGGCGCAGTATGGCACAGGCGAAGAACTACTCAGAGGAAGTCGCCGCGCAGATTGATGCCGAGGTGAAGCGGATTGTTGATACGGCATACAAACGCTGTGAGGAGGTTCTGACCCAGCACCGCGACGCATTGGAAAATGTGGCGCAGTATCTGCTGGAACACGAAACCATGAGTGGCGAGCAGTTCACCACTGTCATGGGCTTCGAGAAAGTCAAACCCGCGGAGTAATCAAAAGGAAACATTTTTGCACAAAAAGACAGAGAGTATTGCAAAGTTTACTGTAATACTCTCTGTTTCTTCTTTTTTTATGCTATTTAGGTTTCCTCGTCGTCTTCCATATCCAAATACATATCCTCGGCAGTCAACAGCGCATCTTTCAGCTTGTTGCCCACTCGCACCAGTGGCTCGTTGTCGCTATTGGCCATCAGCTCCCCTGCAATACACTGCAACGCATCATCAATCTGACCAACCAAATAGGAATAGAGTTTTTGATAATTCACAATATTAGCCCCCTTTACACAAATTAAGATTGGAAATCAATTTGAATTACAATCCTATGATTAACATAACATTTGGGATAGCCTGTTGTCAAGGGGTGATACGATGGCACAGTTCATACCAAAACAATACAAAAAAGAACAATTCACCATTCGCATGGAGCAGGATATGCTGGCACAGGTCGATGCGTTAGCGGCACAATACCATCTAAGCCGTAGCGAATTCATTGTCCAGTGTGTTGCCTTCGCTATGGAGCATATGTCACGCGAGGAGTCATAAATAGGCTCCCCTTATGGTAAGGGGAGCTGGCACGGCGTAGCCGTGACTGAGGGGTCATCCATCCCTGAATCGCCTACGCACGACCCCTCCGGGTTCGCTTCGCTCACCACCTCTGCAGCGTTAAGAAAATATGCCGGTGGCATATTTTTAGCGTAAGCCACAGGAGCTATGCTCCGAGGATACCGTGGTTCATACGACCCCTCCGGCTCACTTCGTTCGCCACCTC
>JAZOVU010000069.1:0-23395 GCA_045658885.1 Candidatus Pelethomonas sp. | reverse complement strand
ATACAATTTTCGACATTAAATTACACATTTTTCTTTTTATATAAAGAATGACTGCAGAAAATAATCTGCAGTCATATATTTTATTCCTTAATGTAATTAACATTCTCAATTCTTTTTAAGAGTGTCATACTTGAGATAGGGGAGATGTACATTGTTTTTTCCTTCGTTTTTTCGTTATAAGTCAGGACGAAGGATTTCGGTAATTCGTATCCGACGTTTACAACTCTTTTTTCCTTTGACATCGTAGTCAGAAAATCTCGTGTTGATTTCATAACAGTTGACGTGTCAAGGTCAAATATTCCGATAATTTCATCCGTTGTTATAATCGTATCCTGTCCGAGATGCAAAAACATTTTTTCACCCTCTTATTTTTTTACCTTACCGTCAGCAATTTTAAAGGTCTTGTCCGATTTTATTTTTCTCAGATGCGACCTGTCACAGCAGGTGACAAATACCTGCCAGCCGTCGAAATATTTTATAAGATATTTCTGTCTTTTGCCGTCGAGCTCACTCATAACGTCATCGAGCAGGGCAATCGGCTGTTCACCTGAATATTTTTTAAGAATTGATGCTTCGCTGAGCTTCAGAGAAAGCGCACAAGAACGCTGTTGTCCCTGTGAGCCGTAGCTTCTCGCATCCATACCGCTGAGCATAATGTTGAGGTCATCCTTATGCGGTCCTGCGCTTGTTGCAAGACGAAAAACATCCTTCTTATGATTTTTTACACATTCGTTATAAAGAATCTCCGACCATTCTTTTGCATCAGAGCCAATTTCTTTTAATGAATTTATATAAGCAATCTCCATCTGCTCGCGGTCGGAAGAAATTTCTCTGTAAACATCAGAGGAAAATTCCTTTAAATCCTCTATATAATTAAGTCGGTAGTCGATAATCCTTCCGCCGTAGCGCGCAATTTCCTCATCGAAAGCAAAGAGCAGATCTTCACCCTTTGAGGTCTGACTGATTTGCTTTAAAAGCGCGTTACGCTGAAAGACAGCCTTGTTATACTTTGAAAGTAAAACCGCGTAATTCGGCTTCACAAGGCTTATTGCGATATCAAGGAACTTTCTTTTTTCAGAAGGGCCGTCCTTTATAACAGAAAGAACAGACGGTGAAAAAACCACCGCCTGAAATTCTCCTAAAAATTTTCTCGGTGAGATTTGTTTGATACCGTTCAGATATGCCTCTTTCTGACTGCCAATAACAAGCTTTGCCGTCTGCTGTCTGTCGAAAGAGAAGAAATCCGTATTAATTTCCGAAAAATCCGAGTCTTTGTTGATAAGCTCGGTATTTTTTCTTGTCCTGAAGCTGTTACAGCCGGTAAAGAGCCATATACTTTCGATAATATTAGTCTTACCGTGACCGTTTTCGCCGTAAATGACGTTGATTCCGTTCACGGGTTCAATTTCGATATGCTCAATGTTACGGAAATTTCTGATTACATGGTTTTCAATATTCATATCAAACTATCTCGTAAACCGTATTTTCAAATTCAACCCTGTCACCCGGATGAAGCTTTTTGCCTCTCTGGGTGCAAACCTCGTTGTTTACCTTGATTTCTCCGTCCTGAATAACGATTTTTGCGTGTCCGCCCGACTGAACGGCATCGCAAAGCTTTAAAAACGCATCAAGTCGGATAAATTCGGTGTGAATACTTTTCTGTACAACGGGTTTTTCTTTTATTTTTAATCTGATTCTTCTTTTATCAATCATTTTTCTTCAACCTCACAGGAAGAACAAGGAAGATGAAGCTTTCACCCTCTGTCGGAAGAATAAGAATCGGAGAAATTGCGCCGTTGAGCTGAATTTTAACTCTATCCGTGTTGCATGCTCGGAGAGCGTCGAGAAGATAGCGGTTATTAAAGCCGATTTCAACTCTGTTACCCTCAATATCAGCGGAAACCTTATCGTTAGCAGTACCGAGAGCGGCAATACTTGAAATTCTGATAAAATCTGTATCAAAAACACAATTGATAAGGCTCTTTGTCTTATCCGTGATGATAAGTGATGTTCTTTCGATACTGTCGATGAGGCTTCTTGTGTCAACCTCGACTGTTGTTGCAACGGAAACAGGGATTGTTGACTTATAGTTGATAAATTCACCCTCAAGAAGTCTTGAAATTATGCTGTAGCCGTTGACTTCAAAAATGATGTGGCGGTTACCGAGACCGAGGGAAACAACACCCTCCTCGTTTTCCGCATCTTCAACAGAAAGCTTGATAATTTCTGACATTGTCTTTGCAGGAACAATAAAAGTGATATCCTCGCCGTGATAATCAATTTTTTCTGTTCTGATAGCCATTCTGAAGCCGTCAACTGCGATAAGCTTGAGCTCACCGTCAGAGATTTCGAACTTGATACCTGTATAAACAACCTTTGAATCCGTAACAGCAACGGCAAAAATAGTCTGCTTTACCATTTCTGAAAGCATTTTTCTGTTGATATCAATGGTAAAACCGCCCTGAACTGTCGGAAGCTCGGGATAATCCTCGGCAGAAATGCCCATAATTTCATATTTGATGTCACCGCTTCTGATAACGGCAAAATTTCTCTCGTCACATTCAATTGTAACTGTCTGATTCGGAATACGGCGAAGAATCTCGCAAAGCACCTTTGCGTTAAGCACAACTGAGCCTGCTTCTTCAATCTTTGCATAGATTGAGGTGTTGATTCCGATTTCAAGGTCATATCCCGTAAGGTTAAGCTCATTTCCCTGAGCCTTGATGAGAATACCCTCTGTTCCCGGGATTGATGATTTTGCAGAGACTGCTCTCTGCACGTTCTGACAAGCACTTGAGAGTGACGCTGTTTCGCAGATAAATTTCATTTTAATTCCTCCGCTTCGGGAAATTTAATAATTATATTATATATATATTATATTAGTAGCAGTAGGGGCTGTTGAAAGTATGGAAAACTCCTGAAGCCCATTATTATCAAGGTTTTTTCTGAAAAATTTCCAACATTTCCGTTGTGAAAAATTTGTGGAAAAAAGTGTTAAAAAATTATCGCTGTGGAAAGTGTGGAAGGCTGTGGAAAGAATGTTAAAGAAAGTGTGGAAGTTTTTAAAGCACCTGTCTTCCTTCAATAGCCCTCGTAAGCGTGATTTCGTCGGCATATTCCAGGTCAGCGCCGACGGGAACACCGTAAGCGAGACGGGAAACCTTGATTCCGAGCGGCTTTATCAGCCTTGAAATATACATCGCGGTCGCTTCACCCTCAACTGTGGGGTTGGTTGCCATAATAATTTCCTGTACCTCGTCATTATTAAGGCGGTTGAGAAGCTCCTTGATTGTGATTTCGTCGGGGCCGATACCGTTCATCGGTGAAATAGAGCCGTGGAGCACGTGATACATTCCGTTATATTCGCGAGTGCGCTCAATTGCGATAACGTCCTTTGAATTTTCGACGACGCAGATTGTTGTACGGTCTCTTTTTTCATCGAGACAGATGTTGCAGACGTCGGAATCTGTAAGGTCACAGCAGACGGAGCAACGGTGAATTTTTTCGTGAGCGAGCATAATCGTATCTGCAAAGCGCTTTGCCTGTTCATCGGTCATATTGAGAATATGAAAAGCGAGCTTCTGCGCGCTTTTATGTCCGATACCCGGCAGACGCTCGAACTGCTCGATAAGATTAGCAAGCGGGACTACGTTGCGTGCCATCAGAAAAGACCCGGGATTGAAAGTCCGCCCTTTGCCTTTTCCATACCCTGTGACATAGCGTCGTTAGCCTTGCGGATGCTCTCGTTGAGTGCGGAAATGAGAAGATCCTCGAGCATTTCGATATCCTCGGGGTCTACGACCTCGGGCTTCATCTTAACAGAAAGTACCTCGTGTGAGCCGTTTACGGTAACCTCAACGGCACCGCCGCCGACAGAAGCAGTGTATTCGCTTGCTTCAACCTCAGCCTGGATTCTCTCCATATCCTCCTGCATTTTCTGGATCTGCTTCATCATATTGCCCTGACTCGGAGCGTTGGGAATTCTAGCTTTCATTGTGATTTATCCTTTCATTATTGAAGATTATTTATTTTACTTACGAGATCCGCGAGGGGATCGTTTGAATTTGCCTTTGAATCGTCGGATTTATAGATACCGAGACGGAATTTTCTGCCCGTAACCTCATAAACCGCGGTTTTGATAGCATTTGCGTGGTTACCCTGACGGATGAACTGTGAAAATACGGGATTATCACACTTTATAAGAAGAAAATCGCCTCTGATATAAGCCGATGACGAGCCGAGAATGCCTGTGATTGGCTTGTCTGTGACATTGAGCTTTTCGAGAACCTCGCCCCAGCTTGTAAAAAGCACATCAACATCGGGCGCACTGTCCTGAACGGGTGAAGCGGGAGCCTCGGGAGGGGGAGGAGGCAGGGGAGCTTCCTCTTTTTTGTCCTCAACGGGAGCCGGTGCAGGTGCCACGGACGGTTTTTCCTGCGGTTTAGCTTCCGTTTTCTGACTGACGGTGATTTTTCCGTCCTTGAGCATATTTTCAAGACGTTCAATTCTTGCAAGAATTGCCGTATTGTCACTCGAAATATCGGGGATGCAGAGCTTGATAACGCTCATTTCCATTTCCGTGCGCTTGCTTGAAGAGGATTTGAGCATCGCTGAGCATTCTTCAAGAGTTGTGATACACGAAAGCACTTTAAAAAGTGTCGTTTTTTCCGCCTGCTTTTTATAGGCTTCAAGGTCAATGTCCGTGCAGACGATAAGCTTCTGCGGATCCTTGACCGTTTTTATAATCATAAGATTACGGTAATGGTTGATAAGCTCCGTGCAGAGTCTTTCCATATCGCAGGAATCGTTATGAAGCTTCGCGACTATTGAGAGAACTTCGGACGGATTGTTTTCGTTGATATTGTCAACGAGCTCGAAAAGATAATCCTTGCCTGCGAGTCCTGCGGCGTTGCTGACAACCTCACTTGTGACGTGATTTGTGATACCCGAGCAGCGGTCGAGGATTGAAAGCGCATCACGCATCGCACCGTCGGCAATTCTCGCGATAAGAAGAGCCGCATCGCCGTCGAGGTCGATGTTTTCACATTCTGCAACGTAGCGCAGACGGTGAGTGATATTTTCGGGCGTGATTCTGTGAAAATCGAAGCGCTGACATCTTGAAAGTATCGTCGCGGGGAGCTTGTGAACCTCAGTTGTCGCGAGGATGAATTTAACATGAGCGGGAGGCTCCTCAAGTGTTTTCAAAAGCGCGTTGAAGGCGCCGATCGAAAGCATATGAACCTCGTCGATGATGTAAACGCGGTATTTTGTATGAACAGGGGTGTAATTCGCTTCCTCACGCAGGTCGCGGATGTTGTCAACGCCGTTGTTGCTTGCCGCGTCAATTTCAATAACGTCGAGAATCGAGCCGTCGTCGAGTCCCTTACAGACGGCACATTCGTTACAAGGGTTACCGTCAACGGGATTAAGGCAGTTTGCCGCCTTTGCGAGAATTTTTGCACAGGTGGTTTTACCCGTACCTCTTGAGCCTGTGAAAAGATAGGCGTGGGAAACCTTACCCGACTCAACCTCGTGGGCGAGGGTGGAGGTTATATGCTCCTGACCGACAACATCGGCAAAGGTCTGCGGTCTCCACTTACGGTAAAGAACTCTGTACAAAAAATCACCACCCTAAAAATAAAAAGCATTACCTCAGTCATATGGTGCGCAGGCCGGACTGTGTCGCACGGTGTTAACCTCTTAATGCTGCTCGGTTCCCCGCCTGACATGGTTCACAGGCATCCATTGCGCGAGACCGGAACCTCAACACGAATGCTTGCGGAGGATATTTCATAACGCGTTTCTCATTATACAACACCTAATTCTAAATTTCAAGAGGAAATTTTATTCTTTTCTAAAATTTTTTCAAGGGTAAGTTGTTGACAAGAAAACTTGGCAATAGTATACTAAAGATGTGCCAAGTAAACTTGGAAAGGAGTGTTCATATGAATCGAGATGAGATTTTAGAACGCAGTCGTAAGGAACATCAGAACAAAGATTTCGCAGAGTTAGAGGTCGCATCACAGGCTGGAAATATGACAGGGCGTGTGGGCGCGTTCGTCTGTTGTCTGGTTGCGATTATTTTTCACCGTTTTACCAACATCCTACTATGTAGTCCTTGGATTATTTACTTTAGTATTCTTGGAACACACTATGCCGTAAAATTCAACCGCGTTAGAAGAAAATCCGATGGATTCCTCTGTGCCATATATTTTGCCATGTGTCTGTTAGCCACCGTATTTTTTATCTTGCGACTGATGGAGGTCAGCCGATGAACGACGAACTCAAGTTGCAAAACAGGCTAAAAGAGGCGCGCACACAGAAACATTTATCACAGACACAACTGGCAGAAATGGTAGGTGTATCGAGAAATACAATCAGCTCCATTGAAACAGGGCAATTCAATCCAACAGCAAAATTGGCTCTTATCCTCTGCATTGCATTGGATAAAAAATTTGAAGAATTGTTTTATTTTTAGGAGGGTCGATATGGATAATTTGATGTTGTTAATTCTAGGAGTATTTATTTCTGCGATTGGCATAACCAATATCAAGGGAAATATCAGTACCGTCCACTCCTACAACAGACGGAAAGTGAAAGAGGACGATGTGCCCAAGTACGGCAAGGTCGTCGGCACAGGGACACTCATCATTGGAATCTCCTGTATCGTAGCGTTCCTCCTCTCCTTTTGGAGCGAACTACTCATGGATGTTGTACTTCTTATCTCTGTGATTGTCGGCTTGGTTTTCATTCTCTACGGACAATTCAAATATAACAAAGGACTGTTTTGAACATGCTATTTCACACTTTCCATTCCCAAGAAGAACGCAGGGCATACGGCGGGTCTGCATTTCTGGAACTACAGTTTTGTAGATTGTCGGCAAATGCTACGATACAAGAATTAGTTGCGGTCGACAGCATCCAGAACTGGAAAAATGATTCCCTCTATATCAGTGATGAAAACATATTTTATGATGAGTACAGTCAAATTTTCGACTGTGGCACCTATAACAATTTGCAAACGGGTACAGTCGATATCTACGGTATCAACTACTATGCGCCGTCCGTCACTGCGCAAATTATTGAAAAACTCCACGCTCAGAAACCGATGGACTACGAGGTGTTGCTCCACTGGCTGAGCCAGTCTAAACCATACAACGGGTTCTATATTTTAGGCATATAAAAACAGAAAGCATCTGCACGGCAATCGTCACGCAGATGCTTTCTTATGTACGAACTATCCAATCGCTTGGCTCGTTCGGTTATGGGATATCATTACTTGTTGCGAATTGCCTCGTCGATAGCCTTGGCAGCGGTCTTACCAGCACCCATAGCCAGAATGACGGTAGCGGCACCAGTGACAGCGTCACCGCCAGCATAGACAGCCTCACGACTGGTCAGACCGTCCTCATTGACGATGATACCGCCCTTCTTGTTGATTTCCAGACCTGCGGTAGTGGACTTAATCAGGGGGTTGGGGCTAGTACCGAGGGACATGATGACGCAATCCATCTCCATGTCGAACTCGCTGTTCTCCTTGACGACGGGACGACGACGGCCGGAAGCATCGGGCTCGCCCAGCTCCATCTCCACGCAACGGATGCCGTTGACAGTGCCGTTCTTGGGGTCACGCTTGTCCTCAGGGTTGTTGTAACCCAGAATCTCGGTGGGGTTGGTGAGGGTCTTGAAGATGATGCCCTCTTCCTTGGCGTGCTCAATCTCCTCGCGACGAGCAGGCAGTTCGGCCTCGCCACGGCGATAGATGATGTACACCTCAGCACCCAGACGCTTGGAGCAACGAGCGGCATCCATAGCGACATTACCGCCGCCGACAACAGCGACCTTCTTGCCCTGCAGGGGCATGATGGGGGTGGAGGAACCTTCGCGATACGCCTTCATCAGGTTGATACGGGTCAGGAACTCGTTGGCGGAGTAGACACCCTTGAGGTTCTCGCCGGGGATGTTCATAAACATGGGCAGACCTGCACCAGAGCCAATAAATACAGCCTCGAACTTGAACTCATCCATCAGCTCGTCGATGGTGATGGAACGACCGACAACCACATTGGTTTCAATCTTAACACCCAGCTCCTTCAGGCCGTCCACTTCCTTCTGGACGATGCTCTTGGGCAGACGGAACTCAGGGATACCGTAGACCAGAACACCACCAGCCAGATGCAGAGCCTCGAACACGGTGACTTCGTAGCCCTTACGAGCCAAGTCACCTGCACAGGTCAGACCTGCGGGGCCGGAACCGATGACAGCGACCTTGTGACCGTTGGACTCGGGCTTGACAGCCTTCTCGGTAGCATTGGCATTGTGCCAGTCAGCAACGAAACGCTCCAGACGACCGATAGCGACAGGCTCGCCCTTGACACCGCGGACGCACTTGCTCTCGCACTGGCTCTCCTGGGGGCAGACACGACCGCAGACGGCTGGCAGTGCGCTGTCAGCGGAGATAATCTGATAAGCAGCCTCGAAATCGCCCTCAGCGACCTTGGCAATAAACTCGGGAATGTGAATCTTAACGGGGCAACCCTCAATGCAGGGCTTGTTCTTGCAGTTCAAGCAACGCTGTGCTTCGTCGATGGCCTGCTCCTTGGTGTAACCCAGAGCAACCTCGTTAAAATTGCCTGCACGAACGACAGGGTCCTGATGGGGCATGGGATTCTTGGTCAAAGACATATTAGCCATCTTACTTTACCTCCTGCTGGAACAGATTACAGGTTTCCTCGTGAGCATGACGCTCGAAGTCCTTGTACATTGCGCCGCGGCTCATAGCCTCGTCGAAATCGACCAAGTGACCATCGAACTCAGGACCGTCAACACAGGCGAACTTGGTTTCACCACCGACAGTCAGACGGCAACCGCCGCACATACCAGTACCATCAATCATGATGGGGTTCATGCTGACGACAGTGGGAATACCGTACTCCTTGGTCAGCTGGCAAACGAACTTCATCATAATCACGGGACCGATAGCGATGACGCGGTCATACTTCACGCCAGCCTCAATCTGCTCCTTGAGCAGCTCAGTGACCAGAGCCTTCTTGCCGTAGGAACCGTCATCGGTACCGATAAGCAACTGGGTGGAAGCGGCCTTGAACTCCTCCTCGAGGATGACCAAATCCTTGTTACGGAAGCCAACAATCAGGTCCACATGGCAACCCTCATCAAACAGCTTCTTAGCAACGGGGTAAGCGATAGCAGTACCAACGCCGCCGCCGATGACAGCGACGCGCTTGAGACCCTCGGTCTCGGTAGCACGACCCAGAGGACCGACGAAGTCGGCAATATATTCGCCTTCCTCCTTGTGGTTGAGCTTTTCGGTGGTAGCACCGACAATCTGGAAGATGATGGTGACGGTGCCAGCCTGACGGTCATATGCGGCAATGGTCAGGGGCACACGCTCGCCGTTCTCATCTACACGCAGGATGATGAACTGGCCGGGCTCAGCCTTGCGTGCCACCATGGGAGCTTCAATCTCCATCAGGGTGACAGTGGGATTCAATACTCTTTTCTTTACAATCCGATACATAGTGTTTCCTCTTTCCACTCAGATTCGGTTACTTATCTACATAGTCGTAGATATCTAGTGTAAGTTTATCACAATTGTCGGATTCCGTCAATTTGTTTTCCAAGGATTCCAGCAGTTTTAGCAATAAATTCCTCATAGACAGCTCATAGCAATACAGAGATATTGTAAAACGCTACCCACTAGCACAAACAGATGCCATACAAAGTGCATATACCGATGTCGAGAGCGATAAAAGAGGATGCCAACTGTGTAGGACACACCGCCCCCCACCAGCAATGCCGTCGCCACAGGGGTCAAGGCGGCAAGCACCGTACGCAGTGCCACGACAACCAGCCACCCCATCAGGGCATACAGCACCAGGGAAACTTTATCAAACCGTTTAAGGTCAATCGCTGTCAGCGTGATACCTAGCGTTGCCAGTGCAGTATTGGTCAAAAATAACAGCCATCCCATGCGACCACCGATAACCAACAAGGACATCGGGATATAAGTTCCCAGAATCAGCAGATAGATGGAGCAGTGGTCCATCACACGCCATATCGCTTTCCACCGTTCGTTCTGAACGGCATGGTACACCGCCGAGGCGGTATAGAGCAACACCAGACTAAACCCGTAGGTTGCCAAACTCGCCGCCGTAATCCCAGAACCACTCCTCGCACCGCGCAAAGCCAGGATAACCGCACCTGTCAGAGCGAGCAACGCACCAACACCGTGCGAAATCGCGTTGGCGAGTTCCTCCCCTTTCGTCTGTTGCCGTGCATATCCATGTGTCATAGTAAAACCTCCATTCTATTCATAAAAACAATTACATCTAATATTGAATATTAGTATATAAGATTTTTATAAATATGTCAACCGTGTTTTCTACCATTATTTTGATTTTCTGTATTGCATTATCTTTCCACATGATTTACAATATAAAAAAATGTATGCAACTAGGAGAATATGCAATATGACATATGACAATACCACTATCGCTGTGCGCCTGGAGGACTGGCTCCACGGGATAGAAGCTTTTCACCTGCCAGAGTGGGACACTCTCCCTCAATTGGATTTGTATATGGACCAAGTCATTATTCTGCTGAAGCAGTACCTCGCTCCCCTGCACCGTGGCGAGGAGGAAAAAGCCATCACCGCCAGTATCATCAACAACTATGTACGCATGAAAGTCATGCCTGCCCCCATCAAAAAGAAATACTCGCGTGTCCATATCGCCTGTCTGATTATGATTTGCACCCTTAAGCGCAGTCTGAGCATCTCCTGTATTCAGCGCATCCTACCCTCCGACCACAGCGAGGAGCGTGTGCATCAGCTTTACGACGATTTTGTACAGCAGTATCGTACCGTGCAGAAAAACTTCGTACAACAGGCACAAAGTACACTCTCTCCCAATGATATTGATGGTATCCTCACTTCCTGCGCCATTATTTCCAATCTTTCCACGGGATTGAGTGAATTTCTTCTACAGGAGGAACGCATCGCCCCCAAGGACAATAAGAAGAAAAAAAACGCCGCAGAATGAGCTATTCTGCGGCGTCTCTGTTGTTGTCACAATTTGGGGTTCTTTGTAAAAATTGCTTACAAAAAGAGTTTTACATATTATAATAACATGAGAGGGGGTTTTTTTATACACTGCAACTTCCCACACATCACTTCCGTCAAAGAAAAAGTTTAAGGAGGAGAATCGACATGGCTCAACACAAGCAGCGAAAATCCAGCTTCAGCATCCGCTACAAGATGATTCTGGGCATTGGTATTCCACTCATTTTGGTACTGTCCATCATAGGAACTGTCCTGCGCGGACAGATTGTCTCCACAGTAGAAAATTTGAAAAAGACAGAAATCGAGGCACAGACCAAGACCGCCCGCGAGGAAATCAACGCATTCTTTCAACCATTCTTTGTCGGTGCGTCGCAGATTGCGGATATCGACAGTGTCTACGACCTAATCGCAGAAGGCGATGCCAACCCCTCCGCCAAACTCAAGAACAGCCCTCTGTTTGACATCGTTATAGACGAGCTGGAGGAGGCCATGGGGAATCATGGTTCGGCACTGCTGTCCGTCTGCGTGGTCGCCACTAAGCCGCATCAGACAGTCGTTTCTGACGGTTCTGCACTGGAGAACTTCGATGTAGAATCTCGTACTTGGTATCAACAACTCAAGCAGGATGGCGGCAAACAGAGCCTCAGTGCCGCCTATGTGGATGCCGTGACGGGCAAGTTGGTCGTGACGGTTTCCGCTGGTATTCACAAGAACAGTGAACTCATTGGTGCAGTCGCCATTGATATCAGTCTGGACGGACTGAGTAAGGCGTTGGGCGGTATCGAGATTGGTGACACAGGCTATATCACCGTGTACGACCGCGACGGCTACATCCTCTACCACCCCACATCCAGCCTGATTATGACCCACATGGACGATGTCGGATACAATACCGAGATGTACAACGCACTGGCTGGCACATCCTCTTCTGAGGCAGTCCCCTATGAGCGTGCTGGTGGCAACTACTACGGCGCGATTGAGTACATGGATGATATTAGCTGGAATGTCCTCGGCTGTATGCCTCGCGATGAATTTATGCAGGAGGCTACCAGCACCACGACACTGGTTGTGACGAGTTTCGTCTTCTGTGCCATCCTACTTTTGGGCATCACCGTCGTGATTTCCCTGACCATCGTGCGTCCTATTCAGGTACTCGACGGGATTGCCACCCAACTGGCAGAGGGCAATCTGGATGTCACCGTCAATGTCAAATCCAAGGACGAGGTCGGCCACCTCGCCGCCAGTATCTCCGCACTGGTAGAGCGTCTGCGCACCTATATTGTGTACATCAACGAGATTACCGCCCTGTTGCATGAGATGGGCAACGGCAATCTCTGTCTGACCTTCCGCAACAGCTTCGACGGCGATTTCCGTAAAATCAAGGATGAGATGGAAAACACCGTGTCCATGCTGAGTAACTCTCTGGAGTCTATCCGCACCGCCGCCGAACAGGTGGATGCAGGTTCCGACCAAGTTGCCGCTGGTGCGCAGGGGCTGTCGCAGGGTGCTGCCGAGCAGGCATCCTCCACGCAGGAGTTGGCCGCCATGGTCAATGACATCAACGGCCATGTATCGCGAGCAGGTGCGTACGCCGCACAGGCAAACGAGAAGGCATCTGCCGCTGGTCGTCTAACCAACGAGTGCAACCAAGAGATGCAGGAACTGGTCACCGCTATGGACAACATCAACCAGAGTTCTCAGGAGATTGGTAAAATCATCAAGACCATTGAGGATATCGCTTTCCAGACCAATATTCTGGCCCTGAATGCCGCCGTTGAGGCAGCACGCGCTGGTGTTGCTGGTAAGGGCTTTGCCGTCGTCGCTGATGAAGTTCGCTCCCTCGCCGCTAAGTCCGCTGAGGCATCCAAGAACACCTCTGCCCTCATTGAAACCTCCATCTCCGCCGTGTCCAAGGGTGTTTCTCTGGTGTCCCACTCCGCTGGAACCCTCCAGCAGGTTGCAGACCATGCCCATGAGGTTAGCGAGATGGTCAATCAGATTGCCGCCTCTGCTCAGGAGCAGACTGACGCTATCCAGCAGGTTACAGTCGGTTTGGACCAAATCTCTGGCGTTGTACAGACCAACTCCGCTACTGCGGAGGAATCCGCCGCCGCCAGCGAGGAGCTGTCCAGTCAGGCCGCTATGCTCAAGAGCCTTGTCGGTGGGTTCCGCTTGCCACAGCGTTAAGTTATTTCTATAAAAAATTCCGCAGAATGAAAAATTCTGCGGAATTTTTGTCGTTGTCATAATTTGGAGTTCTTTGTAGAAATTGCTTGCAAAAACAATTTTCTGTATTATAATAAAATGCGGGGGAATTTTTTATGCACTATAATTCCCCCTATCATTCCCATCAAAGAATTATTATAAGGAGGAGAATTGATATGGCTCAATACAAACAACGAAAATCTAACTTCAGCATCCGCTACAAAATGATTCTGGGCATTGGCATCCCCCTCATTTTGGTTCTGTGCGCAATAGGCGCGGTCCTACGCATACAGATTGTTTCCACTGTGGACAACTTGAAGAAAGCTGAAATTGAATCGCAGACCCGTGCTGCTCGCGAAGAAATCAACGCATTCTTCCAACCGTTCTTTTCTGGTGCATCCCACATTGCTGATATCGATAGCATTTACGAACTTGTTTTGGAAAGCGATACCAACCCTCTCGCTTCCATTAAGAACAGCGCAAAATTTTCAAAGGCTATTGAGGACTTACAGACTGCCGTGGGAAACCACGATGCCTCGTTGCAGGCTGTCTGTATCGCCGCCACAAAAGCGCGACAGATGGTGGTTTCCGACGGTTCTGTGTTGGGGAACTATGACGCAGAATCCCGCGTCTGGTACCAACAGTTGATGAGATCGAACGGAAAACCTATCCTCAGTGCCGCCTATGTGGATGCCGTAACTGGCAAATTGGTGGTCAGCGTCGGTGCTGGTATCTACAAGGGCAACGAACTGATTGGTGGCGTTGCTATGGATATCAGTCTGGACAACCTGAACAAAGCAATGAGTGCCATCGAAATTGGTGAAACAGGATATGTCACCGTGTACGACAATGATGGTTACATCCTCTACCACCCAGATGACAACCTGATTATGACCCACATGAAGGATGCCGGATATGATACCGAGATGTACAACGCATTGGCTGGCACGGCTTCTTTTAATGCAATTAACTATTCGCGTTCTGGTAATCAGTACTGCGGTGCCATCGAGTACATGGATGACATCCGCTGGAATGTCCTCGGCTGTATGCCCAACGATGAGTTTATGCAGGAAGCCAACAGCACCACAACCCTGATTGTTATGAGCTTCGTCTTCTGTGCCATCCTACTCTTGGGCATTACCATTGTAATTTCCATGACAATCGTACGCCCCGTTAAGGTACTCGAGGGGATTGCTACCCAGTTGGCAGAGGGCAATTTGGATGTCACCGTTGATGTCAAATCCAATGATGAAGTTGGGCATCTGGCCGCCAGCATCTCTGCACTGGTGGAGCGTCTACGAACCTACATTGTGTACATCAACGAAATTGCCTCCCTGTTGCATGAGATGGGCAACGGCAATCTGTGTCTGACCTTCCACAACAGTTTCGACGGCGACTTCCGTAAAATCAAAGACGAGATGGAAAACACCGTAGCTCTGCTGAGCAACTCTCTGGAGTCTATCCGCACCGCCGCCGAACAGGTGGACGCAGGTTCTGACCAGGTTGCCGCTGGTGCGCAGGGTCTGTCGCAGGGTGCAACCGAGCAGGCCTCCTCTACACAGGAGTTGGCGGCTATGGTCAACGACATCAATCGCCATGTATCGCAGGCAGGTCAGTACGCCGCACAGGCCAATGAGAAGGCATCTGCCGCTGGTCGTCTGACCCACGAGTGCAATCAGGAGATGCAGGAACTGGTTGCCGCTATGGACAACATCAACCAGAGTTCTCAGGAGATTAGTAAAATCATCAAGACCATCGAGGATATCGCATTCCAGACCAATATTCTCGCACTGAACGCTGCTGTTGAGGCAGCGCGCGCTGGTGTTGCGGGCAAGGGCTTCGCTGTCGTCGCTGATGAAGTTCGCTCCCTCGCCGCCAAGTCCGCCGAGGCATCCAAGAATACCTCTGCCCTTATTGAAACCTCTATCGCTGCTGTGTCCAAGGGTGTTTCTCTGGTGTCCCACTCCGCTGGAACCCTCCAGCAGGTGGCAGACCATGCACGCGAGGTCAGCGAGATGGTCAGCCAGATTGCTACCTCCGCACAGGAGCAGACCGATGCTATCCAGCAGGTCACCGTCGGTCTGGACCAAATCTCTGGCGTTGTGCAGACCAACTCTGCTACCGCCGAGGAATCTGCCGCCGCCAGCGAGGAGCTGTCCAGTCAGGCCGCTATGCTCAAGAGCCTTGTCGGTGGGTTCAAGCTCCGCTAACCATTCTTAATAGAAATTCCGCAGAACTTTTCGTTCTGCGGAATTTTTTTATGTATGCAATTACAACTTCAAGTCGCCCTCTTTAATCCACCCAATCTTGCGGAACAGGATACCAAACAGCCAACACAACACAGCAGGTAGAACAAAGGAAATCAGGAGTAAGCCGCCCCACTCCATCACACCGGGGGTAATGGCTACCGCACCGTTGGCAATGGCCTCCTCGCTCGGTGCCACCCAACCCGTAATGGTACCAATCTGTCCAACCAGACCACAGGTACCCATACCAGAGGACACAGGTGCGCCGTTCATCTCCAACCGGAATAGGCAAGTGGAGATTGGTCCCGTGATGGCACTGGTAAGAATCGCTGGCAACCAGATACGCGGATTGCGGACGATATTTGGCATTTGGAGCATCGAAGTACCGATGCCCTGACTGACCAGACCACCCCAGCGGTTTTCACGGAAACTTAGTACGGCGAAGCCCACCATGTTGGCGCAACAGCCAGCCACCGCCGCACCACCAGCCAGACCTGTCAACTGGAACACCGTGCAAATCGCCGCCGAGGAAATCGGCAAGGTCAGCGCAATACCCACAAGAACAGAAACAGCAATACCCATCCAGAATGGCTGTAATTTGGTCGCCTGGTCAATCATCAGACCAAATGCCCGTGCCGCCTCACCGATGGGCGGTGCAATCAGCTTCGCCAATGCCACACCAACCAGAACCGTGACGGCTGGTGTCACCAGAATATCAATTTTTGTTTCTTTAGAAACCATCTTGCCACATTCACACGCAACAATGGCAATCAGCAGAACTGCCAGTGGACCGCCCGCGCCACCCTCGGCATTTGCCGCCCAACCGACCGCCGCCAACGAATACATCACCATCGGGTCAGCTTTCAGCGCGTAGCCAATCGCAACCGCCATCGCAGGACCACTCATCTGTGAGGCATAAGTACCGATGTCTACTAACATCTGCATCCCCAGTTGTTGTCCCAGTGTCTTGATAATCGTACCAATCAAGAGGGAGCAAAACAAGCCCTGCGCCATCGCACCTAGCGCGTCAATGCCGTACCGTTTTGCGGATATCTCAATATTTTTCCGCTTCATAAAGTTTTGTAGTTGATTCATTGTATACACCCCGTATCCTATTGTAGTTATATGATTCTATCACGGTGCAAGGTTAATGATCCACTCATCAAAGGACGAAAAAGTATAATTCGGTGTTGTAACCATGTTTTCTACCACCTGCGGATGGGTCAAAACTGTGTAATTCCGAAAACAAATTGGGGCAATCGGAACCACTTGGGAAAAATAATTATACAGGGTATGGGCAACTGCCGTTCGATTATTCGACTGTCGAAAATCGCTGAGTAACAAGTCCATTTTAGGGTCACTAAACCGCCCGTAATTCATCACGCCCTCCGTCGCAATGAGGTCGAACACATCCCAGTCGGCACACAGACGCACCTGTCCATAGTAGAGGTCAAAGTCCCCCTGTTCCAGTGCAATGAGATACTCCGTCCACGGTAACACGCGCACCGTAATCTGCCAGTCCAACACCGACAGCGTCTGGGCGATATACTCTGCATTGTCAATGCGGAACGAGTCCTCCTCATTGACCAACAGAATAAGCTCTCTGCGCTCCCCTGTGTTATACCCTGCCGCCGCTATCGCAGTGCGTGTTTTTTCCTGGGCATAGTCACTCTCCAAGCTACGCGGATAGAGCATACTGTGGGGAGAAATCGGAAAACTTGCCGCTACTGCATGGTCGGACAGGAAAGCATTGACCAAAACATCCCGCGGAATCCCATTGCTGAATGCTATACGCGCCGCACGGTCTGCAAACACACCACTTACCGTATTAAACCCAATATAGTGTAACAGCGTTGAGGGGCGTTCTGTTTCCACAATCCCACCACTCATCGTACTGTGTCCATCTGTGGGGTCGAGCGTCAACAGCTCCACACGATTTGAAGTGAACAAGTGTATCGCGGTATCCGCATCCTTCGCATGGAGGAGTGAAATCGTATCGACCGGCAGTGGCTTTTGTTGCCACCACTCCGCATGTACCAGCAACTGTGCACCCTCATTGGCAGTCACATACAGGTATGGACCTGTTCCGACGGGAACCATCTGCTCCTCTGTGCCTTTTTTGACAACTGAGATATCCAACAACGCCAAGAACCCACAGTTTTTCTCCGCTAGTGTGATGGTAACCGTTCCATCGCGGTTAGAATGTGTCACTTCCGTAACACCGCGTAGGCGATATCCATAGCGACGCGACTCCACTGCGCGTTGCAGTGTTGCCGCAACATCTGCCGCGGTCAACTCCGTGCCGTCCCAAAATAGAACACCCCGCCGAACCCGTAAAGTGCAGACCAATCCGCTTTCGTCCCACTGTCCGCCCTCGCACAGAACACCAACTGGCTCAAAGTATTCGTTCAAGCGAAACAACGGTTCATATAGCAATGTGGCAACATCCTGCTGAATCCCCTCCCCACAGGTAATGGGGTCTAGGGTGTGGTCCTTATGGTAGGCAAGCGTAAAGGCTTCCGGATAGGATATTTTTTCCTCATCTACGGGGAGCTGTTCCTGTTGTTGAAACTCCTCCCATCCTGGGTCTGTGATATCGTTGTAATCTTCTCCGCTACAGCCACAGAGGACCAGACACAGCAGAACTGTCAGCAGTAGCTTCATGCCTGCCTCACTCCCCTCAAACCAATGAGCGCGGCCTGTACGCCACGATTTTCCCCCACAATGCGGTGACTCCAGTACAGTTCCCCGTGACAAGCAGTACACAGCGGAGAAGCATCCAGATGCTCCTCTCGGATTCCTGCGGTACGCAGTCGCCACAGATTGATTCCCTGCAAATCCAAATGCCATTTCTCGCCGTGTTTGGTGAAGTATTTCTCCACTGCATCGCCAAACGCTTTTACCATCGCCGCAGGCACATCCCCATCCGTTTCAAAACAGCAAGGGCCAATGCCTGCCCCGACCGCCACGCGGATATTTTCTGGTTTGGTACCGTACAGTCGTTCCATTTCTGCCACCGTTTTGGCTGGTAAGCCCAGTGCTGTACCGCGCCAACCAGCATGAACCGCACCGATACAGCGACTAACGGGGTCATACAGGAGGAAAATACCACAATCCGCCGAAAAGACCATCAAATGCAGTCCTACTTCATTGGTAATCAGCGCATCCGCCGTATAATCACGCGCTACAAACAGTCCTTTCCCTGCATCTCCCGCCGAAACAACGCGGACGGTATCTTCATGTACTTGTGCGGCCAGTACGACACCGCGCACATCTGCGCCCACCGCCGTGCAAAAACGGCGGTAATTCTCCTGAATACGCGCACTATCATCGGGCGCAACACCACCCATACGCAAGTTGAGCGATGCGAAATGTCCCACGCTCACACCACCGACACGGGTAGAAAAGCCGTGTACGATACCCTCATGTTCCAATACCGACGAAGTATGAAACAACACCTCTTTTTCCAAGTGTGTACAAAATGCCATCTTTGTTTCCCCCTGTCTTATTTGGCGGCAAGCCAATTCTTTCCGCTGTGCGCCTCTGCCGTCAGCGGAACAGACAGCACAAATGCTCCCTCCATCTCCTCTGTCAGCAGTTGCTTCACCTGTTCCACCTCATGTTCTGGACACTCTACAATCAGTTCATCGTGAACCTGCATAATCAATTTCGCTTCCAACTTCTCCTGTTGCAGACGGTCAAACACACGAACCATTGCCAACTTGATGATGTCCGCCGCCGTCCCCTGTACTGGCATATTCAATGCTACACGCTCCCCGAAGGCGCGCATATTGTGATTACTCGCCTTAATCTCAGGCAAATCGCGGCGGCGGTGCAGAAGCGTTTCCACAAAACCATCTGCTCTCGCCTTTTCTACGACCTCGTCCATATACCGCTTCACACGGGGGAAACGGTCAAAATACGCATCCATGTATGCCTTGGCTTCCGCTACCGTAATGCCTAAATCCTGGCTCAGCGAGAACGCAGAGATGCCGTAGACAATTCCGAAGTTGACCGCTTTCGCCGCACGACGCATCGCAGGAGTTACACACTCCACCGCTACTCCAAACACATGGGCGGCGGTCACGGTATGGAAGTCCTCCCCCGACAAAAACGCCGCACGCATGGCATCATCCCCACTGATATGTGCCAGTAGGCGCAGTTCAATCTGGCTATAGTCGGCATCGACCAGCACTTTCCCCTCGTCTGCCGCGAACATTCGCCGCACCTCACTGCCGAGGGCAGTGCGTGTCGGAATATTTTGTAGGTTCGGCTCTGTGGAACTCAACCGCCCCGTGGCGGTTACTGTCATCTGGAAACTGGTACGCACGCGCCCATCGGGGTCGAGTACCTTGAGCAGTCCATCCACATAGGTACTCTTTAGCTTGGCATACTGGCGGTACTCCAACACTTCCTCCACGATGGGATGTTGCCCACGCAGTTTATCCAGTACCTCGGCATTGGTGGAATAGCCAGTCTTGGTCTTTTTGTAGGCAGGTAAGCCCAACCTATCAAACAGTACTTCCCCCAACTGCTTAGGAGAATTGATATTAAACACACCACAGTAGGAATAAATCTTTTCTTCCAGTGTCGCAATAGCGGTGGTTAAGGTCTGTCCAAACGCGTGTAACATTCTGGCATCCACGCGGAATCCTGCCAATTCCATCTCCGCCAGTACACGGCACAGTGGAAGCTCCACGGTGTCATACAATTGCTCCACATTTCGCTCACGCAGTTTTAGCACCATCTTTTGATACAGTATCTCAATTAGTGCCGTGTGGCTCAACCACGCCTCCAGAGCCTGTGTAGGGATGTCCATGCCACTGAAGCTATGGGTGGCTAGATAGTCCAATGCCGTAGGGAAAGTGCGATTCAACCATGTTGCCCCCAACTGTTCCAGACTATAGCGACCAGAGGTAGCATCCAACAGATACCCAGCCAATGCCGTATCGAATACTATTCCCTCTGGTTGGAGTCCTTCCGCAAGCAGTGTCCGCATCAAGTCTTTTGCCTCATGGGTTACTTTTTTGATATCACAGGCGAAAAATGCACGCAGGAAATCGTTGTACTCTGCCAGTCGCGAAGGCAAAAAGACAGTTGCCAGACTACCGTGTTTTACGCACACACCGCCCAATTCTGGCAGTACCAGACAGGCCACATATTCCATTTCTTGCCAAAATGCAAGCAACTCCTGTGCGCGCTCCCATGTTTCCACTATCTCACTGGTATAACTGCCGACAATCTCCTCAGCATTTTCTACGGTTGCGGTATCTGTTGTTGCAGTCAATCCCATTTTTTCAATCAGACGCGAAAATTCCAAGCGAAGAAAAATATCATATAATGCAGGTTTCGCGGCACGGCGCAGATTGTCCTTTGGTACAAATGCCAACGGTGCATCTGTCACAATCGTTGCAAGGTGATAGCTCATCCGCGCAGATGCTTCCCCCTCCTGCAATTTACGGAGCATAGCAGGTTTGGCATCCACATTCGGCATCGCCTCATAGATGGCATCAATGGTATGGTATTGCCCAATTAACGCCATAGCCGTCTTTTCCCCCACGCCAGCAACACCAGGGATATTATCCGAGGTATCGCCCATCAGGGCTTTCAAGTCGACCATGTGCATCGGGTCAAAGCCATACGCCTCGCGGAAAGTCTCTGGTGTCATATCCTTTGTGGTTGTCTGTCCCATACGGCTTGATACCAGTTTGACACGCGTATGCGCTGTGATAAGCTGTAAACTATCCTTATCACCTGTCACAATCACGCAGTCCCATCCCGCTTCTTCACATTTACGAGAAATTGTACCAATCAAATCATCCGCCTCAAACCCAGCTAACTCATAGCGTGGGATGTTCATTGCATCGAGGACTTCTTTCAAAATCGGCATCTGGGCGGCCAATTCTTCTGGCATTCCCTTACGCTGTGCCTTATATCCCTCATACGCGAGATGGCGGAAAGTTGGCTCACGGCGGTCGAAAGTGACACACAGTGCCTCAGGTTTTTCCTCCTCCAACAATCGTTGTAGTGTTACTACAAATCCATAAACCGCGTTTGTCGGGATACCTTCCCGCGTTGTCAACGGACGGATTCCATAAAATGCACGGTTAATCATACTATTTCCGTCGATTACCATTAGTTTCACGCCAATTTCCTCCTTGTTCCATGCGGATGAGATACTGCAAGTATTAAGAAGTATACCGTATTTTCTGGCAAATTACAATCAATCTTTTTCAGAACAAAAGGAGCATTGCAGGGTACTGTTTGCAACGCTCCTCTTGTCTATGTTCTATTTTATTTCAGCAACTGAAACTGACCCAAGAAAGGCACAGGTTTCTCATTCCCCTGCAACGCCCCGACAATGCCGATAAACCAGCAGATGAAACAGAATATCTCACCTACAATGGCGACCAAAGTGCCCAGTAGCGGAATGACGGCGATAAATCCGCAGATAGTTCCAGCCAACCAGATGACCAACGACTGATTGAGGTGGAATTTACTCTTTTCACGGTCACCTGCCACCAAAGCAATAATCAGACCAACCCATGTGAGATATGCAATGATATCGGTTGCTTTCTTATCCATATTTCAACATCCTTTCCGAAAGACTGACAAAAAATGTCTATTTCATTGTAGCATTCTCTTAACTAAAAATCAACTTTTTTCATCGCTGAAATCTATCATAGATACGAAATGTACTTGGCCAGATTGCACCAGCCACCACCACTAATACAAAGTAACGAATGGCGTGTGCTACATCATGGCCACCACACAGGGTCAGCAAGGGTGCTTTCAACATGGCTTTTACAGCAATCGCCAGTGCCAATCCACCGACCAGTTTCACAGCTTGTCCCCACCACGGCGCGTGGGTAGAAAACTGTAGTAGTTTACTATCTACGATATACACCACAAGCATCCCACACACTGCACCAAGCATCGTATAGGCATTTTTCACCGCAGAAGCCAAATTCACTGCATCAACATCCGTAGGAAAGGGATAAACCTCCATAAAACCAACAAACGCAACTGCGGCAGTCAACATCACAGCAATAATGGCGTACATTCTATTTGGAAACCACAGTGTACTCTCAAACAGTGGGTACAGTACAAATATCAAGACAGTTGCCACTACCAATGAAACAGCAACATCCAACGGCGTATGCACACCGAGATACATTCGTGAGATTGCGGTCAACAGTGCCAAAACAATACAGAGCAGTTTCAGCCAAATACTAGACGCAAACCGTGCGATACCACCCAATGTACCAACCGCAGACTGCGTATGTCCACTTGGGAAACTATACCCCGTTGCCGCTTTTCTCGCACTATCTACGATTTGAAAATCGGGGTCAAGCACCCACGGGCGCGGAATACGAAACCCTATTTTCAGCCATTGATTGATAAGCGTACCGACAAATCCAACACTCAGCAGGTAGTATCCGCGTCGCTTGTCTATGCACCAAAACATCAACATACCGAGCAACATAAATACAGTTTCCTCGCCCAATCGTGTGATAACGGACATGATACTATCCAACAGCGGTGTACGAATCGATGCAAACCAATATAAAATTTCCATTGAAGTCCTCCTATCTCTATTGCAAGATTACTTTTTCATTGTAACATACCCAGCAATATCAAACAAGATACTCTTTTCTATGCATACAAAAAAACAGGACAGTCCTGCGACTGTCCTGCATATGTTGGCGTTACCTATCTTCCCGGGTCGTCTCCAACCAAGTATTGTGGGCAGAATTGAGCTTAACTTCCGTGTTCGGGATGGGAACGGGTGGACCCTCAATCTAATCAACACCAACTATTTACTTCATTGCACCCTGAAAACCGAACAAAGACAAGTGATAGG
>JAZOVU010000068.1:0-7188 GCA_045658885.1 Candidatus Pelethomonas sp. | reverse complement strand
GCCAGGTACTTGGTGATAGCAGCGGTCAGAGTGGTCTTACCATGGTCAACGTGGCCGATGGTACCAATGTTTACATGGGGCTTATTTCTTTCAAACTTCTGCTTAGCCATTTGGGAAAATCCTCCTTAACGGTTGTGTTTGGTATTGGTTAGTGTCAAACAGTAACAACACTATTATTTTACAACAAATTTATCGAAAAAGCAATCCCAAATATGGGTTCTACGACAACAAATTTGTGTTACTTAGCGCGTGCAGTGACAATCTTCTCGGCAATGCTCTTGGGAATCTCCACATAGCTGTGGGGCTCCATGGAGTACTGACCACGGCCCTGGGTGTTGGAACGCAGGTCGGTGGCGTAACCGAACATATTTGCCAGAGGAACCAGAGCATCAATCTGGGTAGCACCGGGACGGCTCTCCTGACCCTGAATCTGACCACGGCGGCTGTTCAGGTCACCGATAACAGTACCCAGATAGTCGTCGGGAGCGATAACGCTGACCTTCATCAGAGGCTCGAGCAGGCAGGGGTCTGCCTTCTGGCAGGCTTCCTTGAATGCCATAGAACCAGCAATCTTAAATGCCATTTCAGAGGAGTCGACTTCGTGGTAAGAACCATCGTACAGAGTAACCTTAACGTCAACGACATTGTAACCAGCCAGAACACCGGAGAGCATTGCGCCCTGAATACCAGCGTCGATAGCGGGGATATACTCCTTGGGAATGGAACCACCAACGATTTCGTTGGCAAACTCGTAACCCTTACCAGGCTCGTTGGGCTCAACACGAATCTTAACATGACCGTACTGACCCTTACCGCCGGACTGACGGGCATACTTGGTATCCTGCTGGACGGACTTCTTGATGGTCTCCTTGTAAGCGACCTGAGGTGCGCCGACATTAGCTTCGACCTTGAACTCACGCAGCAGACGGTCAACGATGATTTCCAGATGCAACTCACCCATACCAGCGATGATGGTCTGACCAGTTTCCTCGTCGGTGTAGGTCTTGAAGGTGGGGTCCTCTTCAGCCAACTTCATCAGTGCAATACCCATCTTCTCCTGACCAGCCTTGGTCTTGGGCTCGATGGCGACACGGATAACGGGCTCGGGGAACTCCATGGACTCCAGAATGATGGGGTGCTTATCATCGCACAGGGTATCACCGGTGGTGGAGTTCTTCAGACCAACAACAGCGGCGATATCACCAGCGTAAACAGTGTCAATATCCTCACGGTGGTTGGCGTGCATCTGCAGGATACGGCCAATACGCTCCTTCTGACCCTTAGTGGAGTTCAGAACAGCGGTACCAGTGCTCAGAGAGCCGGAGTAGACACGAATAAAGGACAGACGGCCCACATAGGGGTCAGTCATAATCTTAAATGCCAGAGCGGAGAAGGGAGCGTCATCGCTAGACTCACGCACATCCTCGGCATCGGTATCGGGGTTGACACCCTTGATAGCCTCAATGTCAGTGGGGGCGGGCATGTAGTCAACGATAGCATCCAGCAACTTCTGAACGCCCTTGTTCTTGTAAGAAGTACCACAGACGACGGGAATCATTTCCACGGCGCAGGTAGCCTTACGGATAGCAGCACGGATGCGCTCGGCAGGAATCTCCTGACCCTCGAGGAACATCTCCATGATCTCGTCATCGAACATGGAAACGGCATCCAACAGCTTCTCACGATACTCGTCAGCCAAATCCTGCATATCAGCAGGGATTTCCTCAACGCGCATATCCTGTCCCATATCGTCATAGTAGACATCAGCCTTCATCTCGACCAGGTCGATGATGCCGCGGAAGTCAGACTCCTTACCGATGGGCAACTGGATAGGAACAGCGTTGCAACGCAGACGGTCATCGATCATGCGCAGAACATTGTAGAAGTCGGCACCCAGAATGTCCATCTTGTTGACATAGATCATACGGGGAACCTTGTAATCATCAGCCTGACGCCACACGGTCTCGGACTGGGGCTCAACGCCGCCCTTTGCACACATGACGGTAACAGAACCGTCCAGGACGCGCAGGGAACGCTGCACCTCGACAGTGAAGTCAACGTGACCGGGGGTATCGATGATGTTCAGACGAGTCTGGGGGAACTGACCCTTGGTACCCTTCCAGTAGCAGGTGGTAGCAGCGGATGTGATGGTAATACCACGCTCCTGCTCCTGAGCCATCCAGTCCATGGTAGCGGTACCGTCATGGGTCTCACCGAGCCTATAGTTCACACCGGTGTAATACAGGATACGCTCCGTAGTGGTGGTCTTACCTGCATCGATGTGAGCCATAATGCCGATATTTCTAGTGTTTTCCAGAGATACGTTTCTCGGCATAGTAATTCTCCTAACTTACCAACGGAAATGGGCGAATGCCTTGTTGGATTCGGCCATCTTGTGAACGTCTTCGCGCTTCTTGACGGAAGAACCAGTGTTGTTGGCAGCGTCCATAATCTCGTTAGCCAGACGCTCAGCCATGGTACGCTCGCTACGAGCGCGGGAATATGCGGTCAGCCAGCGCAGACCGAGGGTCTGACGACGGGCGGGACGAACATCCATAGGAACCTGATAGGTGGAACCACCCACGCGGCGGGACTTGGTCTCAACGCTGGGCATGATGTTGTCCATAGCAGTGGTGAAAACTTCCATGGGGTCCTTGCCGGTCTGCTCCTTGACCATGTCAAAAGCACCGTACACGACCTTCTGTGCAATACCCTTCTTACCGTCCAGCATGATGCTGTTGACCAGCTTGGTCACCAGAACGCTGTTATACATAGGATCGGGCAGAATCTCTCTCTTGGGAACATTACCTCTTCTGGGCACTATGCTTCCCTCCTTCATTAAAATTTATGAATTCATAGGTACTCTCCAGGCACCTCACCTGGCGTTTTTGCCTGCCAAAGAGGAGTATCACAGTTTATATAGAAAAACTATGTCAACCTATTCGGCAAAGCGCAAAAGTTTCTTACTTGGCCTTGGGGCGCTTAGCACCGTACTTGGAACGGCCCTGCTTACGGTTCTGGACACCCTGAGCATCCAGAGTACCACGGATAATGTGATAACGGACACCGGGGAGGTCCTTAACACGGCCGCCGCGAATCATAACGACGGAGTGCTCCTGCAGGGAGTGGCCAATACCGGGGATGTATGCGGTGACCTCGTAGCCGTTGGTCAGGCGCACACGGGCGATCTTACGCAGTGCGGAGTTGGGCTTCTTGGGGGTAGAGGTACGAACTGCAGTGCAGACACCGCGCTTCTGGGGAGAAGGCAGGTCGGTCTCCTTGTTCTTCAGAGTGTTCAGACCAAACTGCATAGCAGGGCTAGTGGACTTGTAAGTCACACGGTCTCTGCCCTTACGAACCAACTGGTTGAAAGTAGGCATAGTTTTCTCCTTTCTCAAAAAAGTGTGTGGGAGCAATTGCTCCAATTTATTTTTTACAGGACATCGGAAAAATATCCTGAAAAAACCAAAGAAATTTTATTTTAGCAGTGCGACCACGGCGGCACCAACATGGATGCCAGCGGCTTGTCCCAGTTCGTGCATCGTATAGCAACAGAAAACAGGGATTTGCGCCTCTGCGCACTGCTGGGCGATGGGGTCGGTCAATGCGGGGTCCGCGTCACAGGCTAAGAAGACCTGCTGAGCAAGAGCATCGCGGACGGCACGGCGGGATTGTTTCACGCCGATGACCTTTTCTGCGGACCTCAATTCTTCCAGCAAGAGTCATTCCTCCATTTGTACACGCAAAAATCCGCGGGGCAGGACAACCCTGCGCGATTTTGAATTATAACATAAATGCACAAATGCGTCAAGAGTTTTTTGGATATAAATTACGATATTTTCTAGGAACTCTGTACTACTTTGCAAAACTATTTCAAATGATTCTCTTTGTGTGATAGAATGTTAGGCAAGAGATGAAAAATACGAATGGGAGGAACCGCTATGAATTGGAATGATTATATTGTAGAGAATGGTGTATTGACCAAATACATCGGAGGCGGTGGGGAGGTAACTATCCCTACGGGAGTCACTGCGATTGGATTCAGGGCTTTCTCGTACTGTGACAGTCTGACAAGCGTACATATCCCTAGCGGTGTCACGGAAATCGATGCCAATGCCTTTCAATGTTGCAAAAACCTGAGAAGCGTCGTGATGGCAGAGGGGATAACGGTCCTTAAGAACGGGGTATTCTTTGGTTGTGAAAATCTGAAAGAGGTTGTTCTCCCTACTGGGATAACGACCATCAAAACATATGCGTTTCACGCCTGTAGCAGTCTGGTCAGTATCGTTCTCCCAGACAGTGTAGCTACCATCGAAGATGAGGCATTCTCTTGGTGCAGAAATTTGACCACTATCAATATCCCGAAACATTTGAAAACCATCAGTAATCAAGCATTTTTCCGCTGTAGAAAGCTGAAAAATCTCACAGTCCCCGATGAAGTAACCGTCATTGATGACGACTGGGGCGACTACTGCTAAAATTGAATAAATACGAAAAAAGAGCATCATAAAAGGGACGGGTTCGTAAAACCTGTCCCTTTCTTGGTGTACAATCTGTTCGACACATTGGAATTTGTTATAGTTGCTTAATGAGCTCAACAGCACATTGAATTAAATTAGCTCGTATGCTTTTCTGAGTGTTCCAATTTCGAGAGTCCCATGTGGAGCCACTCACATCGTCACCTGCATACAGCAGTTGAACAAGAGGAATATCATAGTATTTAGATACTGCAAAGAATGCAGCGGTTTCCATTTCTACGGTCACACACCCCTCATTGCGTCTTCGTTCAATCATATCGGGGGTTTCTCTATACATTGCATCGGTAGTCCATGTTTTTCCCGTAGCAAAAGGAACCCCCTTTTCTGTCAAAATCGCAATAGCGGTTTCGAGAGTTGCTTGATGACAAGTGATTTCACGGGAAGGTTCAATGTAATGGTATGATGTCCCCTCATCCCTAACTGCTGATGTGGGGATGATGATTTCTCCAACCTTGCTTCCTTTCACCAATGCGCCTGCTCCACCACAAACCACAAATTTGTTACACCCCATGGCATGCAATTCTTCAATCGTACCTGCGGCACCTGGAGCGGTGCTAAAAGGCATTGTAATGCAAAGGTGCTCATTTTCACCTCTGTACTCATAAACAGGTATATCCAAGACCTCTGAGTGAAGATAAGCAATTATGGTCAAATTATGTTCATTCACAAATTGGTCGAGTTCTTTTCTGAAAAATGTAATTACACACTTCTCAGGCAAACATTTTTCTAAGAAATCTGCGGGTTTAATAATAGGTTCCCTGCTCGTGTCATATTCACAAACAGGATAATCGTGGTAAGTTATCATATTGTTCTCCCTGCCAAATTCTAATTTATCTAACAGTTATTATACTTTTATAGGAGATGGACTTTCATAACTTTTCTATAAATACAAGGGAGTGTTGCAAAGTACGATGCAACACTCCCAATATTTATTGATTAGGCGATGAACAGAGCGCGATTACAGTTCGTCCTGCTCGTCGTCTTCTTCGTCCTCGGCCTCGTCGAAGTCCTCCTCGTCAGCGTCGCCAGTTCCCATCAGGGCATCCAGCAGTGCAGACAGACCAGGCTTCTCGTCCTCGTTCTCCTCGTCGTCCATAAACGCATCCTGTGCAGTGACCTGCTCAGGAGCCTGTTCGGGGGCAGGAGGTTCGGGAAGTTCCAGTTCGGGCACAACGGCCTCGGCAATGTCGCGGTACTCGCTCAGACCAGCACCAGCAGGAATCAGCTTACCGATAATGACATTCTCCTTCAGACCAATCAGGTGGTCAACCTTGCCCTTGATAGCGGCTTCGGTGAGAACCTTGGTGGTTTCCTGGAAGGATGCGGCGGAGAGGAAGGAGTCGGTAGCCAGAGAAGCCTTGGTGATACCCATGAGCAACTGGGTGACTTCTGCTTCACGCAGAGGCTCGCCATCCTCACGCACCTCGCCAGCTGCCGCACGAGCGCGGACAGCCTCGTTGGCTTCGTACAGCTCCAATACATCGACCATAGCACCAGACAGCAGTGTGGTATCACCAGCGTCCTCGACACGGCACTTACGCATCATCTGGCGGACAATGACTTCGATATGCTTATCGTTGATGTCAACGCCCTGCTGACGGTACACGCGCAGAACTTCCTGAATCAGGTAGTTGTGCACGGCACTAGCACCGCGGGTACGCAGAACATCGTGGGGGTTCCAAGCACCGTCGTTGATAGCCGTACCCATCTCGATGATGTCCCCGTCGTGGACGCGCAGACCTGTGTGGGGCACGGAGTACATACGGGTGTCGCCATCGTCAGCAATGACATGGACATTGAGCAGGGAACCCTTGTTATTTTCCTCGAAGCGGACACGACCTGCAATTTCGGACAGGGTAGCCATCTTCTTGGGCTTGCGGGCCTCAAAGAGTTCTTCAACTCTGGGAAGACCCTGGGTGATATCGCCACCAGCGACACCGCCGGTATGGAAGGTACGCATGGTCAGCTGGGTACCGGGCTCGCCGATCGACTGAGCCGCGATGATGCCGACGGCCTCGCCGACATCAACCAGCTTACCGTTGGTCAGGTTCGCGCCGTAGCAGCAGGCGCAGACGCCGTTTTCGCTGCGGCAGGTCAGAACGGTACGGATGGAAACTTCCTCGATGCCGGCCTCGCAGATGCGCTGAGCCATGTCGTGGTCGATCAGATCGTTGACATGCGCCAGCACCTCGCCGGTCTGCGGATGGATGACGTCCTCCGCAGCCACACGACCGGTCAGACGCTCCTCCAGCTCCTCGATGACGCCCTGGCCGTCCATGATCTTGGAGACCTTCAGGCCGCGGACGCGTTCGCCGCGCAGCTCGAAGCAGTCGATCTCGCGGATGATGATATCCTGAGATACGTCGACCAGACGACGGGTCATGTAACCCGAGTCAGCCGTCTTCAGAGCGGTATCGGCCAGCGCCTTACGGGAGCCGTGAGAGGACAGGAAGAACTCAAGAACAGACAGACCTTCGCGGAAGTTGGTCTTGATGGGCAGCTCGATGATCGCGCCGCTCGGGGAGGCCATCAGGCCTCGCATACCGGCCAGCTGACGGAGCTGGTTGGTGGAGCCTCGGGCGCCCGAGTTGGCCATCATGGAAATCGGGTTGAACTCCTCCATGGAGTCGGCAACCGCCTGGGTGACCTT
>JAZOVU010000067.1:0-8869 GCA_045658885.1 Candidatus Pelethomonas sp. | reverse complement strand
TATATTGTTTGATTTTCTATGGGTATAGTATAGCATTTTTCGCTCCCTATTGCAACTTGTTACCCTCTTTTACGAGGGAATAATGTGTGCCTTATATCCCCATGTCTAAAGCCAGGGGCTTTACGGCACATTTGGTAAAGGATTTTTCGATGCTCTTTCAGATAGCTGCGGCGCATACGCCCGTATTTGCCTATCTGATATTCGCCGTCATCCGGCAAAACAAGGTTGGGGATAAAATAATCTCCCACTTGACGGTATGTACCGCCCATTTCCTCAAATAGAGATTTCATAGCATTTCAGCTCCTTTTGTGTTGATTTTTAGCGGTTATAAGGCTTTTTCTGCTCCTTTCCTATAACTGCTTTTCAATTCACCACAAATGAGCCGCAGTCATATGTATTCGGGTGGAGAAACCACCCTTTACAAAATCCTCCATGAATATATGGATTGGGTGTGATTGTGGGGATGCTATCTCCATCATATCTCTTGCTATCTCCGTCATTTGATGGTAAAATGATGGAGATAAATCTACGATGAAGGAGATTTCTATGAGAGATTTTGATTATACAAAAGGACCTGAGAAGCTGTTGACACCTGAAATTGTTCAGATGGTTGGTAGTATCCGTGAACATAAGGGGAAACAAGAACTATTCTTGGAGGCTAATATTGATGAACTGAAAACGCTGTTGGAAGTTGCTCTCATTCAGAGTACAGGCGCATCCAATAGAATTGAAGGGATTTATACCAGTGATACGCGATTGGAAGAACTGGTAAGCCAGAAAGCAGAACCGCGCAATCGTTCTGAACAGGAAATTGCGGGGTATCGCGAAGTTCTTGCGACAGTTCATGAAAGTTATGAATATATCAACCCAAGACCCAACATTATTTTGCAGTTGCATCGTGATTTGTACTCCTATTCTCAGGGAGCTGCTGGTGGAACTTACAAGAACTCTGACAATGTGATTGCGGAGACAGATGCAGAAGGACATCAGAAAGCACGCTTTATTCCTGTTCCTGCATTTCAGACCGCAGAAGCTATGGATGAGCTGTGCGTTCGCTTCCTGGAAGCGTGGGATGCTGACCGTATCGATAAACTGATTCTTGTCCCAATGTTTATTCTGGATTTCCTGTGTATTCATCCTTTCAACGATGGGAATGGTCGCATGAGCCGTTTGCTGACGCTTCTGCTGTTCTATAAGGCTGGGTACATTGTTGGAAAATATATCAGTATGGAGATGTTGATTGAAAAGTCAAAAGAAACCTATTATGAAGCACTCCAAGCCAGTTCTATCAGTTGGCATGAGGGCGCAAATAGTTATGAGCCTTTTGTGAAATATTATTTGGGTATCATGCTGAAAGCATATAAAGAATTTGAGAGTCGTGTGGAACATCTGAAACATCGTAGTCTTTCTAAGCCAGATAGAATCAAGGCAGTGATTGATAATAAGGTTGGTAAAATCACAAAAAAGGAAATCATGGAGCGTTGTCCTGATATCAGTAAGGTTACGGTGGAGAGAACTTTGACAGATTTGGTTAAGACTGGATATATCGCAAAAGTGGGCGCAGGCCCGTCTACTGGGTATGTCCGTATTTAAGAAAATCTCCGTCATTCGATAGATGAATGGCGGAGATAAGTCTATATATTAAGAGAATGTGGGAAAAGACTGAACAGCTCCAGCAAAACTGGACAATAGACCAAGAAGCCCCCTGCCGTAGCAAGACAAACTGCTGTAGCAGGGGGTATCATCATATCGGGAGGGAAATATATATAGAAAAACAGACGGAGGCTGGATAGTATGGCGAAACGATTTGCAAAGTTGTACCGCATCGACAACAACGAGGCCATCACAAAGGAAACCCATTACGATTTTCTTTACCATCTACAAAGTGACATCCTACTGGCACTGCGGGAGCAGGGCAGACTGACTGCCATGCAGTACCGCCATGCAGAAGAAAAATTGAAACAACAGCGTCGGGAACGAGCAAGGGAGATTTTGGAAAAAGGGGAGCGTGCGTGATGCAAGTTGCCAGCTATTGTCGGGTATCCACAGAGAAGGACGACCAAGCCAATTCTTTTGCGACACAGAAGCGGTATTTTCGGGAATACATCGAAACCCACCCCGACTGGGAGCTGTATGAAATCTATGCGGACGAGGGGATTACCGGCACCACGACGAAGAAGCGTACCCAGTTCAACCGCATGATGAACGATGCCTATGCGGGCAAATTTCAACTGATTATCACAAAAGAAGTCAGCCGATTTTCCAGAAATATTCTGGACACCATCGCCTATACCCGTGAACTGAGGGCCATTGGTATTGGCGTAATTTTTGCCAATGACCGCATCAATACGCTGGAGCCAGAAGCAGAAATGTTGCTCTCCTTTCTGGCATCTCTTGCCCAGGAGGAGAGCCGCCGAACATCTTCGCGTGTAGTTTGGGGGCAGACCAGACAGATGGAGCGTGGGGTGGTATTCGGGCAGAGTTTGCTCGGCTACGATGTGAACGGCGGTGTTCTCACCATCAACCCAAGTGGGGCGGAAATCGTCCGACTGATTTTCCATCAGTACGCAGTAGAACAGGTTAGTACCACGGAAATCGCACGGTATCTGCGCTGTAAAGGGTATCGCACTTACAGAGGAAACACCAACTGGAAGTCCAATACCATCGTCAAAATCTTGAACAATGAGAAGTATGTGGGCGATTTGGTGCAGAAGAAAACCTATACCCCCGATTTTTTGACCCATGCTAAGAAACCCAACAAGGGGCAAGTTCCTCTTGTGACCATTGAGAACCACCACGAACCCATCATCAGTAGGGAAATTTGGAACATGGCGCAGGAACGATTGCGGAGGAACGACAAGCACCGTGGTGGAGAGCATGGTCATTCTAACCGCTATATCTTCTCTGGTAAAATTCAGTGTGGCGAATGTGGTAGTAAGTTTGTGGGGCGGTTCCAATATCGAAAAGATGGCACAAAAATTCGCCGTTGGAGCTGTAGCACGGCTACCAACGGGGGGAGGGTGGCCTGTGCTGTAGGCAAGTTGGTGCGAGATGACGATGCAATGGAGATGCTGAAAACGGCAATCCGAAGCCTACCAATGGATGTTACCGCCATTATCCATGCCGTGACTGCCTTGGTCGTAGAAGCGATACTGGACAGTGAAAGTGGCACAGGGGACACGCCACAGCATCTGCAACGGGCAATCAATCGGATACAGCAGAAGAAAGAAGCGGTACTGGACAGCTACTTTTCCGAGGAAATTACCAAGGAGGAAATGCAGACCATGAAGCAAAACTACGACAGTCAATTGGAAGAACTGCGCCAACGGCGGAGAGAGGCAGAGCTTCGCCAGTGGGAAGAACGGGATGCGAAAACGCTACGGGCAACCATCCAAGCGGAGGTATCCAGTATCCTGAACGGTGACAGGGAAAGCGAGGGGTTTTATAAAACCATGCTGGATAGTTTGACGGTGTTTCGGGACCGCCATATGGAATTGCGCCTACATCATTTGCCACAGGTTTTCCATTTTGTCGGATAAGCAAGCGTATTTTCTGTGCGTCTGGGGTGGCGTTTTCCTTGATAAAACGGTACGGGTATGTTACAGTAAAGGCGAAAGATTGGTAAATGATTGAAACAATTGCAGTCTGACATCATTTAGGAGGAGAGAACCATGGTGCAATCCATTATGAAAGACGAGTTTTTTCTTGCACAGAAATCCGTTTCTGCGGTGAACTGCGAGGAGGATAGGCAGGTTGCCCGTGACCTTTTGGAGACGCTGGAGGCGCACAAAGAGGGCTGTGTGGGGATGGCGGCGAACATGATCGGCATTTCCAAGCGAATTATCGCCTTTGACAACGAGGGTACCTACATGGTGATGTTCAACCCAGAGATTGTGAAGTGTTCCGACCGCTATGAGGCGGAGGAGGGGTGCCTGTCCCTGACGGGAACTCGCAAAACCATGCGTTGGAAGTCGATTAAGGTCCAGTACCAGAATGAACAGTTCCAGACCCGTTTTAAGACTTTTACTGGTTGGACAGCACAGATTATCCAGCATGAGATTGACCACTGTAACGGCATCATCATTTGAATAGTATCGAGGTGCTACATAGTAGAGAACTGTCGCAGAAGTTTTTCCTTCCGCGACAGTTTTTCCATTTTCCGATACCACAGTGGTTTTCGTACTCCCTTATATGCCATCCAGTGCCGAGTTTTCCCTCGAATATTGACAAAAAGAACGGATTACTTTACTATAAAGTTACAAAAAACAAGTGTTCCGCATCCGTGTTCCGCAGAAAAGAAAACCGCAAGCAAATGCGAAGCAAAGCGCAAGCAAGAAAGAGAATGAGAAAGAGAATGAGATAGAGAATAAGATAGAGAATAAGATAGAGATAAAGAAAGAGAACAAATGTTATTCTTTCTTACAGTTTTCCTTTGTGTGTTCCCATAGCATTTCCTGTTGCTGGGTTGTCGAGCAGTTCCCCATCTTCTGCAAAGCGTGAACCATGACAGGGGCAGTCCCAGGAGTGTTCCTGTCGATTGTACTGCAATGCACAGCCCATATGGGGACAGCGTGGTGTCGTTGGGGTCAGCAGATGCCGTGCCGACTCCGCAACATTGACCGCCAACTGTGGGCGCAAGATAGTGCGAGAGGGCGAGAATAGCTCCGCATAGGGATTCGGCTTTCCCAACACCAAATCGGTCAACACCATCGCCGCCACCATCGCGGAGGTCATGCCCCATTTGTTGAATCCAGTGGCAACATAGAGGTTCGGTGTGCGCTTGGCGTACTGCCCGATATACGGCACACCGTCCAAGGTCATGCAGTCCTGTGTCGCCCAACGGGTGACAATTTTTGCATCGGGGTAGTGCTTGGTGGCGAACGCTTCTAATTCTGCCCAGCCACCGCCCTTTTTCCCTGTGCGGTGTCCGCCACCGCCCAATAGGAGCAGTTCCCCAAAACTACGAAAGGACAGCCCTGTGTCCGCCTCGTCCACATACATATCCCGTACTTCGGTCGCGTTTTTGAGTGCCAACACATAGGAGCGATGCTGGTACAGTTTGAGGAAGTAGCTCCCGTGCTTGTTGAGAAAAGGGAAGTGGGTAGTCACGATGATTTTTTCCGCTTTGATGTTGCCGTGTTCCGTGACGACGGCATCGGGGCGCAGTTCCAACACTCTCGTATGTTCAAAGGCGTGCATACCGCTGGCAATGGCGGAGAGAAATCGCAACGGATGGAATTGCGCCTGGTTCTCAAAACATACGGCACCAGCCACCGAGAAGGGAAGTGGTACCACAGGGGAGAACTTGGCAGAAAAACCAATGGTTTGCAACGCCTCTACTTCCTGTTCGATTTTCTTGCGGTCGTGTAGGGAATAGACAACCGCGCTCGCTTCCTGCCAGTCACAGGGGATGTGTTTGCACAGGGTACGATATCGCTCCAATGCGGTCTGGTTGGCAGACCGATACTGTTGCGCCTGTTCCGTGCCGAATGTCTGCACCAACTTGTGATACAGCAAACCGTGCTGTGCCGTCACTTTCGCGGTGGTATTCTTTGTGATACCGCCACAGATACGCTCCGCCTCCACGAGAATATACGGCACACCTGCCTGTCCCAAGTGGTACGCGCATAGCAGTCCCGTGATGCCACCACCGATGATGAGGACATCCGTTTTCCTATCCTGTTGCAGTGGGGCAAACTGTGGAAGTTCGGCGGTGGTTGTCCAAATAGAATCCATACCCATCACACTTCTTTCTGTTGCTAGTTGTACCAACAGCATCCCCCAGAACCGACAGAATATGCGGGGCGAGCACAACGGCAGAAAAGTTGTGTGGGGGTGCTTGGATTTTTTCTCGTTGTGTGATACCATAGAGGGGAAAAACCACAGCGAGGAGAATACTTTTTTGGTACTTTCTTTGCTATACTGTACAGCAAGGAGGATTGTTTAGAGAACCACAGAACCTATCGTTTCCATGGATGAAACGCTATGCAAGCAATGAATATAATTTAGGAGGCTATTATGAAGTATACCATTGAAGGTAAGAATCTTCCCGTCGTTATCTGTGAATTGTCCAACGGCGAAACCATGATTACCGAGCGCGGTAGTATGAGCTGGATGTCCCCCAATATGAAGATGGAAACCACCTCTGGCGGTGGTTTTGGCAAGGCACTGGGGCGTATGTTTGCAGGGGAGGCTCTGTTCCAGAACCGCTATACCGCGCAGGGTGGCAACGGCATGATTGCCTTTGCCTCCAGTTTCCCCGGCGAAATCCGTGCCTTTCAGATTAGTCCTGGTCGCGAGTTGATTGTCCAGAAGGGTGGCTTCCTTGCCGCTGAGTCCTCGGTCCACCTCTCTGTCCACTTTCAGAAGAAGTTTGGCGCAGGTTTCTTCGGCGGCGAGGGGTTCATCATGCAGAAACTCTCTGGCAGTGGCATCGCCTTTGCGGAGTTCGATGGCCATGTCGTGGAGTACGAGCTGGGGCACGGTCAGTGCATCGTCGTGGACACTGGTTATCTGGCGGCGATGGATGCTACCTGCTCCATGGAAATTCAGACTGTCCCCGGCATCAAGAACGCGCTGTTCGGCGGTGAGGGACTGTTCAACACGGTCATTAGTGGTCCTGGCCGTGTCTATTTGCAGTCTATGCCTATCTCCGCTGTTGCCAATGCAATTCGCCCATACATCCCTACCAAGTCCGACTGATGATTTGCCACAACGATTGTGGCGGAACATATCGCTCCTAAGTTGTTACGGGTGCGGTATCGGTTTCATTTTGACCCTGCTGTACCGATATCGGTCAGTAGACCGCGCAGTTCGGGGTAGGGCATAGAGAACCGCTGGCTGAGATAGCGTAAGGATGCACCGAGTTCGCCATCGGGTCCACCATACATCAATAGACTATAATTCACGGTACTAAAAAATACTGCGGTAGGTGATGGTGAGGGTAGCGGTAGCTTTATCGAACACACAGGTATCGAGGACCGTGCGTGCGGCATTGTTCTTCTGCTCCAGTGTGGCATCGGGGGAGGTGAGCGTCTGTAGGGCATCTGCAATGGCATTGCGTAGGGTTGCCTGGATGTGTTCCTCATCGGTACGCGCTTGCAGACTGTCCAGTTGTGCTTGCGTTTGCGCTACGGTAGCTTCCAAATCTCGCTTCACGGTAGCAAACTCCTCCAACGCAATGACACCAGAGAGGTAGGCATCCTGTAGGCGCGCCTTTTTCTTCTCACACTCACGCAACACCGTTTCCAGACGAGCGATATCCCCACCGCCACTTTTGGGGGAATAGGTCATATGGTAGGGCAACGGTTGCAGGGCGGTAGCGTCTGCGTGCATCTGCTGAACCAGAGCGTCTGCCAGAACCTCTGCTTTGATATGTTGGGAGCTTTTGCAACGACCACGCGCGTAGTTGTTACACTTGTAGTAGTGCGGATGGGAGAAGATGAGCGTTGCACCACAGGAAGAACAGCGCACCAGACCAGAGAGCCAGTGCTTCAGTTCGTTCGTTGGGCGTGCCTTGTAGCCCCACTGCAACTTCACTTCGTCGAGGCGCAGTTGGGCGGCATCCCAGAGGTCTGGCGCAATCAGGGGAGCGTGTTCACCCTCCGCCAGAATAATGTTTTCATTGAAAAAGTCGCGTCGCGTTCTGCCAGTGGGATTCCACCGCAGTTTGCCAATATAAACCGGATTGCGGAGGATATACTCCACGGTCCGGTTTTCAAATGCGTTGCCACGGTGTGTGCGAATCCCCATGTCATTCAATGCACGGGCAATGGGGTAGAGGCCTTTACCGTCCACAAAGGAACGGAATATCCAGCGCACCAGTTCCGCCTCCTCTGGGACCTCGACCAATTTCCCGTCCTGTACACGGTAGCCAAAGGACGGCGTGGCCTGTAGTTTGCCTCGTCTGGCGTTGACCTCCATCGAGCGTTTGACCTCCTCGCTCAGTCGGATGGAGTAAAACTCGTCCATCCACTCAATGATGCGCTCGATGAGCGACCCAAAGTGTCCAGCGATAAGTGGCTCAGAGATACTGACCACATCCACACCGCATTTGGAACGGAGAATGGATTTGTAAAAAATAGACTCCTCTTGATTGCGCGCAAAGCGTGAGAATTTCCACACTAAGATTGTCGTGAATGGACAGTCTTTATCCTTGGCGGCGGCAATCATGCGCAGAAAGGCAGGGCGTTTCTCTGCCTTTTTGCCAGACACACCTGCGTCTAAATAGATGTGGTCCTGCAAAATGACAATGCCCTCACGCTTGGCGTACTCTTGAATTTTTTCCAGTTGGCTCTCAGGGGACAGCTCTGCCTGTTCATCGGTAGAAACACGGAGATACACGGCGGCAAAATGCGGACATTCATTTAATGTAGTCATAATTTTATCCTCTGATGTTTTAATAATATATTGACGATGTGCGGACAATGTAGTACAATGACAACAGAAGGGGGTGAAAGAATGGCACAGTCAGTATTGAGTGTAAGAATGGATGAACAGCTCAAGCAGGAGTTTGATGCGATTTGCGAGGAACTTGGTATGTCGATGTCTACCGCCGTCACCATGCTCGCTAAGAAGATGAGCCGAGAAAAGCGACTGCCCTTTGAGGTTTCCGTGGACCAATTTTTCTCTGTCAGCAACACGGATACACTTCGGGAAAGTATGCAGCAGATGGCGGAGGGGAAAACCGTTGTGAAATCGTTGCGCGAGCTGGAGGAAATGGAAAATGGTTGACACTCCCCATGCCTAAAGACAGGGGATTCTCGGTTCGTTGACCGTAGCCTGCACTTGCGAGGTCTTACATGGTCTCCCCGAGCGTATGGGTTCGGGTGTGTCCCACCCTACCATATATTTCAGCTACACCAACAGG
>JAZOVU010000066.1:0-12607 GCA_045658885.1 Candidatus Pelethomonas sp. | reverse complement strand
GTTCAGTGTAAATACCAGTTGACCATTTCGCTCATATACAGTACACTGGTCTTGCTTTAGTTGTTTCTTCACAAATTCATATTAAAGCAAAAAGGCGAGTAAGAAAACCCTTTTTCGGGTTCCTACTCGCCTTTTTTACTTCACGCTATTTTGCAACGCTCCCTTTATTCCGTTAATCTTCGTCTTCTGTTTCTTCTTGAGGGTCGTGCAGAACACGCAGTTTGGTGACACGAAATTCGTCCGTTTCCTCAACCGTAATCACATAGTCACGATAGCGGAAAGACTGCCCCTCATCGGGGTAGTCACCCATCACCTCGGTCGCCCAGCCACCAACGGTAGTAATATGGTCCTCCAACTCCTCATCTTCCACCTCGATGTGCGCCAAGAAGTCACTCAGCATCATACTGCCGTCCATCGTGAAGCCATTTTCCGTTTCCTCGGTGATATCGGGGTCAATTTCGTCCGTTTCGTCCCAGATATCACCGACCAATTCCTCAAGAATATCTTCCATCGTGACGATACCGAGCGTTCCGCCGTAGTCATCCGTGACAACGGCAATATGGTTCTTGTGCTGACGCAACTGCTCCAAAACGGCAGGCAGTTTCTTGCTCTGTGGCACAAATTCCACATCGGTAATCAAATTGCCGATGTTCGGCTTCTGACCGTCCATCAACTCGCGGAGCAAGTGGTTGACCTGCAAAATACCGATGATATTGTCCACACTGTCGTCATAGATGGGAATACGGGAGTAGCGGGACTCCAGAGCCGCCGCAATAATCTCGTCGGGGTCGTCGTTGATATCCAGCGCAAGCATATCCACGCGATGTGTAATAATTTCACGCACTTCGGTTTCATCAAACTCGATAGCAGAGTGCAAAAGCTCACTGCAATCCTCGTCAATCACACCTTCCTCCTCAACCGTTTCGATGATAGAGGTGAGGTCCTCGATGGTAATTCCCTCGTCGTGCTGTCCGCCGCCCCACAGGTGCGAGAGAACAGCAATCATCTTCATAAAGAGGTAGACCAGTGGACTGGTAATCACCATAAACAGACGCAACAGTGGTGCAGTAGCTGGCGCGTAGCTGTCACAAAACTGCTTCGCAAGCTGTTTCGGCAAAATTTCGCCAAAAATCAACAGCAGGACCGTCATAATACCCGTGGCAATCGCTACACCTGCATCACCAACCAAGGACATGGCAATTACGGTTGCGACGGAGGAGGAGGCAATGTTCACGAGATTATTTCCAATCAAAATAGTACAGAGGGCTTTATCGTAGTGTTCACTGATTTCCAGTGCCCATTTTGCACGGACAACGCCCTCCTCTGCACTGCGTTTCAGACGAGTCTTGTTGACCGAGGCGAATGCAATCTCCGTGGAGGAGAAAAATGCCGAACCAACCAGTAGAAAGGCAATCAAGATATAGGATGTCATACGCTCTCCCCCCCTGTCAAGGTATCGGCGGCATCGACTTGACCGACATCGTCCTCGTCCATGATTTCACCGACCAGTTCTTCGAGGATATCTTCGACCGTGATAATACCGATAACACGCCCTGCATCGTCTGCGACGGCGCACATATGGGTGCGCGACTGGGTCATTTCGTCCAGCAGGTCGTCAATCAGTTTGCTTCCCTGTACGCGGACAGTCTTACGGGTGAGCTGATGCAAGCGTAGCTTCTTATTACCACCAGAGAGAGACTCACGGATGTAGGTGCGGATATCGAGGATACCAACAATATTATCGGGGGTGCCGAGGTATACAGGCAGACGGGAGTGCTTGTGTTCGCGGATAATGCGCCGTACTTCCTCGTCACTCATGGTCAATTCCACGCCAACCATTTGGTCAAGGGGGGTCATAACCTGCTGTACCGTGCGGTTGTCAAAATCAAGCGCGGAGCGCAACAGGGCACTGCGACGCTTGCCCTCTGGCTCGCTCTCGCTTTCCGCCAAGGTATCAATGAGATATGCCAATTCGTCCTCGGTGACGGTTGGCTCCTGTTTGGTCGGCAGAAGTTTGGTAATAAGCGCGGAGAGGGTATCAAAAAATACGGAAATAGGAGTCATCAACAACATCAGCCAGTAGAGCGAGTTGGCAAACAGCAGTGCCATAGCTTCTGGCTTATCTTTGGCGAATTGTTTAGGAATCATTTCCGACACCAGAAAAACAACCACCGTGGTAACGATGGTGGAGTACAAGGTATACCCCTCGCCCCAGAGCTTCGTGACGAGATAGGTGGCGATGGAGGCGGTGCCGATGTGCATGATGTTGTTGCCGATGAGTAGCGTAGACAGAGCCTTGTTGAAGTGGTCAAGGATGTACTGTGCGCGGACGGCGCGTGGTTCGCCGTTTTCGGCGCGCTGTTTGATACGCAGTGCGTTGACAGAAGCGAACGCCGTTTCAGAGGCGGCGAAATAGCCACCGCCAATGATTAAGAACAGTAACACTACAAAAAGTATTCCAGTGTCGGTTTCCATAATAGGAATAGACTCCTTCCTTTTGGTCAGTATAGTGTTCTATATCATACCAGTAACACACATATTTGTCAATCCTGTGCAAAAAGACACACACGGGACAATTCTCAAAAAACTTTACAGCAAACTTGACAGCTGACAAATGGCGTGGTATAGTGAGTCGGTCAAATTCTTCTATCACCTGAGGTAGTTATGAGAGAACAAATGGAAAGAGAAATTCGGAAACTGAAGGCGGAAAAGAATGCCGTCATTCTTGCACACTACTATGCGCCAGATGAGGTGCAGGAAATTGCCGATTATGTGGGAGATTCTTTCTATCTTGCCAAAATCGCCAAGAATAGCACAGCGGATATCATCGTGTTCTGCGGTGTATACTTCATGGGCGAGAGTGCCAAGATACTGAATCCCGATAAAAAGGTTCTGATGCCAGACCTGACAGCGGACTGTGCGATGGCGCACATGGTTCCCATGGGGAAAATTGAGGAGATGCGAAGCAAATATGAAGACCTTGCCGTTGTTTGCTATATCAACTCCACGGCGGCATTGAAGGCACAAAGCGATGTTTGCGTGACATCCTCCAATGCCATCTCTATCGTAAAATCGTTGCCAAATCAAAATATATTCTTCATCCCTGACAAGAATTTGGGTGGCTTTGTTGCGGAACAGGTCCCAGAAAAGAATATTATTCTGAATGACGGGTACTGTCCTATCCATGCGGCGATTACTGCCAAAGAGGTACTGGCCGAGAAACAGAAGCATCCCAATGCGCTGGTATTGACCCATCCCGAATGTGAAGCGGAAATTTTGGCTATCTCTGATTACATCGGAAGCACGGCGGGCATTATCGCATATGCCTTGGAAAGCACCTGTGAGGAGTTTATCATTTGCACAGAATACGGTGTCGAGTGCAAACTGATGGGCGATAATCCTGCAAAGAAGTTCTATTTCCCGAAAAACCGTCCCTGCTGTGCGGATATGAAGCTGAATACGCTGGAGAAGCTTCTGCATGTCCTACAGACGGAGGAAAATGAAGTCCTCGTTGATGATGCCTTGCGAGAGGCTTCTCTCGTTCCGCTGGATAGGATGTTAGAGCTTGCACGGTGATAGCATGAAGGCAGATGTTTTAATTGTGGGGAGTGGTGTTGCAGGGTTGTACTGTGCGCTGAACCTCCCCAAAGAAAAAACGGTACTCATTGTCACCAAAGATGAGGCAAGCAAAAGTGACTCCTATCTCGCACAAGGCGGTATCTGTGTTTTGCGCGATGAGAGTGATTACGATGCCTTCTACGAGGATACGATGAAGGCGGGGCATTATGAGAATAATCCCGATTCCGTCCACATTATGATTCACGCCTCGCAGGAGGTGATTGCTGACCTGGTATCCTTTGGTGTTCGCTTTGAGAAAAACGGGAATGAATTTACATACACAAGAGAAGGAGCGCACTCCCGCCCCCGTATTCTCTTTCACGAGGATGAAACGGGCAAGGAGATTACCTCTCACCTGTTGGAAAGGGCAAAAAACAGAGAGAACATCACGATCATAGAGAACTATACCATGGTTGACCTCATCTGTGAGAATAACGAATGTCACGGTATTATTGGACGCGATGAACATGGTGTCTATTCCGCTATCCAGGCAGATTATACCGTACTGGCAACAGGTGGTATTGGTGGTATCTTCGAGCATTCCACCAACTATAAACATCTGACTGGGGATGCGATTGCACTCGCGCTCAAATACGGCATCAAGCTACAACATATCGACTACATTCAAATTCATCCAACTACGCTGTATACTGAAAAGGAGGGGCGAGAGTTTTTAATCTCCGAGTCGGTTCGTGGAGAGGGAGCAATTTTGTTGAATGCCAAGGGAGAACGCTTTGTTGATGAGCTGTTACCGCGTGATGTTGTTGCCAATGCCATCCTCGCTGAGATGAAAAAAGAGGGAAGCAAACATGTGTGGCTCTCTATGGCCCCCATTCCCGAGGAGGAGATTAGAACACACTTTCCCAATATCTATCAGCACTGTCTGGTGGAGGGGTACGACGCAACGAGAGAACCCATTCCTGTCGTCCCGTCACAGCACTATTTTATGGGTGGTATCGATGTTGACCGATATAGTAAGACATCCATGAATCGTCTGTATGCCACAGGAGAAACGGCCTGTAATGGCGTACATGGCAGAAACAGATTGGCAAGTAATTCGCTTTTGGAAAGCATGGTATTTGCAAAACGAGCCGCGCGCCATATCATGGATGGATATACGGCGCGGGAAGTCGATAGAGAAATCGCGATTGACGAGGCACGATATCACAACTATCAGGAAGAATATAAAGCCGCTGTTCTGGCGGCAATCGAAAAGGAAAGGCTAAGCCATGAATCGTATCACGATGAAACTGAATGCTGACGAGCTGATTTTACAGGCTCTCAGAGAGGATATCACGAGCGAAGACATCACCACAAATTCTGTTATGCGACAGTATCAGGCAGGCGAAGTGGACCTGATCTGCAAGCAGGACGGCGTGGTAGCAGGTCTGGATATTTTCAAGAGAGTATTTGAACTGCTCGATGAAAAGACAGAGGTAGTCTTCTACTGCAAGGATGGAGATATTGTACACAAGGGCGAAAAGATTGGTCTTGTGCGGGGCGATATTCGTGTACTCCTTTCTGGTGAGAGAACGGCTCTCAACTACTTGCAAAGAATGAGTGGTATCGCAACCTACACGAGAGAAATTGCGGATATGCTCAAGGGAACGAAAACGAAGTTGTTGGATACCAGAAAGACAACGCCAAATATGCGTATCTTTGAAAAGTACGCAGTCAAGGTCGGTGGTGGATACAACCACAGATATAACCTCAGTGACGGTATTCTTCTGAAGGATAACCATATTGGGGCAGCGGGTGGTGTGAAGGAAGCCGTCAGAATGGCGAAGGAATATGCACCTTTTGTCCGTAAGATTGAGATTGAGGTCGAAAATCTTGCAATGTTGAGGGAAGCACTGGACGCAGGTGCCGATATCATTATGCTGGACAATATGAGCGTGGAGGATATGAAAGAGGCAGTTGCCCTTTGCCGTGGCAAGGCGGAAACGGAGTGTAGTGGAAATGTCACGCGAGAGAATGTCGCAAGACTTGTCGACATCGGTGTGGATTATATTTCAAGCGGTGCGTTGACCCATTCTTCTCCCATTCTTGACCTCTCGCTGAAGAATTTGCACGCAATATAAGGAGCATCCATGAAAGTAGCCGAAAGAAGAAAAGCAATCGTAAACCTCCTTCTGTCCGCCGATGCGCCGATTTCGGGTAGCGAGCTTGCACAGAAATTTGAGATATCCCGTCAAATCATTGTGCAAGATATTACGGTACTGAAAGGGATGGGATACGAGATACTTTCTACAAGTCAAGGTTACATCATGCAGAAGTCACCGCTTGTGGAGAGAGTGTTTAAGGTTCGCCATACAACCGAACAAACCGAGGAGGAACTCTCTTGTATTGTGAATCTCGGTGGTACGGTGGTGGATGTATTCGTGTGGCATAAGGTGTACGGCAAGGTGGGTGCGTCCCTGAACATTTTTTCCCAAATGCACATCAGGCAATTTTTGGAAGGTGTGAGAACAGGACAGTCCACTGAGTTGATGCACATTACGGGAGGATACCACTACCACACCGTTCGTGCTGAGAGCGAAGCTGTTCTCGACCGTATTGAAACTGCACTCATTGAGAAGGGCTATATTGTTCCCGAAATTTGATACGATATAAGGCTCCTACCATAGCGGTGGGAGCCTCGTGTCATATTGAGAGAGAAATATATAATTGTCGCAACAGGATACTCACTTCATAAACTTGTCGATGGCCATGCAGAGGTCATCAATCGAGGCTTGGTCGCCAGCGGATACGGCATCCACAACACAGTGGCGCATATGGTCTTTGAGAATCACCTTGCCCGTGCTGTCGAGGGCGGAGCGCACCGCCGCCAATTGGACGAGGACCTCGGAGCAGTCGCGCCCCTCCTCTACCATGCTCTTGACTTTCTCCAGATGGCCGATGGCGCGTGCCAGACGGTTAATGACCGCTTTCTGGTTCTCATGGACATGGCCGTGGCCGTGAGGCAGGCCGTGCTCGTGCATATATTCGTGGGTGTGTTCATCGTGGTGGTGTTCGTGGTTGTGCGTGTGGTCGTGTGTATGGTCATGGGGATGCGCGTGGCAGTGTTCGTGCGCCATGTGCGTGCCCTCCTTTTGTAGTCGATTTTCTTCAGTAATTATACCACAATTTTCCCCTCCCTACAAGCCTCTACAGGGGATACAAAAAACCTCCCCTCAGGTACAAGGGGAGGCTTTCCATCTGTATTAGGGTGTTTGTACAAAAAGTTCGTAGAGCAGTGCAGTTTCCTCCGCGGAGAGTTCGCAGTCCTGCACGACCTTTTCTAGATGCTCCACACCGTTCACGGTAATCTGTTCGGGCTTATACAGCGATTTGATATCCAGTAAACTCTGTAGAATTTTCTCATCTGAGAAGCGAAATTCTCCTCTGGAAAACCAATAATCGTTTTCTTCGGCGTCGAAGAATCGAATACTGTAATGGTAACCTGCACCTCTGCCTTTTTGGTGCGTTTTGAGTGTCACAGAGGTGATATCTTCGGAGAAAATCTCCTCAGTCAACTGATTCCACACATTGTACCGTTGGATGCGTCCGTTGTCCGTCAGACAAATGCGCCCAGATAGTGACAGTCCAAATAGCAGGGAGAAAAAGACAAATCCGAGCAACCAAAGGAGAAATTTCTTTCGGCGGCGACGGCGTTTTTGACTTCTGCTCTCTTGAAAATCGCGCTCCCAAGGATGACATTCATACTGTGTGAGGTTGGGAAAGTACCATCGGTAGAGCGTACCGCCGTGGTATATGAGGTAAATATCAAGCGGAAGTGACAAAAATATAGCGAAGGTCGGCGAGGTAGCAATAACATGAGTATCTGAAAATGCAATCAGATTAGAAAGATAAATAACTAGAAAATATGGTAAAAAAGCCGTAACAAAAACAAAAACGATGAAGAAGAAACAGCGCAGAAAAAGATGAATTACAATCGTCAAAAAATTTTTTATCTTGTACTTAAGCATTGCTTTCCAGCTTTTCCGCCTCGTTGACCTTTTTCAGCATTTTAATGATAATCGGCACGGCGAGAACGAGGGTCAGAACATCGGCGACCGCCTGTGCGGAGGCGACACCGTACGCGCCCATGAGATATGCCATCGGGTACAAAATGGGGATAAAGCAACTACCCTGTCGTGCGGTGGCGAGGATAAACGCACCGCGCGCATTGCCCAGACCTACGCAGAACATATTGACCACCGCCACCCATGCGTGGACAGGCAGTGCCAGACATTGCAGACGAATCGACAGCGCACCAATCTCCTGCATCTGGGGGTCAGTGCCAGCAAAAGCGGTAATAATCGGGTTGGCAAAGATAGCAGTGATAAGTGCCATGACACCTGCGCCGACCAAGGCGACGATGGCGGAGAAGCGATAGCTCTCGCGCACGCGGTCATAGCGTTTTGCGCCCCAGTTAAAGCCAGCAACGGGCTGGAAGCCACTGCCGAAGCCGAGGATGATACTGAACGGGAACATCATAATCTTGGTGGTGACACCGATACCAGCGAGGACGGAGTCGGAGATATTGCCAGCGAGGTCGTTGAGCATGATACCAGCGACCACGGCGAGCAGGGAACGGAACATCGAGGACGAGCCGACACTGATAATCTGCATCAAGATATTCGCCGTAGGACGGCAGTTGCGAATGGACAGGTGCAACAGGCTTCTTCGGGTGATATAGGGGAAAATCAGAATGGCGAAGCTGACCACCTTGGAGATGGCGGTAGCAAGGGATGCACCAGCAACGCCCATATCCAATCCGAAGATGAAGATAGGGTCGAGGACGCAGTTCAGAATACCACCGAATCCCATACCAATCATGGAGAGAGTGGCACTGCCCTCACTGCGTAAGCACTGGTTCATCACGAAACTGGATGCCATAAACGGTGCGGCGAGCAATACATAGGTCGCATATTCAATAGCGTACTGTTCACAGGTTGGCGTTGCACCCAACAGACGCACCATCGGGGTCATAAAGGTGATACCAATGATAGTCAGGGCAAGTCCCAGACCAAACGCAATAAAGAAGGCGGAGGATAGGACGACGCTTGCTTTCTTCTCTTTCTCCTCGCCCAATAGACGGGCGATGTAGCTGTTTGCACCGATGGCCAACAGGGAACCTGCCATCATAATCAACTGGTCGAGGGAGGCATTGACGCTGACTGCGGCGGTGGCTTCTGTGCCGATGGAGGCGACAAAGTAGGTATCTGCCAGAGAATAGATGGAATTGATGAGGAAGGCGACAATAGTGGGGATTGCCATTTTGGGAATTACGCGCGAAATCGGGTCGTTGAGCATCATCTGTGCGCGTTGTTGCTGACGCGCGGCATTTTTTGCGTTCATAACTTTCTCCTTTTGTCGAAAATAGGGATATATCACTACTATAGCACTTCCAGAAACCGTTCGCAAGATACTTTGCGTGCTAAACTTTTATCGCTCTATTGACGCAATCCGAAACGGTGGTATAATAGAACCAAACTTTTTGCGTAGTATCACAATAAGGAGAATACCATGATGAACAAGATAAAACGAATGCTCGCGCTCTTATTAGCACTGACCATGACGGTGGTTTTGGTCGCCTGTAATGGGAGCGACAGGGACAATGGTGAGATGGACATTGCCGCCCTTGCAGGTACCTATGACATTACCATGTGGGTTCCTGAGGGAAATAGTGTAGTGAATCTGACGCAACAACAGATTGATGCGTTTGAGGAGGCGTACCCTGGTATCGTGATTAACGCCACCGTTGAGGGGGTGCCCGAGGACTATGTCGAGTATAAGATACTCAGTAAGGTGGTCTATTCGCCCGATATCTTCTGCTTCACACAGAACCAGTTGGACCGTCTGGTGCAGGCCGCCGCACTCTCTGCCCCCGACAAAACTGCCGCCGAAACCATTCGGAACATCAACGATGCCAGTGCGGTCGCCGCCGCCTCCGTGGGTGGTCGTCTGTATGCGTACCCCTTAACCAGCCACGATGGCTACTATATGTACTATGATACCCGTGTTATCTCCGAGGACGATGCGGAGAGCGTAGAGGCTATCTTGAAAGCCTGTGAAGTCAAGGGCAAGAAGTTCCGCATTGCCTTAGACAACGCATGGTACATCTCGTCGTTCTTCTTTGGAACTGGTTGCCATAGCAATTGGGTACTGGATGAGGACGGCACAATCGTCGACATTGACGACGATTTCTATTCGGAAGCTGGATTGGTTGCCATGCAAGGGATGCAGAAGTTGATGCAGTCCCGCGCCTACGACAGCAATGTGGATACTTTCGATAAGGCTGGTGTTATCATTACGGGTCTTTGGAACCACGATGCCGCCGTTGCACACTTCGGCGCATATCTGGGGGCAACCGACCTGCCCTCGTTCGAGGTCGATGGGCAGTCCTATCATCTGGGGTCTTTCACCAGTAACCGCTTGTTGGGTGTCAAACCGCAGTCTGATGCTAAGAAATCCGCGGTGCTGTCCCTGTTGGCACAGTATCTGACGGGCGAGGACTGTCAGCAACAGCGGTATGAGAAATTCCAATGGCTTCCCTCCAACAAGAATGCACAGAACGCCGATGCAGTGCAGTCCCATGTTGGGATGGCGGCTCTCGCCAAGCAGAGTGCTTTTGGTGTACCGCAGGGACAGATTCATGCTGATTGGTGGAATATCGCCAAGGATTTGGGTGTAACCGCTAAGACTGCCAAGGATACAGACGCTTTGACGGTCGCACTGGAGAACTATGCAACCGCACTCGACGCTCTCTTTCAAGTAGCAGACGAGCAGGAGAACGCATCTACACCCCCTGTAGAGGATACCAATACCGCAGATGAAGAAGATACCGCAGATGCCACTTCTCTGTCGGTGGCGTGGGAGATGACAGGCTTCGTCGTGAAGAAAGATGGAACACTGGTCGACACTTTCCCCATGGCAGTCAATGGTACCATTGTCAAAGAGCAGGATGAGAGCTATCTGCGGTTGAATGTTGCCCTGCCCAATCAGTTCCGCTATCAGTTCGCAACCATCGACGATGGGAATGGTGATATCTGTATGCAGGATTACAGAGCGCAGTGGCCCAACGATTTTGTCACCAATTCCTATACTTACGATAAAATTCTAAATGACTTGGCATTTGCATCCTGGGCAGTCAATACGGACAAGGAATACTTCATCGCCTATTGGGACGATGCATTCGGGCGGTATCTCGTGGCTGCCACCAATCCCACGGCAACTCCCACGGATATTATGGCACACTTTGAACACTTTGTAGAATGTTACTAATCTTCAGGAACGGGCGTGAAAAGGAGAAACTACGATAATGGCTTGGTATGATGAAGCGGTCTTTTATCACATTTATCCCCTAGGGTTGACGGGAGCCCCCAAGCAAAACTCCTATGGAGAACCAGTCAAACGGCTCAACACCATCCTGCCTTGGCTTCCCCATATCAAACAACTGGGTTGTACGGCTCTCTATATCGGCCCACTGTTTGAATCCGTGGGACACGGCTATGAAACGACCGATTACAAGAAGCTCGACAGCCGACTGGGGACCAATGCGGACTTGACCCACTTAGTAGCAGAATGTCACAAACACGGACTGCGGGTCATTCTGGACGGCGTATTCAACCATACAGGGCGAGATTTCTTCGCTTTTCAGGATATTAAGTGCAATCGGGAGAACTCTGTATATCGTGACTGGTATTGCGGCGTCAATTTCGGGGGCAATACTGCCTACAACGACGGTTTTTCCTATGAAAACTGGGGTGGGTATGACCTGCTCGCAAAGCTCAACCAACACAACCCGGCAGTCAGAGCCTATATCTGTGATGTCATTCGTTTTTGGGTGCGTGAATTTGACATTGACGGGATTCGCTTGGATGCCGCAGATGTGATGGATTTGGGGTATCTACAGGAGTTGCGTCGTACGGCAAACGAGGTGAAAGCGGACTTCTGGCTGATGGGCGAGGTTATCCACGGAAATTACTCCCATTGGGTCAACGACCATACGCTCCATTCTGTCACAAATTATATGTTGCACAAGGCCCTCTACTCCAGCCACAACGACCACAACTACTTTGAAGTTGCACACACCATCAAGTATCTGACCGATTTAGTGGGCGACTGTCGCAAGTTGTATACCTTTGTGGATAACCACGATGTTGCGCGTATTGCGACCAAACTGCGAAATAAAGCGCATCTGGTACCACTGTACATCATGCTCTATACCCTGCCTGGGATTCCATCCCTCTATTATGGCTCAGAGTTTGCCATTGAGGGACGAAAAGAGCGACACAGTGATGATTCTCTGCGCCCTGCGCTACAAATCGCAGACTATGAGAACGCCGTAGAGAAAAATCCGTGCACCGCCCTCCTCGCAGCACTGGGCAAAATCCGCCAAAATACCACTGCCCTCCGTCTGGGTGCGTACCGTGAGTTACTGCTCAGTACCGAACAGTTCGCTTACGCACGGGAATGGGAGGGGCAGACGGTCATCGTAACGGTCAACAACAGCGACCACGATGTTACCCTGCATCTCCCAAACAGTAGCGGTGCCTACTGTGGCGCGTTACACGGCGAGCAGATTGTTACAACGGATGGACAGCTCTGCGCGACCATTCGTGCCAACTCTGGTGAGATTTGGTTGCCAACGGAGCTATGTAGCGAGGAATCTGTACTGCACAAGATGGTGGAGATTCCACCAAGCGCACCGACTGTCCCTGTGGATGCCACCGCGCCCGTGGAGAGGGACGCATCAGTTTCGGTGCCTGCCAATAAGACCTATGAGGAGATGTCTGTGGCAGAATTACCATCCGTGCCGTAAAGCCCCTGGCTTTAGACATGGGGATATAAGGCACACATTATTCCCTCGTAAAAGAGGGTAACAGGTTGCAATAGGGAGCGAAAAATGCTATACTATACCCATAGAAAATCAAACAATATATGTGATTGTGAGGTGAAAAAGTGGAATATTCTTATCAATTCCGGCTATACCCGAACATAG
>JAZOVU010000065.1:0-19146 GCA_045658885.1 Candidatus Pelethomonas sp. | reverse complement strand
TTCGCTCATATACGGTACACTGGTCTTGCTTTAGTTGTTTCTTCACAAATTCATATTAAAGCAAAAAGGCGAGTAAGAAAACCCTTTTTCGGGTTCCTACTCGCCTTTTTTACTTCACGCTATTTTGCAACGCTCCCTTTTATTACTTATTCCACGGATTTCAGAGATTCCGCCATATCAATTTTGTGCAAGCGTCCACGCATCACCATCGCAATCAGCACGGTAAATCCCAGCGTCAGCCCCACTGCGTACAGGTAGCTCATTGGCAAGATGATACAGGGGAAATACACCGCATCAATCTGCACCTGTGCCATCACAAACGCATGGAGTACCTTGCCCAGAAAAACGCCCACAACACTGCCCAGTCCTGCCAGAATATAAATCTCACGGAACACATACGAGGCAGTTTCCTTGCGATAGAATCCCAACACCTTGATGGTCGCAATCTCACGGATTCGCTCGGTGATGTTGATATTGGTCAGATTATACAGCACGATAAATGCCAAGGCACCAGCACACAGCACCACAACCAGTATCAGGTAATCCAAACGACCAAGCGTCTGCAACACCTGCCCACGGGAGGACGCATTGACAGTCACACGGCTGACATTCTCATGGTCCGCCAGTTTTGCGCCCTCCGCATAGGCATCTGCGCCCTCATGGGCGTGGAGAAACAGCGTCTGGAACTCTGCGGGTTTCCCCATCTGCTGTGCATAGGTGTCAGGGTGGAGATACACATAGTTGTTCACATAGTTATCACACACCGCACTCACGGTCACATACATCGTTTCTCCGCTGTCATCGCGCAGACGAATCTCATCGCCCACAGCAATCTTCAACTGCTTCGCCAACCCCTCATTCAGCACCACTTCGTTCAAATCGGGATGGGAAATCGGTTCTCCATCGTGGTGCAAGGAGATATAGCTATCCAACGAGGCTTCTGCCGAGATAACAAGATACACCGATTTCGTACCGTTATCCGTCACCACATCAATATTTCCGCTGTGGGTCAGCAGACCATCCACAAACCCTTTTTCCATCAGATACTCCGTAATATCGTCGGCACGCTGTCCCTCGCGGAAAGTCACACTGTAGTCGTACAAGGTAATCTTGTCAAATTGCTCATCAATGACCGTGGTTAGGGAATCTTTCAGACCGAAGCCAGTGACCAAGAGTGCCGTACAACCGCCGATACCCAGCACCATCATAATCAATCGACTGCGGTAGCGCAGGACATTTCGCACCGACACTTTGTGTAGGAAGCTCAGACGGCTCCAGATGGGAGTAATGTACTCTAAAAAGACACGCTTTCCTGCCTTGGGTGTTTTGGGACGAATCAACTCCGCCGCCGTGCGCCTAAGCTCTGCACGACAGGCCAAATAGGTCGAACCTACAGAACACAACAGAGCCGCCGCAAAGGACAGCACAGCCAAAATTGGGTCAAACAGGAAGGTCAGCGGTGCAAAGTCATACATAATGCCATATATCAGCCAGATGACCCACGGCAGTGCGGTAGAGCCGACCGCATAGCCGATAACACATCCCATTAAGGACGCACTGCCTGCGTAGAACACATATTTCCCCATAATCTGTGCATTGCTGTATCCCAGTGCCTTGAGGACACCGATTTGGGTACGCTGTTCATCCACCATGCGCGTCATCGTCGTCACGCACACCAGCGCGGCAACCAGAAAAAAGAACACAGGGAATACGACCGACACTGCCTTGACGATACTGGTGTCGTTGTCAAACGACGCATAGCCTGCATTTTCCTTGCGTGTCAGCGTGTAGGTATCGGCCTCCTCTAAGTTCTCCAACTCCTGATACGCCTCGGCAATCTCTGCCTCCGCATCCGTCAGTTCGGCATAGGCATCGGCAAACTCACGCTCTGCCTCCGCTTTTCCGTCCTCATATTCGCGCCAACCATCGTCTAGCTCCACTCTTGCGTCTGCCAGCTCTTTTTCGGCATCCGCCAGCTGTTGCACCGCATCGTCCAATTCGCGCTTTACATCCTGTAGTTCTCGGACACCGTCCTCGTACACCGCTTTGCCGACCTCATACTGCACACACCCTGTTTCATACTCCGCTAGCGCGTCCTCATACTGGCGCAGACCATCTTCATACTGTACCTTGCCGTCCTCATACTGTGCCAGTCCGTTCTCATACTCGGTCAAGCCATGTGCATACTCCGTTTTCCCGTCGTCCAATGAAATACGCAGGGCTGTCAAATACTCTGCGGTCAACGGCTGTCCGATGGACTCCTCCACCGCCATCCAACCGTCGAGGAACTCTACCAAGCTACTTCCCTGTGCCTGTAGTGCCTGGTCTACCGCCACATTCAGTTCAGGCATAGCACCACTTTGGAGCGTAGCAACCAACTGGGCAGGAGTGTCCATGCCAACGCCCTGTGCCAATTGGACAGCGGACTGGTACAGCGTATTCATTTGTGCATACGCTGTTTCACCCTCATCCAGTGCAACTTTAGCATCGGTCAACTGCTGTTTTGCCGCCGACAACTGTACCGCTACCTCGTCCAACTGCGCTTTCACACTGTCCAGTTCTGCCTTACTGTCCTGCAACTGCACTGCACCGTCGGCTAGGGTTTGCTCGGCGTCGTCCAACTCCGCCTTTGCCTCCGCCAATGCACGGATACCATCCTCATACTGTTGCAGACCGTCCGCATAGTCCTGTTTGCCCTGTTCCCATTCCGCAACACCGTCCCGATAGCTTTCCTCGCCCTCAGTCAGTTCCGCATAGGCATCCGCCAACTTCTGTTCTGCATCCGCCTTTTCTCTCGTATACTCTGCCCAGCCGTCTGCAACTTCCGTCTGTGCGTCTTGCAATTCCTCGCGCGCCTCGCCATCAATACTGTCGTACCGAAGCTGTGCGCGCTCCTCCAACAGTTGCTCCACGGTCGGCTTCATCTCGTCAATCTGCGTCTGATATTCCGCTGAGTAGGCATCTGCGCCATCGGCAATTTTCAAAAAAATCTCATAATACGCTGGGAAGTCGAAGCCATCTTCGGGTATGTACAGGAACGCCGCCACACTACCGCCACCTAACGCGCTAATCCCACGCTCTTGGTTGATAAAATACGGGGTCTGCATCAGACCGACCAGTGTGTACTGCGTCTCACACAGTAGGTCGCGTGTGTCCTCGTCATTCGTTTCCAGTACCGTGACAGTTTTCCCGAGGTCCGCCTCAGTAAAATATCGGGCATCACCCAGACACTCCCCGCTGTTGCGTGGCATCCATCCAGCGGTCAATTTCGGCTCGTTGATACCGTCTGTTAGGGACAGTGCCGTGAATACCACTTCACTGTCGTTCCAAGTGGAGAGAAAATCCGTATACACTGCGCCGTGTGCCACCTCGAAACCGTCCAACTCGGAAAATGCGGTGACATCCTCCTCGGTAAAGCCCAATGTGGACAACAGGCGAAAATCATACAGGTGATAGGTGTCGATATACGCCACACCCGTGGCAAGCATATTCGGTTGACTCATCCGCAGTCCAGCGAAGAACCCCACGCCTAAGGCAATAATCGCGAAAATCGCCAGATACCGTCCCAAGCTCTGTCGGATTTCGCGCAGTGCCGATTTCAACAGTGCAGTTACCATTCGATTTCCTCCACACTCACAGGGTTCTCGTTCTTTATCACACTGGTCACCATGCCGTTTTTCACCTTGATAACACGGTCCGCCATTGCGGTCAATGCGCCGTTATGGGTGATAATGATGACCGTCATGCCCTTTTCACGGCTCATATCCTGCAACAGCTTCAAAATCGCCTTACCTGTGGTGTAGTCCAGTGCGCCAGTCGGCTCATCGCACAGCAGGAGTTTCGGATTTTTCGCCAATGCGCGCGCAATCGCCACGCGCTGTTGTTCGCCACCCGACAACTGTGCAGGGAAATTGCCTGTGCGATGTTCCAACCCTACCAGACGAAGCATCTGGGCGGCATCCAGCCCGTCTTTACAGATTTGTGCCGCCAACTCCACATTTTCCAGTGCAGTCAAATTGGGGACGAGGTTATAAAACTGGAACACAAATCCCACCTCATGCCGCCGATACCCTGTCAACTGACGCTCCTTGTAGGCGGAGATTTCCTCGCCGCCCAGACGGATTTTTCCCTCTGTCAGCGTATCCATACCACCCAAGATATTCAACAGTGTCGTCTTACCTGCCCCACTGGGACCAACAATCACGCACAACTCCCCCTGTTCCACTTGGAAAGTGGCATCGCGCAGTGCCTCAATCGTCACCTCACCCATGCGGTAGGTCTTTTTTACGCGCTCAAATTCTACAAAAGCCATACTATCACTCCTCCGTCCTTGCTCGAAAGCAAACATTTCTCTAGGGTACAGTATAGCAGAAAAAACGACAAAGTGTTAAGCAATTTATGAATCCGTCTGAATTTTTCTGCATTTGACAGCGGACTTCTTTTTCGCTATAGTGGTTCTATCTTATCCGCGAAAAACGAAAGGAACTTAGTATGTCTACTTTTTTCAGCTTTGTTGGCACAGGGAATATGGGTGGCGCACTCGCCCGTGCCGCCGCACAGAAACTGCCTGCGTCTGAGATTCTGCTCGCCAACCGCACCCCTGTCAAGGCGCAAGCACTGGCACAGGAGTTGGGCTGTCGAGTCGGCACCAACGAGGATGCCGCCACAGAGGGCAAGTACATTTTCCTCGGTGTCAAACCACAGATGATGCGCGATATGCTCGCTGGCATCGCCCCCCTGTTACAGAAGCGCAATGACCGCTTCATTCTGGTCACGATGGCAGCTGGTCTGACGATGGAGCAAATCAGCACGATGGCAGGTGGTAACTATCCTGTTATCCGCATCATGCCCAACACTCCCTGCGCCGTGGGTGCTGGTGTTGTTCTGTACGATAGCAACTGCCATGTCACCGACGCAGAAGTGGCGGAATTTACCGACGTACTTTCGGGTGCAGGGATGCTCGACCACTTGGAGGAACATTTGATTGACGCTGGTAGTGCGGTAGCAGGTTGCGGACCTGCCTTCGCCTGCCTGTTCATGGAGGCACTGGCAGACGGCGGTGTGACCTGCGGACTGCCCCGCGCCAAGGCACTGCGCTATGCCGCACAGATGTTGAAGGGCACAGCTCGTCTGCTGTTGGAGAGTGGACAGCACCCTGGCGCAATGAAAGATGCGGTGTGCAGTCCTGGTGGTTCTACCATCGCTGGTGTCCGCGCACTGGAACAGGGTGCGCTTCGCGCCACTGTGCTGAATGCCGTCATCGCCGCCGACCAGAGAAACAAAGAACTCGGCAAACAATAAATAAAAATGGGGATGTTGCGTATGGTTGCAGCATCCCCATCTATATTTTACAACAGCGTCAATAAGTCCAATGGTGTTTCTGCGATGCGCTCTGCACCTGCTACCACCAACTCCTCACGACTGCGATAGCCCCACGGTGTCGCCACAGGGAGCATCCCCACCGCCTTCGCAAACAGGATATCCGTGTTGCTGTCGCCTACATAGGCAATTTCCTCTGGCGCAAGCCCCAGAACATCCAAAACAGGTTGTATGGCATCGGGATGTGGTTTCAGTGGACGCTCTGGCACACGCCCAAAGACAGCGCGAAATTCCCCATTGGGGAAGAAGTGCGCCACAATCTTCCGCGCCGTGTTCTCCGTCTTATTGCTCAAAACCGCCATCGTCAAACCACGCGCCACAAATCTGTCTACCATCTCGCGCACACCGTCATACAGCGTTGTTTTCTCCGTACAGTGTTCCACATAGTCGTCACGGTACAGATTGAGGACGCGTTCTATCATCTCTGGAGAAGTCCCCTCTGGTGTGGCCTTCATCACCGCGTCACGGATACCGCCGCCGAGAAAAGTTTCTACCGTTTTCTGTGCGTGGGTCGGCAGTCCACACGCAGACAAGGCGCGATTCAGTGCGGCGGCAATGTCTGGCACGGTATCCAACAGTGTCCCATCCAAATCAAATACAATGGCTTTTATCATTTCCACAGTCCTCTTTTCCGTTGTCATGGTTGCCCATAGTATAGAGTATCCGCCGAAGATTGTCAATGTTTCTGTATTTTCCGCCCCATCACGGTATAGAAAAAAGATTGCGGGAATTGACTTTCCCTGTAATCTGCGGTATGCTATTTGTGGTTGATTCTGAAAAACTTTCATAGGAGGACCTAACAATGACCACAGCAGAACTCAAACAATTCTGCACAGAGGTTCGGCGCGATATCATCAACATGACTGCCAACGCAGGCAGTGGCCATCCCGGTGGCTCCCTGTCCGTTGTCGAGCTGATGAGTGCCGTGTTCTGCACGCAGATGCGTATCGACCCCAAGAATCCTCGCAAGGCTGACCGCGACCGTTTCGTTCTCAGCAAGGGTCACACTGCCCCCTGCTACTACGGTATTCTGGCCGAACTCGGCTTCTTCGATAAGGCAGAGTTCCAGAACTTCCGCCAGTTGCACAGCATTCTGCAGGGCCACCCCGACATGAAGAAGATTCCTGGCATCGATGCCTCCACTGGCTCTCTGGGTCAGGGTGCTTCCATCGCTGTCGGTATGGCTCTGGGTGCCAAGCATCAGGGCATGGATACCAGGGTTTACACCATCCTCGGTGATGGTGAGTGTCAGGAAGGTCAGATTTGGGAGGCATTCATGGCCGCCAACCACTACAAGCTGGACAATCTGACTGTCATCGTTGACAACAACGGTCTGCAAATCGACGGTAGCAACGACGAAGTTATGAGCTTGGGCGATATGTCCGCCAAGCTGAAGGCCTTCGGTTTCCACACCATCGAGATTGCTGACGGCAATGATATCGAAGCAGTTGTCGCCGCGCTCAACGAGCCTACCACCCCCGGCAAGCCCAAGGCAATTCTCGCCCACACCGTCAAGGGCAAGGGCATTTCCTTTATGGAAAACCAGGTCGGTTGGCACGGCAAGGCTCCCAACGAGGAGCAGCGCGCACAGGCACTGAAGGAATTGGAGGGCTAAGCCATGAGTGAGAAAGCAACAAGAAATGCCTACGGCGAAGCTCTGGTCGAGCTGGCCGCCAAAAATGATAAAATCGTTGTTCTGGATGCCGACTTGGCACACGCAACAATGACCGTTACCTTCCAGAAGGAGTATCCCAACCGCCATTTCAATGCTGGTATCGCAGAGGCCAACATGGTCAACATGGCAGCTGGTATGAGTACGATGGGTCTGATTCCCTTCTGCTCCACCTTTGCAATGTTCGGCGCAGGCCGTGCCTACGAGCAGATTCGTAACACCATCGCCTATCCCCGTCTGAATGTCAAGATTGCCTGTACCCACGCTGGTGTAAGCGTCGGTGAGGACGGCGGTAGCCACCAGTGCATCGAGGACATCGCGCTGATGCGCGTCATCCCCGGTATGACCGTCATCTCCCCTGCCGATGCCAATGAGGCACGCAAGGCTGTTATCGCTGCCGCCGAGATGGAGGGCCCTGTCTACCTGCGTCTGGCTCGTCTGGCCACCCCCGTCTTTGAGCAGGACTACCCCTTCGAGATTGGCAAAGCCAATGTCATGCGTGAGGGTACCGATGCCGTTATCTTCGCCACGGGTATCATGGTGAATGAGGTGCTGGAGGCCGCCAAGCTGTTGGAGGCCGAGGGCAAGAGCGTCGCCGTCATCAATGTCCACACTATCAAGCCCATTGATGCAGAGTGCGTCACCAAGTACGCTCAGCAGTGTGGCAATGTGATTACGGTCGAGGAACACAGCGTCATCGGCGGTCTGGGCGATGCCGTTGCCGATGTCCTTATGGGCAAGGTCAACTGCAAGTTCAAGAAGATTGGTGTGCAGGACTGCTTCGGTCAGTCCGGCAAGGCCAAGGATGTCCTGCGCGAGTACGGTCTGACCGCAGACCAGATTGCACAGCGCATCAAGGAAACCCTGTAATATTGCCTGTATCTACTATCGGCACCGAGAAAATCGGTGCCGATTGCCTACCCAAATGCAAGGAGGCTCCACCATGAAACAAAAATTACTGAGTATCATGCTTGCGATTGCACTGTTTTTCACTGGGATGCCCACCCATTCCATCGCCATAGGGCAGAGCGAAAATGTGCAACTTTTTGAAGAAGCTGAAGTTCCAGAAACGCCGGAAGAACCAGAGGAACCTGAAAACCCGGAAACTCCAGAAGAACCCGAAAATCCAGAAGAACCTGATGAACCGAAAGACCCCGATGACGGAGACGATGGAGAATCGGGCGAAGAAGGCTCTGAAGACGACGAGGAAGAGGAGGAAGACCCCCCTGTCACCCTGCTCACTGCCGACCTCTACGAAACGACCCACCCCACCCATCTCAACGAGGGAAAAGTTTCTTTCCAAGACTGTCTGAACAAGGTCGCTAACCCAGGTCTTTTGGTCTTCACGGCTGGCGAGGTAACAACCACTGGTACCGTGCAAGTCAAAAATTGGACGGTGGAGAACACGGCCATTATCCGTTTCTCCATTTCTAATGCTACCGAGGGCGATACCATTACCTTCTCCATCACGGCAAACTCTGAGTTTTACGGCACCGTCCCCCTCACTGTTGTCGTCACCATCGGGTACGATGCCTTGACCATCATCAGCGATACCAGAGTTGTCTATGGTTCTACCTTGACACTCGCTTGCGCTGGTTTGAAAGGTACAGGTGCTGTCATTTACACCATCACCAACGGCAATGCGTATGCCCGTATTGATGGTAATATTCTGACCACCCTCGCCGCTGGTAGCGTCACCATCAAGGCCATGCAGGTCCCTGACGAAAGTTCTGGGGCGTCCAAGGCAAGGGAAAGTGAAGATATCACCATTGTCATCGAAAAGGCAACCCCCATCGTTACGCCAAAATTCACTGCCCCAGAACGCTCTGGACAGACTTTGTCCGATATATCACTCAGTATCGGCACTTCCTCTGTCGATGGTCGCATTGAGTGGGTTCTCCCCGACCACACAATTGTTCTCCCCAATACCGCCTACGAGTGGAAGTTTACCCCCTCGGACTATGACAACTACGCCGTTGTCACTGGTACAGTCACGCCGTATGTTGTCACGGAGAAAGACTTTATCATTGGAGAGGGTACAACTGAGCGCAACGCTGACGGTTCCTATACCACAACTGCCCACGGCGAGGACGACTCTATCTATCAGCTGACGGAATACCCCGATGGTCGTCTGCAGTTGGTCCACCGCCAGTTGGACGGTACGGTTGTTACCCTTGTTAAAGAGGTGGACGGCGCACGGATACAGACCACGGAGAAAAAGGATGGCAGTTTGCAAATTGAGGCAAAGTTGGCAAATGGTTTGACCTACTACACCACCAAAGATAATTTTGGCCGTGTAAACAACCAGATTTCGTTGCCCGCTTCTCTAACCGCCATGGCCTACAAAAACGGTACCGTCATCGAGTTACCCATCTCCGAATTACCCAACACGGACGACCGTGCGGATGCCCCCACCATCGTATTCACGATTGCAACCAAGAATCCTGTGCGTGTGAGTATCCCCATCAACAACCCCTCTACTGGTACGGTCGCCATCCTTGTGGACAAGAACGGTCAAGAAACCATTGTCAAAACCAGTATCGCTGGCAAGGATTGTATCTATGTCACGCTCTCTGGCAGTACCACGGTCAAAGTTGTCGATACTGCCAAGCGATTCCGCGATGTTTCGCCCAGCGACTGGTTCTACAGTTCCGCCGCCTTTGTCACCAGTCGCGGTCTGTTTCAGGGCATGGATGCCGTAACTTTCGCCCCCAGAGAAACCCTCAGCCGTGCCATGCTGGTACAGGTTTTGCACAATCTGGAGGAGAATCCGCGCTACGGTATATACCCCTTTTACTCGGATATCACAGGCACTTGGTATGCAGAGCCTGCCTCTTGGGCGAGCTACTGTGGATACATCAATGGCTATCCCGACGGTACTTTCCGCGGTGACGACCCCATCACACGCGAACAACTCGCGGTGATTCTCTACCGCTATCTGGGGTATCCCTCTACCTACGGATTTGTGAATACCACCATCTATGACTATTACGACTACACCGACATCAGCAACTACGCCTGGAGTGCGATGTACTGGGCAGTCAATAGCGGTATTCTTTACACCAGTGGCAGTACCCACCTCTCCCCCAACCGTCCAGCAACGCGCGCCGAAGTTGCACAAACTTTCCAGAACCTTGTGGAGTATTTGACCAAATAACCCGATAAAAAGCACAAAGAAGTCGCGTGGATGTTCCCGTCTGCGCGACTTTTTCATTTTGCTAGCCTTGACAACCCTCTACAAACTGGATAGAATATAAGGTTAGCGAACACAATTATTATTTTATATAACAGGAGATTTGTACTATGGCACAGGATAAAAGACAAGTCGATGCCATCACCGCCCGTGATACGGATTTTGCACAATGGTTTACCGATGTCTGCAAGAAGGCCGAACTGATTGACTATTCCAGCATCAAGGGTATGTTCATCTACCGTCCCTACGGCTATGCCATCTGGGAGAATATTCAGCAGGAGATGGACCGCCAGTTTAAGGCAACTGGCCACGAAAATGTGATGATGCCCATGCTGATTCCCGAGAGCCTTCTGCAAAAGGAGAAGGACCATGTCGAGGGCTTTGCCCCTGAGTGTGCATGGGTCACTTACGGCGGCAGTGAGAAGCTGGAGGAACGCTACTGCATCCGCCCCACCAGTGAAACACTGTTCTGCGAGCATTTCAAGACCATCATCCACTCCCACCGCGACCTGCCCAAGAAGTACAACCAGTGGTGTTCTGTTCTGCGTTGGGAAAAGACCTCCCGTCCTTTCCTGCGTCACCGCGAGTTCCTCTGGCAGGAGGGTCACACCATGCACGCCACCGAGCAGGAGGCACGCGAGGAAACCACGCTCATGCTGAACATCTACGCTGACTTCTGCGAGAACTTCCTTGCAATGCCTGTCACCCGTGGTCGCAAGACCGACAAGGAGAAGTTCAACGGTGCCGAGGAGACCTACACGGTCGAGTGCATGATGCACGATAAAAAGGCACTGCAAGCTGGTACCAGCCACTATTTTGGTGACGGCTTCGCCAGAGCATTCGATATCTCCTTTACTGGCTCCGACAATCAGCTCCACTTCCCCCATCAGACCAGTTGGGGCGTTTCCACCCGTCTGATTGGTGGTATCATTATGACCCATGGTGACGACAACGGTCTGGTTCTGCCCCCCCGCGTCGCCCCCATTCAGGCCATCGTTCTGCCCATCGCACAGCACAAGCCCGGTGTCGAGGATGCCGCCAAAGGTCTGCTTACCCGTCTGCAGACCGCTGGTGTGCGCGCCAAGATTGACCTGAGCGACAAGGCCCCCGGTTGGAAGTACGCCGAGTACGAGATGCGCGGTGTGCCCCTGCGTGTTGAGATTGGCCCCAAGGACATGGAGAAGGAGCAGTGCTGTATCGCGCGACGCGACACTGGCGAGAAGCTCTTTGTGCCTCTGACCGAGCTGGAGGACACCGTCAAGCGTCTGTTGGATGAGATTCACGACAATATGTTCGCGATGGCTCAGAAGAACCTTGAGGAGAACACCTTCGTCGCTGAAACTTGGGAGGAAGTCAAGGCTCTCATCGAGAAGAACAACGGCGGTTTCGTGCGTACCAAGTGGTGCGGGGAATTGGACTGTGAACTTGCTATGAAGGACAAGGTCGGTGTTTCCTCCCGCTGTATGCCTCTGGCACAGTCTGGCACCACTGGCAAGTGCCCTGTCTGCGGTAAGGAGTGCAACACCGATATCATCTGGGGTGTCGCATACTAAGAGGGCTTTCCTATGTCTATCTTCGACTTTTTCAAGAAGCAAACTGACAGCGATGCTGTAGAGGGAGAAAACACAGACCTTTCTTCTCTCCAAAAAAATAGCATCATCATGGAAGTCGATAACAGTGTAGCAAAGATTCTACCAAATGCCAGCAAAATCGGTGGAAAGCCGTTACTCCCTGCCAACTTTGTGTGGCCTGTCTATACCGACAAGGAGGACGGCATGACGCGCCCCATGTCCTTCCTCTGCCAAATCAATCTGGCGGATGTGAAGCCATATGATGCCGACAACCTATTGCCCAACGCAGGGATTCTATCGTTCTTCTACGAGTGTGTATCACTCCGCTGGGGCTTTGACCCAGCGGACGCAGGTGGAGCGCGTGTCTTCTACTTTGCGGATACCACCGACTTCGTCCCCACCGAATGTCCCATTGACTTGGAGGAGGGATATCGTGTGCCAGAGATGGCAGTCTGCTTCACTGCTCGCCCCTCGTATCCCCGATATGAGGAGTTAGATATGCACACCTCTGCCGATTGGGACTGGGACACATATAACGAGGCATTGGAGGAGATGGGCGTAGACTTGGAAGCTGAGGAGCATCAGCTGTTGGGCTATGCCCATGTCATCCAAAACGAGATGCTCAGCGAATGTGAACGCGTCCGCCGTGGTCTGTACTGCGGTGATGCGCAGAGCTACCAGAACACCCCCGATGAAGTCAAAGCAGATATCAAAGCGTGTGCAACTGACTGGACTTTGCTGTTACAGTTGACCACGCTCCAGAAAGACGACTGGGAATGGATGTGGGGTGACTGCGGTATGCTGTACTTCTATATCCGCAAGCGGGACTTGGCCGACCAGAATTTCGACCAAACTTGGTTCATCTTGCAGTGTTCTTAACCGATAACGAAACAAGGGAGTGTCGCCGTTTGTGCAACACTCCCTTTTCCATTACATCTCTAATTGTTGTGGTTTCAGCTCGTCCTTGGCAGACGGCTTTTGCGCCCTGTCATAGCCAAAATCTTTGGCCGCCGAAGCGGTATCCCGATTGAGCATCGTTTCCATGACCTTGATATCGCTGACCACATCCATCGCATCTGCACTGTACAGCTGGTCGAGCTGATGGGCAAAGCCATCCACAATGGTATCCATCATCTGTGCAATGCGCTCCTTTGCGTGCGTGAGATTCTCGCCTTCAATACCCATCTCATCAAATTCAGCATAGGTGTCGAGCAACTTCTGGGTCGTTGGGAGGTAGTAGTCAAAGAAAGTGTGGATACGGGCGCGTTTTTCGGGATGCGCTTCGACTTCCTTAAAAATAAGCGCACTAATCTGCTCCAATCGTTCAATCTTACTGCTCAACTCCGCATCAGGGATACGGTCATTCGCCAGACGCAAATTTCGCAGGATACCAGAGTACCCCTCCTCCGCCTCTTTCGGCACTTCTGTCACCACGGGCGGTTCCTCCACGGTAGCACCGAAGCGGACGAAATACCCTTTCTCGTGGTCAATATAGGCATCCTCGCCCAGATATCCTTTTTCAATCAGCTTTTCCAGTTCTTTCTTCGCCTGTGCCGTGGTGCGGTTCACACGCTTGGCAATCTCCTCAATGGGCATGGTATCCGCTGTGCCGATGGCAAGGACATACCGCTTGGTACGGCGCGACATCTTCGCCAGATACTCACTGCGCCCCACCATGATGCCACCACTGACCAAAAAGCCCAGACCAGCAAACAAATCCTCCAGTAAAGTCCAATCTCCCTGTAGGGTAGACGCAGTGAAATCAAGCGTTATAATCGCACCGACAACCAACGCACAGATGCCAAAAATCCGCAACGACTTTATTTTTTTGTTCTTCTTTTTCTCCGCCTTTGCGGTCGCTTTGTCCTGCACCGTGGTTTTTTTGGCTTCTTTCGGTTTCTGCGTCGTCTTTTTCTTGGTATCGGCACGGCGGAACTCGCGCTCCATCTGCTCCGTAGCCTCTCGTATCCGTTCCTCCGCCTGACGGAGTGCCCGTTCAACACGCTCCTGTGTCTGCTGTTCCATGTTCTTCATCCGCTTGCCTCGACCTCTCTTTTTATTGTGTGAAAAATAGGCAATGGCAAGTATCGCCAACGGCCAAAGCCCCATCGAAAAGAGCATAATAATGACTGGCCACTTCAACCACTCCCATTCGTCCGAGGGCGGTTTTTGTGGTCGCCGTTCCGGGGGTGGTGTTCCGTTGGAAAATTTGTCCTTGTCAAAGTATTCGCTCATTACGCCTCGCCCTTCTTTTTCAGCTTGGTTTTTGTGCCATCCTGCTCGACAAAGTAAGTATTGTCTAAATGGCCTTTCAAGCTGTTCACCATCGAGTCGATATATTCTCTACGCAACATAGCGCGCTCCTGTGCCTCCTCTGGGGTCAGACCCACGCTTTTGTGCTTTCTTGCCAATTCGTTGATGCGGTCAATCTTATACTGTTCCATGTTTTGTACTCCTTTCAATGATAGCGGTCCATGACCAAAATAATTCTTCCCTTTTTCGACACACGATTGCACTCGCGCACCACCGCTTTTCCGAACCCTCGTGCAGTAATGACGCTGTCCTGCCCTACGGCTTTATCCCCTTTGGTACAGGGGGTGTGGTCGAGTGACACTTTACCAGCGTTGATAAGTTCCATCGCTTTCCCACGGCTCATCGAAAACGCCGACGCAACCACGGCATCCAACCGCAGGGACGACACCGTATCGCTCACCTGCGTTATGGTCACCTGTGGCTCGCACACTTCTTCCCGTGCCAGTTCTGTCACCGTCAGACGCACGCGCCCCGCGCCACTCCACTCGCGCAATAGAAATTCTACCAACTGTGGGGAAACGACCACATCCGCGCTGTGCGGTGCTATCAGAATATCCCCCACTTTTTCGCGTGTGATGCCCAAACCCATCAAACTACCTAAGATATCCCGATGGGTCAGGGTACTATCTGCGCCGTGAAAAGTCGCGCGGACAAACGCGATAGCATCGTCGCTCCCCTCCGCCCAATCGGGCAGGAAAACCAACAATTTTCGCTCTGCATTCTCCCATCCGCCATCAAAGCAATATCCGCTTCGGATACCTGTGCTGTTCAGGAGTGTCTGCGCCAAGACCTGTTCTCTCTGCGACAGGAACACCGTAGCCGTAGGGATACCGCGTCGCTCCATCTGTTCATACTTGTCCCATATCCGCGCCAACAGGAGCTTGTCCTCACTGTCCTGTGCAATTTTTCCAATGATTGTATTCTTATCCATATCGCTTCCGTATCTACTGTTTTCGTTGGCACGGCAAAGTGCCTGTAACTCCGCTATTGTAGCATATCTTTCCGTATCTGTCAAAGACCGTGTGGTTACAAAAATATTGTTTCTATCGCAGTATTGCCACAAAAAAGCCCAAAAAATGCAACCGTTTCTGTTGCGAAGGGAAACAGATTATGGTATACTGCAAGTTAAAGTGTACTAGTTCATTTCTCAAAAACGGTATGCAATCAATAAGAGGTAGGCATTATGGAAGTCAAAGGTCAGTATTTACCGATTGACAAGCTACGGCTTGCCATGGGCGTTCTTGAACCATGTATGGATGACTATTTATTCATCATGGATCTCAACACTCATTTTTATGAAATTTCTGCCAGTGCCGTGGAGCGTTTTAATATCCCTGCCAGTGAGTTTTATCTGCTTGGGGATACGCTCACCAATCTGGTTCATCCCAAAGATTTGGAGATGCTCTCCCGCGATTTGGATGATGTTATCGCAGGAAAAAAGACCCGCCATGACCTCCAATATCGCTGGATGGGGCGCGGTGGCGACCCTGTCTGGATTAACTGCCGTGGTCGTGTTCTGCGGAATGAGGAGGGCACTGCTGAATTTTTAATTGGCTGTATCAACGAGATTGGTCGCCGCCAGAAAGCAGACAATATCAGCGGTCTGATTTTTGTCAGCAGTATGCAGGAAACCTTGGAAACGCACTACCGCCCAGAACACGGTGGCTTTATTTTGCGTCTGGATATCGACAATTTCCGCGATATCAACGAAAAACTCGGTATGGAGTACGGCAATCTGGTGTTGCGTGAGACCGCAGAATGTATCGACAGCATCCTCACCGAGAATCAGTTTCTCTACCACATTACCGCCGACGAGTTTGCCATTCTCGACTTGGACAGCACAACGAATGAGGAGGCGCGTGCGCTCTACCAGCGTATCCGTAAAGCGATTGACCAGTATGTATCTGAGAACGGATATCTCGCGTTCTTCACCATCTCTGCTGGTATTATTTCCCTCTCCGAGATGCCAGTGCCAGACTATGCCACACTGATGATGTTGGCGGAATTTGCCCTGAACGAAGCCAAGAAACAGGGCAAAAATACCGACTATTGTTACAGTAACGAGGCGTTTGACGCATTCTTGCGCCGTAAGAGCTTGTTGCAATACCTCCGCCAAGCGGTTGTACATGATTTTCAGGGTTTTATCGCCTATTTTCAACCTGTGCAGGACATCCACCGTGGAGAACCGTATGGTGCAGAGGCCCTTCTGCGGTTCCAATGTTCAGACTTCGGCATGGTTTCCCCCTCGGAGTTTATCCCCCTGTTGGAAGAAAGCGGTCTGATTATCCCCGTGGGACGCTGGATTTTGGCGCGCGCCATGGAATTTTGCAAAAAAATGCAGGAAACCATTCCCCATTTCAAAATCAGCGTGAATGTTTCCTATATCCAAGTGATGAAAAGTGATTTAATTCGGGATATCTCTGCGTTACTGAAGGAATATCAACTATCCGCCGACAGTGTGCAAATCGAGTTGACCGAGAGTGGATTTTTCGAGAGTGACCAAAATTGTATCCGCTTCTGTGCGGCTCTCCGTACGCTACACATCCCGTTGGCGTTGGACGACTTCGGCACAGGCTACTCCAATTTCCACTATCTCTACCACATCAATCCGCAGGTCATTAAAATCGACCGCTCCTTTACGCTCAAAGCCCTAAACAACGACTATGAATTTACCCTTCTGCGCCATATGACCCAGTTGACCCACAGTATCAACTCTAAAATGTGCATTGAGGGCATTGAAACTGCCGAGGAACTGAAAAAAATCTGCGAACTGAACCCCGATTATATTCAGGGGTACTACTTCAGCAAGCCGTTGCCTGCCGAGGTCTTTTTCGAGAAATACGGAACCCAGTGACTCTTTTCAGAAAAGGGGCGTGTTGCCGATACAGGGCAACACGCCTTTTGTTTTGGTCAATCCAGCGGAATTTGCTGTAATTCACGCAGACAGTGCAAGCAGATATTCTTGCCACGGAACACGCCAATCTCCTTCACGCTATCACAGAACACGCAGGCAGGGCTGTACTTACGGAGCACAATTGCCTCACCGTCCACTGCGATTTCCAAATCATCCTTGTCACCAATGTCAAGCGTCTTTCGCAACTCCACAGGCAACACGATACGCCCCAGCTTATCCACTTTTCGCACGATTCCGATAGACTTCATAAAAATGCCTCCTCTATATTTCTCTTGCAAGTTCTTCTCCTACACTATACCACACTAAATAGCGAAAAGGCAACATAATTTCTATAAATTTCCAACAAAATTTTTTGAATGATTCGGTGAACACGCGCTATATATAGTAGGGACGACCCTGCATGGTTGAGCCATGCGTGACAAGGAGGGTACTACAATGACAATGGCAATCATTTGGACAGGAATGGTCTTTCTCTCGGTAGTCTTTGGGATAGCGTGTGGCACCATTGACGCGGTTGGCTCTGCCGCAATGGAGGGTGCGGCGGCGGCGGTGGAACTCTGTCTCTCGATGGCTGGTATTATGTGTCTTTGGAACGGTATTATGTCCCTGATGAATGCGTGTGGATTGACGGAATTTCTCAACCGCCTCTTTCGCCCCCTGTTAAGCCGTTTGATGCCACACGCCAGTCGGGACAGTGAAACGCTCTCCGCCCTCTCTGGCAATCTCTCCTGCAATCTATTGGGACTGGGCAACGCAGCCACACCACTCGGTATCCGTGCCGCACAGCGTATGGCAAACGGTTGTCATGGCATCGCCAGTGATGAGCTGTGTCTACTCGTCGTACTCAATACGGCCTCGATTCAGCTTCTGCCCACCACCGTCGCCGGGGTGCGCGCCGCATTAGGCAGTGTTGCCCCCTTTGATATTCTCCCTGCGGTGTGGCTCTCCTCGCTTCTCTCGGTGACAGCAGGCATTGTTGCGGCAAAGCTGTTCTCTCACCTATGGCATTGAAAGGGGATACTATGGACTTTTCCGCCTATCTCATTCCACTCCTCCTCTGTTGCACCGCAGGCTTTGCCCTGTGCAAGCGCGTCGATGTCTACCGCACCTTGACCGACGGGGCACAGGAAGGACTTTCCGTTCTCCTGCGGATTCTCCCCTCCCTCGTCGCGCTCTTAACGGCGGTCTATATGCTCCGCGCCTCTGGTGCTATGGAAGTACTGGGCAGTTTCCTTGCCCCTCTGCTACAGCGTCTAGGGATTCCTGAAGAAGTGGCACCCCTACTTCTCCTGCGCCCTGTCAGTGGTAGTGCCGCACTCGCCGTGGGCAGTGAGCTAATGGCACAGCACGGTGCAGATTCCCACATTGGGCGCATCGCCGCGGTACTACTCGGCAGTAGTGAAACCACTTTTTATACCATCGCCGTCTATTTCGGTAGTGCCGATATTCGGCGCACACGCTATGCCGTCCCAGCCGCACTACTTGCTGATATGGTTTGCTTCATTTCCTCCGCTTTTGCAGTACGCCTATTTTTTGGCGCATAATACACCGAATCCGCAGATTTGACGGATTTTCCTCCGAAAAATAGAATTCCCCCTTGCATTTTCCCACACAGTATGATAGTATGTAAACCTATGTAATGGGTTTTTGTGCGTTTTTCGCACTGCCATGACAACTCTGGAGGTTACAAATCATGCAAGTTGCAATCATTCTCGTGACGATTCTTCAGCTTTTGTGCGGTTTGGCCGTAGTTCTGGCTGTTCTGTTCCAGTCTGGCAAGAATTCTGGTCTGTCTGAGAGCATCGGTGGCGGTATGGGTGCAGACACTTTCCTCTCCCGTGGCAATGCGCAGAGCTTTGATGCAAAGCTGGCGAAAGCTACTAAGTGGATTGGTGCCATTTTCATCATTCTGACCCTGGTTCTCAACATCCTGCACTAAGCAAATTCCCCCTATCATACGGATAAAGGAGCTGTCGCAGAAAAGAAAAGTTCTGCGACAGCTTTTTTTGGACTTAAGCTGCGGCACGGGACAAAAAATGTGGAAAACTTTTCAAATTATCTGTGTTTAGGGTACAGTAAACCAGGCCCTACTCAAAACGCAGTG
>JAZOVU010000064.1:0-72026 GCA_045658885.1 Candidatus Pelethomonas sp. | reverse complement strand
ACTTCCTCCTTTCTTATTTTTGCAATATTTTCTTGAAACTTTGCGCTGTTGTCTGCGCTGGCGTTTCCGAAGCCTCTTGATTTTTCTTGTTTTATTGATGTTCGTGTAGGTATTACCGTCTGAACAAACCGCCAAATCCTTTATACCGATGTCAATACCGACACCTTCACCACTCGGAAGTTCCTGCGGTTCGGGACATTCCACACCGACCGACAACCACCAGTGTAGACCATCGAAAGTTACACGAGGATTGCTGTATGATACACCGACTGGGATTCGGTCATGTTCGGCAAGTCTGACCCAGTTTAGCTTCTGACGGTTCATCTTTCGGCTCTCAGTCAGTTTTTCCAGTTTGACATGGGTTGCCGTGATTTTGATTTTTGCGGTATCCACATAAAAACTCGGCTTCGACTTTTTCTTTGACTTGAATCTCGGAAAGGATGATACGCCCTTAAAGAATTTCCTGTAAGCATCGCAGGCATCCTTGACTGCCTGTTTTGCGATATTGTTACTGTAATCGTTCAGCCAACGGAAATCATCCGTCTGTTTCAAGCGTGTCAAAATCTTACGCACCTCATAGTCAGACAGAAACTTTCCTCCAGATTCATAATTTTTCTGCTGACAGGAAAGTATCCAGTTGTAGATAAAGCGGGCTACACTTGCACTTTGGTACAACTTTGTTTGTTGTTTGTTATTCGGGCAGAGCATGACTTTATATGTCTTTATCATCTTCCATCAACCCCCGAACCATTTTCTACTTTGTTAGTGCGTTTTCCTTTTACCTGTATCATAGCATATGGATATGATGAAGTCAGCACTTATTTATAATTTGTATCTAACTGTTAAATTCCTCCGGAATTTCCGTATACCGCCCTAAAGCGGTTCTAACCTCACTCCACGAGAACCCCCGACGCAACAGCGCATCACAGATACGCTTCTGTTCTTTGGGGTCCGTGAGGTCGCCTCGTTTCTTTTTTTGAATCAATGTGTCCAGTGTTTCGCTACTGTCGGGCAACTGCTCCAGTGCCTCGTCCCACAGTTCTCTGGGAACACCGCGCCGATACAGTTCCTCGCGTATCCGCGCCACACCGTACCCCCGTGCAGCGTAGTGGCGGACAAGGGTGGCGGCATAGGCAACATCGTCCATCACCCCCATCCCCTCTAACCACGCCACGGCGGCCTCGGCATCCTCTGTATCACTGCCCTTTTGTACCAGCCGTTTCTGTAGTTCATACCTGGATAGCGGACGGTTGGCAATCATATGCACCGCACGCACCTTGGTACTGGAGGTCTTTGCACTCTGTTTGATGGCGGTTAGCGTTTCATCCTCCAACAGCTGTCCCACCTGTAGACGAAAGCGCAATACTTCTTCCTCCGTAATGCGGAGGACTTCTCCATTCTCCAGTGTGAGAAGAATACGCCCTTTTTTATGTTCCGATGGTTTCAGCGCATCAATTCTCATCGTCACTATCGTCGAAATCCTCGGCAGATACATCAATCGCACGACCTGCCGCGCGCGCCGCCACCTGCGACTGCGTACTCATCAGCTTGAAGAAGTCACGGCGAATGGCAGTTTCCAAGGCTTCCGCCGCTTCGGGGTTGTCTTTCAGGTACTGCTTGGCGGCATCGCGCCCCTGTCCCATACGCACCTCGCCCATCGAGAACCACGAGCCAGACTTCTGCACCAAATCGAGCTTCACACCCAAGTCGAGCAGTTCTCCCACCAAGCTGATACCCTCGCCGTACATGATATCAAATTCTGCCTCACGGAACGGAGGAGCCATCTTATTCTTGACCACCTTCGCACGGGTACGGCTACCAATAATTTCCGTGCCATTTTTTAAGGACTCCACTCGGCGCACATCAATACGCACAGAGGCATAGAACTTCAGCGCACGGCCACCCGTTGTCACCTCAGGATTGCCATACATCACACCGACCTTTTCACGCAACTGATTGATAAACACCACAATGCAGTTGGTCTTATTAATAGCACCCGCCAGTTTTCGCAGTGCTTGGCTCATCAGACGCGCATGCAGGCCAACAAAGCTGTCGCCCATTTCGCCCTCAATCTCACTGCGCGGGACAAGGGCGGCAACGGAGTCCACCACGACCACATCAATTGCACCAGAGCGCACCAGTGCTTCGGTAATTTCCAAGCCCTGTTCGCCTGTATCAGGCTGAGAAACCAGTAAGTCCTCAATCTTAACCCCCAAGGCGCGTGCATACGCAGGGTCGAGCGCGTGTTCTGCGTCCACAAACGCCACTTCACCGCCCAACTTCTGCGCCTGTGCCACAATATGCAGGGCAAGCGTAGTCTTACCAGAGGACTCAGGGCCATAGATTTCAATAATACGGCCACGGGGCACACCACCGATACCCAGTGCCAAGTCCAGTGCCAGAGAGCCAGTGGAGATTGCCTCCACATTCAGATGTTCCATCTGGTCACCCAAGCGCATGATGGAACCTTTTCCATACATTTTTTCAATCTGGCCCATTGCTGTTTGGAGGGCCTGTTTCTTGTCACTCGCAGGAACGGCACTTTTCGCCGGTGCGGTTTTCTTCTCTGCCATACTTTACATTCTCCTGTTCCACATCAAATTCGTATCTTCTTACTCTATGGATTCTTGCTACCGCAAGGGTTTCCCTATGCAATGATATCTAGGCGCGTCCCATATACAACACGCGGAATGCCCTGTAAGTCAGGGACAATCTCCAGTTCTCCAAATCCCTCTGCGCGCATCATATGCAGGACGGTGTCTGCCTGTCCAATGCCCACTTCAAAATATAGGCGACCGCCGAGTACCAGTGCTTGTTTCCAAAACCGCACAATCGTGCTATAAAAATCATACCCATCCTCGCCGCCACACAGAGCCAAATGTGGTTCAAAATTTTTCACTGAATCATCTAATGTATCAATGTCGGCACGAGGAATATACGGCGGATTGCTGACAATGCAGTGAAATTGCCCGATATCGCTCGGTGGTGGCTCCAGTGCGTTCATCTGCATTACAGACACCTGCTCCGACAGACCATTTCGACGGATATTCTGTCGACAAATCTGCAAGGCAGGTTCGGAGATATCCCCCAGTAGCACACGGCTGTCTGGAGCATTGGCGGCAATTGCCAGACCAATACAGCCTGTTCCAGCGCAGAGGTCCAATACACGGCATTCTTTTTGCGTCTGTACAAACGAAATTGCCTCCGCCGCCAGCACCTCCGTGTCGGGCCGTGGAATCAGCACTGCCTCGCTCACATCCAGCGGTAGACCATAAAATTCCCATTCCCCAATTAGATAGGCGACTGGCTCCCCCTGTAGATAGCGTTCCACCAGAGCCAAAATCGCCTGTTCCGTTTCTGGTGGGACATCCAGCGGTGCATCACGGAAAAATTGCTCCTTCGTCTTACCACTGCCACAGCACACCAATTCCCGTGCTTCCAGACCAGCACTGACTGACCCAGCTTCTTTCAACTGGTTACGGATAGCAAAATAGAGGGTATTGTAGGTCATTGCCATACCGTTACCACTGGTCCTTTCCTTTTTCTTCTGGAATCACTCGTTTCAGTGCCTCAATCGCCACTTCAATCATGGAATCATTTGGCTCGCAGGTTGTAAACTTCTGCATCCACATACCAGGTTTCGCCAAGAATGTCGTCACGGGGTTGTCATGTGCGCCCACATAGCGGTTGAACTCATAGGCAACACCGACCACGATGGGCAGGAGCAGTAACTGCACCACAATGCGTACCAACAGGTTCGGCGCAGGAAACACCGTAAACACAGCCGTGTTGATAAGAATAGAGATAATAATAACCACCACCAGAAAACTGGTACCGCAACGGGGGTGGTGCTTGGACTGGGCACGGACATTTTCCACGGTCAGTTCCAACCCTTTTTCATAACAGTGGATGGATTTATGTTCTGCACCGTGGTAGGCAAACACACGACGGATATCCTTCATACGGGATACGAGGGCGAGATAGGTCATAAAGATGGCGATACGCAATACCGCATCCACCAAATTTCGCACCAAAACGCTGTCGGTAAACCACTCCACTATGCCTGCTATTGCGGTTGGGAGAAGCATAAACAGTCCAACGGAAAACAGCACCGAGAGAACCACCGCCACGGCAATCACCAGTTTCTCCATGCGCTCATTGCCGAGTTTTTCATTGAGCCACACTTCAAACTTGGAGGGTTCTCCACTGTCCTCCTCTGGAAAATAATCCGCCGAGAACATGAGGGCTTTCACCCCCTTGTACATACTATCTAAGAAGGTAACACCGCCACGAATCAGCGGAAGTCCCAGAATGGGGTATCTGTCGCGTACCAGTTTCAGTTTCTCCTCACGGATCACTAATCCTCCAGGCGACCGCACTACGACCGCCTGCTTTTCTGGGCCACGCATCAAAATTCCCTCAATTAACGCCTGTCCGCCGATGCTCGTGCGGAAAGTGGTATTGTCTTTTTTCGCCATATACTTTGCCTTTCTGTTTTCTGTTATCACTATATCACAGATGCTCTTGTTTTACAACATCTGTTCGACTATTTCTAATTTCTGGGTAATGTGATGGTTACAATACAGCCACCGCCCTCCGCATTGGCAATCGTAAAAGTACCATCATGGCGGCGAATAATCTCCTCACACACCGCCAACCCGATGCCACTACCACGCGCCTTGGAGGAACCTTTATAAAATTTTTGTTTGACAAAAGGCAACTCTCCCTCCGGGATACCAGCACCGTGGTCACGCACGGTGATACTGATACTCTGCTCGTTGCCATACACCGCTGTGTCAATTCGCTTGCCTGCACCGCCGTGCTTGGCAGCATTGTCCAACACATTACAGAACACCTGCTTGAGGCGTTCTGGGTCGCCCGGAATGGGCGGATACAGGTCATCTCCGCCGTCATAGGTGAGTTCAATTTCCTCTTGCTTAAAGAGTTCACGGTAAGTATACACCGCGTCCTCAAACTCGGCTTGCAGGTCCACCTGCTCCACACTCAAAGTGAAGCGACCGTCCTCCATCTTAGAGAAGTCCAACAATTCCTCCACCATCGTGGTCAATCGGCGCGACTCTTTTAAAATGATACCGATACCACGGCGCAGTTGTTGTGAATCGCCGTCCGACCGTTCCATCTCCAACAGAGTTTCCCCCCACCCGTTGATAGCGGTCAAGGGGGTACGCAGTTCATGGGAAACCGAGGAAATAAACTCTGTTTTCATCTTTTCGCCCATGCTAATTTTGGCAGACATATCGTTGATGGCATCAATCAGCTGTCCAATTTCATCTTGATACCGATTCTCCATCTGTGTACCATAGCTACCACCAGCAATACGCTTCGCAGTTTCCGTCACTTCCCCCAGTGGTGTGATAACATGGTTAATAAACACCATGTTGGAGAAGTACACCATACCGACACACAGAAATAACAGAGCCGCCGCCAGACCAATTGTAACCAAAATTTCTCCTTCTACGGCAGACATCGCTGTGACATAGCGCATCACACCGCGCACGCGCCCATCGAACTGCAACGGCGCACTGACGGACATAATATGCTCCCCCGTACTGGGGTCAATCCCACGGTAAAATCCCATAGTTCCCGTCCGCAGAGCATCGGTGATATCGGTTGTTCCTGGGGAAAGACCAGAGGTCAACCCGTAGGAACTTATGATAATTTTTCCACTTTCCCCGATAAACTGCACTTCGAGATAATCTCGCTCGGCAAATTCCTTCGTAAAGTTGTAGGCGGATTGATAAAATTCCGTATAGGTATTCATGGTGTAGCTGGTAAAGTAGTCACTTGCGTGGGCGGCGCGCGTACTCAACCCATCACGCATGGCGTTATAGTAGTAGTTTGTCATACCAACGCAGAAAGTCACCGCCACCAAAAGCACCACAATAAAGATTGGACTAAGGGAGTTGACCAGCCAACGCTGCCGCAGACCGTATATTTCAATTTTCCGTTTTTTCATCGACAGCCCTCCCACGATTCCATCGTTTTTTTCGCTCTGTGCCTTCTCTATACCACGAGAGAACTGGGGTATTAGGTTCCCCATTTATAGCCGTACCCCCAGACCGTATTGATGTAGGTAGGATTCTGTGCATTATCCTCAATTTTCAGACGCAGACGGCGGATATTGACATCAACAATCTTCAATTCTCCAAAGTAGTCGCGTCCCCAAACCATGTCGAGAATCTCCTCACGGGAGAGGGCTTTGCCAGGGTTCTCCATAAACATCTTAATAATGGAGTATTCCACCTGTGTCAGCTTCAACCGCTGTCCGTTTTTCTCCAGCGTGCGGTTGGTCGTGTTGAGTAGAAACGGCTCCGAGCGAATGGTACCAGGCTGTTCCACAATGCCCCCACCCGCACGGCGAAATAGGGCATCCACACGCGCCGTCAGCTCCGCAGGGGAGAACGGCTTCGTCACATAGTCGTCCGCGCCTGTCATCAGACCCGTTACCTTGTCCATCTCCTGACTACGCGCCGTCAACATGATAATGCCAATACTGGTATTGGTGGCACGAATCCGCCGACACACCTCAAATCCGTCGATGCCAGGTAACATTACATCCAATAGAGCGACGCGAATATCGGGGTGTGCCTTCAAGGTTTCGAGAGCTTCCTCTCCACTCTCCGCCTCAATGACCACATATCCTGCGCGTGTCAGATTGATAACGATAAAACTGCGAATACTGGACTCATCTTCCAGCACTAAAACTTTCTTTGTCATATGCTTACTCCTCCCCTGTACTCCATTGGGTTACAATTGTATGGAAGCGGTCAATCAGCTCCTCTGCTGTGATTGCATACCGCCATTCTTCATAATTTGGTCCAAACTCCAAGGCGTAGACCGTACTAAACTGACGGCGAAGCACAATTCTGTTGCCCTTTGTTGCCTGTGCTTCCCGGTTATCACCCGTCAGCGTATAGATGGTGAACAACCAGTCATCTGGTCTGCGTCCCAAAATATTATAAAATTTTGTCGCGTGTTCGGTGGTATTAGTATTATCCTGCACGACGATAAATCGCCCATCCCACGATTTGGGAAGCAACAAATACCAACTGTCCGTCAGATTGTGGTAGGACATACGATTCTGTACCACATCGCCATCAGCATCGTAGTCCGACCAATAGATTTTCCACATCTCCTCTCTGTTCTCCGTGGCAGGCAGACGGGCTGGCATTGGCACTTCCGTCACACCATCCCCATCCACATCCGCAGGTTGTATGCCTAAAAATCTGGCAATCTGCACGGAGATACCTGTGGACTGACTGAGTAGGATATTCTTCAGTTCTCCATCCTCATGGGTAAGAATATCTGTCACCGCACGGCTGGTTTCTTCCACGCCTGCCACGCGCCCTGTCACAAACACCGCAGTTTCTCCACTTTGGAGTGTGCCGACCTGCATCCACTGCAACTCACCCACCGCCACGGACAAACGCGCACTGGATTGGAGCAATAGGCTTGCACCGTCCCAGTCGTAATAGTCGGCCAAACTGCCACTGGTTTCTGTTTCATCACCGCGCAACACGACCAACTCTGTCATATCATCGCCATCAAGGTCAACTGTTTTATAGCGTGTATAGGCACCAGACATCAACAAAACAGGTTTCAAGTTCTCCAAACCGTACACCGAGAGTGCTTGTTGCGTGCCGACACGCCAACTCACTAAAATCTCTTTCACACCGTCGCCATTCATATCGAGATAGTTGATACTGTAGATGGTCGTACCACTTCCTTCGATAACAGCCGCCTGTTCATACGCCTCATGCAACGCCCGAAAGATATAGATTTTCATAGGGCGTTCCTCGTTGTTGTTCCGAAAGAATGCAATGGCCTCTGCTACGCCATCCCCATCGAGGTCCTCAATCTGTACTGATTGCAGATGGGATCCCGAAGTAGGTGAGGTTGTTTCTGCACCATCGGATAGGATGGTTTCGATGTGTTTACCCAGAGCTTGGTACTCCTGTGGCAACTTAGGCAGGGCATATAAATCCTCTACAGATGCCATCATCATACAGCCACTCAAGAGCAACGGCAAAAACAACAGCGGCAAAGTATGCAAAAATCGCCGTATTTTCACAGCGTACACCTCCTGCAATCCAAGGCGGATAAACCGCCCGATTTCACAAAATCGTTCCCATATAATCTACCACAAATCTCTTTGTTTTGGTAGTATCTGTTGCGCCTTTTATAAAAGTTTTACAAATTTTCAAAAATTCTAAAAATTCCTCTTGCAATTTCTAAAATCTTATAGTATACTGACAGAGTCATATATGCCGGTGTGTTGGAATGGTAGACGAGGAGGACTCAAAATCCTTTGGTAGCGATACCGTGTGGGTTCGAGTCCCACCACCGGCACCATAGAATAATCCGAACCATGTCTTCCGTGATGGAGATAGGTTCGGATTATTTTTTATTTTGTATCGTTACGCTGAATCATGCCGAAATGTCTTACCATGATTTCGCAGACTTCCGCTCTGGTATCTGCTAGTTCCAAATAGCTTCCTCGCCTGTGACCCACTCGCCCCACCTGCTTGCCCATGCCTCCACAAAACAGGAGGTATAGGGTACTTTCTTTTCTCTCCGCAACTTTCGGAAATACGGCACATTCGCCCATATGACGGAAATCAGAGCAACGATTAAGTACAGTGGACCAAGCACGAGGGATTGCACACAGTGTCCATACTCATGTACCCTGACTTTTTCGGCACGGTCGGTTTCTTCGCTCGGCGTAAAGATAAACAGCCCCAAACTCATCCCACCACGCTTGTTCCATCGGGTATCAATACAACCGCGATAGATACGGTGCGGACAGTGGCGCAACCGCAGAAAAACAACCGCACCCATCAGCGTCTGCACCATACCCCATGTACATTGCAGAAGCACGGCCAGTATCCGCTTCACTGGACCTCCTCCCCATCATCCGCGGGAAACAACTCCTGCAATAGTTTATTCGCCTGCTCCAATCGTTCTACGGGGACATACACCTGTAGTCTGTCCTGCATACCAGTCTTGATGACAAACCCAGCTCCATTTACTGGCAATACAGCACAAGGAATCTCATTGTCCTGTAGCACCTGCGTCACCATCTGAGCAAACATCTCTTCTTTTTCCACCAACATTTCATATCCGTTCATCATACTGTATCGCTCCTTTCTATTAACCACCATACTTATCAACCATACCTGTGTTGTTTTAATTATATCACACATGCCCCCCCATTGCAAGCAACACGCCTTTTTCGACATTTTCCTATACTTTCGCGGTGCAGTATGGTATGATGGTAATATCATGGTATAGGAGGAAAACGATATGCTATCTGAAAAATATGCGCGTGTGACCATACAAGTGCTACTATTGTTGCTGATAGCCACCATCTCATTTTTCTTTGTGACAACATGGATTGCTGATACTGGCTTTATTCAGGAGTCCTTAGAGAGTGTCGAAAAAAGCAATCAAACCGTTATGAAGTTTTCCGCGGCAACGCTCTCTGCTTCCCTCGCGATTTCGGCTCTCCCAGACGATTTTGCCACACCGTTGGCGGAAAGCCTGACAGATATGAATGGATACTTCATTGCCATCCTCATCATTCTGTTTTTGGAGAAAATACTGATACAGTACGGTATTTCGCTGGCCTTTATCATTCTCATCCCCTTTGCCTGTATTGTTGGGGGATTGGCTGTTATCACAGGGAAACGCGCCTTTCGCAACTTCGCCATTCGGCTCTGTGCGCTCGGTCTGGCAGTTGCCTTTGTCGTGCCGTCTAGTACCCATCTTGCCGACTATGTTGCCGCCGACTTGACCCGATATGTCGAGGTCACTATCGACGAAACGGAGGATGGCGCGGATAAGATGAACGAGGCCATGACCAGTGGCGATGATAATAAGACCATTTTTGAAAAACTGTCGGATTTATTCCAAGTTGCCATCGACGGCATCTCCGATTTGATGCTCCACTTAAAAAACAATATCCGCAAGTGTATGAATTCCATCGCCATTCTACTCTTGACCAACTGCTTAATGCCCGTACTAACCTTCTTTGCTCTGAAATGGATTCTAAAAGAGCTATTCAGTATGGTACTCCCTACATCTTCTATGGGACAGCAGACACAAAACGAGGCACAACAGCACCCCGAACCCATCACGGCAGGAGGGCATCCGCATGAAGAATAAACTGCTACGCTCCTATCTCGTTATCGGTTTTCTATCGATTCTTTTGGTGGTAGTTGTCGTATTGGGGTGTATGCGCGAGCGTGAATCGCTCCACCTAGGGATAGACGACACCATTGAACAGGTGGATTTGGATACCATCGTCTTAGGGAATGGCAAGGTAGAAGTCAATTTTGCCGATGTCATTCTCTCTGACCATCAGGAAAGTCGGAAGTTAATCATCAGTACACAGAGTGGCACCGTTTCCACACAGTTGACAGAACGCCTTATCAAACAGTTTGACTTCGATTTTTTGAAAAAAACGCAAACGGTATCGTACACTGGCACCGGGTACTTTGTGGTGGATTTGGATACGCTGACTGAAGACAACATCGTGCAGGATACCAATAAAAAGACAGTTACCATTCATATCTCCCACGCCTATTTGCAGGCTATTGAGATTAACCCCAACGACATTATCATCGACGAGGTAAAGGAGGGGTTACTGGCACGCGGTGATATCAAATTGACGGTAGCAGACTACCAGACCATTGAAAAAGAACTCCGAAACAAACTAGAAGCCAAATTCAACACGGCGGAAAATGGACAGACTGCGGATGCGTTGGCACTCCAAATGGTGAAAGAAATCTTCCAGCCCATCGTCAAAGCCATTGACCAAAAATATGAGGTCATTGTCGTGTTCCAAGAAAAATAATAATTTTTACCTGATTGGAACCTTTTTGTGATTTTTTTCGTCTATACCAATAGAACGACAATTCCATCATAGGGAGGTTATTCATATGAAAAAATACATAGCATGGTTTTTAGTATTGCTCTGTGTGTTGGGTCTTGTTGGTTGTTCCAACCCTTCAAATGAAGATATCACAGGAACGATACAGTTTTATTCCGAGGCAACGAAAGAGTTTACCGTCCCCATTTCCTCCACCTCCATAGAACTATCCAAAGCGCAAGCAAAAGAACTTAAAGAAATTCTTCACAATGTTACGGAATGGGTTGATGACCATTCTGTTGACCGTTTGGCATACTATTTTGATGGCGAGTTCCAATTGTCCGATAGTGAGTTTGTATATTACTTTACTTATGAGTACGATGTAATTTATTACGACCACTATATCGGCAAAATTACTGCGGAGGAAATGCAGTTTATAAAAAGCATTCAGAGCACAGAGCCATTAGGTAAGACACTATATACTTACGACGAATTATCCGAAATGCCTGCAAAAGAATTACTGGATTTGTTCATCCAAAATGGTTTGATCGTAAGTGATGAAGTGAAAGCATCGTTTACAGACGAAGAACTTCAGACCCTTTTCAAGGAAAACTTCCCTTTGTGGCATATGGGAATGTCTGCGCATAGCTACACGATATATATTGATTTAGCGGAGCAGACAAAAGTAATCTATGATAAGATTACTGAGTCCAATCCATCTACCAATGCACTAAAGGAAATTCCGGGAGCAACAACCTTTATTGTAGATATTTGGGATAGGGCAAAAGAAGAACAGCTAGCCTGTGCCGATGCTCTCGAAAAGTTCTATGAAGATGATACAAACGAATACTATTTTAGTTGTATCAAGAGCCATTATATTATTGTGATGGATAACACAGGAAGAACCATCGATATTGTAACTGCATTAAATGAAGGACTGGCTACTATTGCAGATTTGGATTACTACGGTATTGAATATTATGTGGAACCAAAAGAGCAAGACAATTCCAATTTGTTGAACTAAGTAGCATATACTATCCGCCAGGAGCTAAGTACCTATTTATCAAAAAGGAGCTATCACAGAGGGTTTTCCTTCTGCGGTAGCTCCTTCTCTTGTATTGTTTTGTCTTACAGTTCGTCGTAAGTATGGGTCAACTGTTCCCAGAGGGAATTGACATTCTCCATGCAGGAGAAGTAGATATTGGTCAATCTGGTATCCTCGATACCAAGCTCCGTAGCTAGACTGGTAATCGCACTCCAATCGGCGGCTTCATAGCTGAGCACCAGTTGATACAGTGCACCACAGCGTCCACCCTTGGTGAGCAATGCCTCGCGAACGGGGTCGGCCAGCGGAACTTCTGCCAAAATTTCCTCCATCGGTGCATCAATCAGATAATCCAGTGTAGAGAACATACCCATCAAATACGCTTCGGCACGGGTAATCGGCAGACCGCGCACATGATTGGCCAATTCGCTACAGAAATTTGCACGCATGAAGGAGAGCTTCAAGAACTCCTCCGAGCTGGCATCCATCACGCTTCCCTCATGGCTTGCACTCAAGAGATAAATCCACTGCTTTAGCTGTGCCAAACCGAGCGTCATCACACCCTGACGGATGGTCGTAGCACGGGTTCGCAGTGCATAGTATGCGGAGTTTGCAATCTTCATCAAGCCATAGGATAGCTGTGCATCCGCACTAATCAGCTGTTCAATCTCCTCCATATCAGGCTCGTCCTTGGTGACAGCAACCATCAGACGGAAGAAGTTGCTCTGCAAATAGGAACTGGAGTGCGCCTTGGTTGTCAAGGACTCCGCCACATAGGGACCTTCCATCGCATCTGCTTCCATTGCGACAGCTTTTTGATACAGTGCCTCGCTATCAATCTGGGTAATGATGCACTTCTTATTCATGCTGTGGGCAATCTCAATGATATTCTTCATATTGCTGTCAGATGTCGTCTTGGCATTGACTTTAATAAAGCTGATATTGTCCAACAGTGCGAGATAGCGGGGGGCAAACTGGAACTCATTGACCGCAATCCGATACCCCTCCTTGGCATACTGCTGTACGAAGTGCATCGACAGAGGGTGAATAATCACGCTGTCGTCAATCTGAATGACCAATTCGGACTGGTCGAACAGACGAGGCGTTTTCTTCATCAGAAGCATCGTCGTAAAGGTCATAAAGGTCAGCGTTCCCCTAAACACTCTGGGGGTATTTTGCGTCAAAAAGTTATAGATGGTATTTGCGGCGGCGAGGTCATTATTGACATCGGAATCGTTGGAGAAGGCTTGATTATCGCCGTGATAGAGAATCTCATAGCCGAGGGTCGCGCCCTTCACATCTTTAATCTGTTGGCGCACAATATATTTATTGCTCATCGTTGCCTCCTATATCTAAGGCGTACTGTTATCTGCTGAGGAGATAGTCCATAATGGTAACAAGATGACCGATTTCAGGCTTACTGAGCTGTTCGTCAGCACCGAGCTGCTTTCCCTTAATACGCATCTCCTCAGAAATCAGAGAGGAGAAGATAACCACAGGGATATTCTTGAAAGTCTGATTGGTTTTAATCAACTTGGTCAAACGGTGGCCATCCATCTGTGGCATCTCAATATCCGTGATAACCAGGGCCACTTTTTCCTTAATGTTCGGGTGCTTCTCCAAGGTCTGCATATAATCCCACAGTTCCTGTCCATTGGGGAACATCGTGACATTGATATAGCCAGACTTATTGAGTGCTTCCTCAATCATCTTGGACAGCAAGATGGAGTCCTCCGCCACCAGAATGGGCATCTCACGGCACTCACGGTAGCCCATGCGGTCGATTTCAGACATCTGGATAGAGGTCTGGGGGGCAATCTCCGCCACAATTTTCTCAAAGTCGAGAATCGTGACCAGTTCCCCTCTGCACTGTGCAATACCAGTGGTCACACCGTCGTCACCGCCAGAAACCGTACTGTCGGGCTTTTGGATATCTTTCCAAGAGATACGGCTGATGCCAACCACGGTATGAACGCGGAAAGCAATGTACATTTTGTTAAAGTTGGTGACGATAAAGATATCTTTTTCACCTTTTTCTGCCAGCGCACCATCCAGATACTTGGGCAGATTCACGACCGTCAGAACCGTGTCACGGGGCTTAAAAACGCCCTCCACCGCAGGATGTGCGTGAGGCATCGCCTTGACGGGTGCGGACATCATAATTTCGCGCACTTTTGCGACATTGATGCCATAGAGATTACCAGCGATGGTAAACTCCATAATCTCAATCTCATTGGTTCCGGATTCCAGGAGAATACCCTTCTTATCTTCTTCCCTCATTGTCTTTGCTCTCCTTCCACCTGTTATATTCATTCAATTTAACTATTACAGAAATACCTCGGGGCGGCCATAACTCTTAATACTGATGGCCCCTGTTGCCACATCCATGGACATCGTGCGGGCCACAGTTCCACCCACATCTTCTTTCGCGATACGCAGACCCAACTTTTTCATCTGCATCCGCACACTTTCGATATTGCGCTGTCCGATATTCCCCAGCGCACCGCCTGTGACTTCAAACATCTTCGCACCACCAGCAATTTTGACGACGATGCGTGCACGACTTGCACCCTTCGCCTCCATCTGGCGGAGCATCTCCGCCATGCCAGTGTCCGCATATTTTAGGGGGTTTTTTCTACCTGCCTCCATATTCAGCGGTAACATGATATGCAGTAGCCCTCCCAACTTAATCGCTGGGTCGTACAGGCAAATACCAATACAAGAACCGAGGGCGTAAGTAATCAGTGTTCCACTGTGTTGTGCGAATTTCATATCCGCAATACCAATTGTCAATTTAGTCTCCACTCGTCACGCCCAGCTTTCTTAGCAAGAAATTCAGGGAGCGCACATCGGGAGAAAGCAACAGGCGGCAGGGTACCTGCTTGTTTTCACACACGAAGTTACCACCAATGGTCATAATATAGTCAGATTGTCCACCGAACTCCGCCATCGGTACCGCCATAATCGCACCCTGCATATCGACGGTAAAGGCAGGGACGGTCAGATTGATACTGATACCAGCCAAACTACTCAGGGCATTGATGAAGGTGGAAATCATAATATTACCCACCTCAATCAAAACGGAACACTCCATTTCGTGCAGTTCCATATAGTCCTTGACCCCTTTGCCAAGGATGCTCTCCATCACCAAATTGACAAATGCCATCTGCTGTACAGACAGCATGATACCATTGATTTCACCACCGAGTTTCATCAAAACACCAGCTGTAATCTCCTCGGCACCGCCAATCCATTCAATCGCCTCGTTGTATCCCATGATACGCACCTCAGGCATGGTGATGCGTACTTCTTTTTGCAGGAGCTGAGAAAGTGCAGTCGCAGCATTTCCCGTACCGATACTTCCAATTTCTCGAAGTGTATCAATTTCCAGAAAATTCAGCTCATCATAATTTTTAATTTTCATGTTTCTCCCCTCCTTGCCTTATCGCAGGTTGTTGATGGTTGTTTCGATTTCGTCGGATGTCTGTAGCATTTTCAATGCCATACTATAGGCGCGCTGTGCTTCAATCATCTTGGTCATGCTGTCCGCCAAATGGACATTAGAGCCCTCAATGGTTCCTTGGCTCAGCTCGCCCGTACCGTAGTAAAGATTTCCGTTTTTATCAATAGGCATGAATTCTGTTCCGCTGATATGCTCCATGCCGTCGTAATTTCCAAAGTCAAAGATACCGATATCCTGCTTAGCTGTCTCATCTGTCACCAGAATGATATCGCCATTTGTGCCCAACACGAAGCGTCCTTGGCCATCGGTCAGTGCCATTGCCGTTTCCATAATAGGATTGCCGTCTTCGTCCAATTGACCAGTAGCACGCTCATAGGGCGACACAGCAAATGCGCCGTTTCTGGTAAAAGTCACCTCACGGGTTCCCAAATCCACCAGCGCAAAATAGCCGTTACCGTTAATACTGTAGTCCTGGAAACGACCTGTATACAACAGCGTACCAGGTCTATGGTCGGTGGAGGTCATCAACATTGCAGCACCGACACCGTTGGAATCATCTCCACCAGAAATCGTGTCCACACGCTGATGGAACAGGGCAGCAAAGCGACTCACCTGTGCCTTATAGCCGTAGGTATTGACATTCGCCATATTATTGGCTTGCACATTCAGATTTAACATCTGCTGGCGCGCGCCCACTGCGCCAGTATAAAAAGACTGATTCATTCGTCACCGTTCGCTTTCTTATCGCTTGTTACAGTCTGCCAATCTCGCTTGTCACCTTGGTGATTAAGCTGTCATAGATTTTTGTGACCTGTGCAGCACTCTGGAAAGCACGCTGTGTGCTGAGCATTTCCGTCATCTGGCTGACCATATCCACATTGGAGCGTTCCAGATACCCCCAGCGTAGTTTGGCATCCTGATTCGCCTGTCCCTCTGCGCCAACGAGGAATCCCTCCTCATTATACTCCAATTGTGTGGGGTCGTCAAAGGTAAAGACACCGACACGCCCCAAAAGCAGGCCATTGGTCGCATACATATTGCCGCTGTTATCGCCAGTCACCTTATCGGTCATCACCCGCAACTCGTTGCTGTTGGGGTCCAACACGCGTCCGAAGTTGGAGTAGCAGAGATACCCCTCCTCGTCCAGAGAGAAACTACCTGCACGAGTGTACATGGTATCGCCCGCCTCGTTACGCAGTGCGAAGAAACCATCTCCCTCAATAGCAAAGTCCAGTGTAATGCCAGTTTCCTCCAACATACCCTGTGTAAAATCGGTAATAATCTCATCGGTGGCGACAATATAGCTCTGCCTGCCGATTTCCTGATAGTCGGATTTATCTTGATTTCCAACACGGTGATACATCACATCCTGAAAGGTGCTGATGGTATGGTGGCTTCCCTTGAAGCCAGGCGTGGTGATATTCGTGATATTATTTGCGATACTGTTCAGTCTCGCGCGTTGGGTCAGCATACCAGAGGTAAGATTATAAAAACCCTTAAACATCGCCCTGTGCCTTCTTTCGTTTTTGATTTGCCGACGCATCTGCGCCAGTCATATAGGTACGCATATGCTCCTGTAGCTTTTCAATCGCTCTGGTATGGATTTGCGATACACGCGGCGCGCTGATATCCATGACCTGTGCGATTTCTTTCATATGGAGATTTTTTTCATAGTAGAGCGAGAGGACAATCTGCTCGTTTTCGCGCAACTTGCAAATCCCTTCTGTCAATACCTCATGCAGTTCGCGCTCTTGAAATACCATCTCAGGCTGTTCTTTTGCGTCGCGCGCTGGCATCTCAAACCATCCTGTATCCTGTTCCCGCATATCAATCAGTGCGTCCAGCGATAGGATGTTACCCAGTGCCACACCAGCTACCTCTTTATGGTACTTCTCAACCGTAATACCCAGATATTGCGCCACCTCTGTATCGCTGGGATAGCGTCCCAAATCGGTATAGAGGTGTGTCACCGCCTCATCAATTTCTCGGGTGCGTCTACGCAAACTTCGTGGTAACCAATCCTGTTTTCTGGCCACATCAATAACCATTCCACGGATACGCTTTGCGATAAAAGTGTCGAACTTGACCCCTTTCTCCGGGTCATAGCGGTCGATGGCACTCACCAGTGTCAAAATACCCTCACTGACGATATCATCCACCTGCGCCAGATGGCTATATACGCCACGAATTTGGAGTGCCGCACTCTTGATAATATCCTTATACCGCAACACCAATGGCCACTTATACTGGGCATCGCCAGTCTTCTTATACGCTAGAAGCAATTCCTCATTGCTCATATGGTCCAATTCGTCCTGCGAAATGGTCGTTTTCTTCACGACCTCCGTTGCGTCATCTCTCATGGATTCACCCCTACTTTCCGTTCCATACGGGGCGGCGGTGCGTCCAGTGTGATGTTACCCAGTGCCTGAATCTGTACCGTGTTGGTAATCTCATTAAAGGACAGCACATAGACATTGGGGTAAAACTGTGTAATCATCTTGCTGAAATAGCCACGAATCACCTGACTGACCAGAATAATCGGGGTCTGCGACAGGTCGGCAAACTTCTTCATATTCTCTGCCATCTGGGACACAATCTGGTGCATCAAATCGGGACCCATTGCCAAGTAGACACCCTGCTCGTTGCGGGTGATGGAGGCAATAATCTTCTTCTCCACCTCGGCGTCCAGTGTCACCACGCGCAACTGGCCATCCTCGCAGAAGCGTCTGGTGATGGTACGGCTCAGTGCAGAACGAATCTGCTCAATTGCCATATCGACATCGCGTCCGTGGCTGAGGGCATCGGCCGCTGTTTCGAGGATGGTAGCCAAGTCCTTAATGGGGATACCCTCTCTCAGCAGACCACGCAAAATCTTCTCCAGCGTGGCATAGGACACAATACCAGGAACCACTTCCTGCACCAAGTCTGGTGCGCTATTTTTCAAATTCTCCACCAACTGCATCGTTTCTGTACGGCTCAACAGCTCGTGGGTATGCTTTTTCACCGTCTCAGACAGGTGCGTCAGCATAACGGACAGAGGGTCAATGACTGTATAGCCGTAGATTTCCGCCAGTTCTTTCTTTTCAGGCAAAATCCAACGGGATGGAATACCGTAGGCAGGTTCGATGGTTTCAATACCGTCGATTTCTCCCAGCGGATTGGGCGGTTCCAAAGCCAGATAATAGTCCACCAAAATCTCACCACTGGCAACTTCCTCGCCCTTAATGCGAATAACATACTGGTTTGTTCCCAGTGCGGAGGCATCGCGCATACGGATAGACGGGATAACAAAACCCATATCCTGCGCGTATTGACGGCGGAAAATAACCACACGGCTAATCAATCGGCCGCCGTGACTTTCATCAACCATCGGAATCAAGCTATAGCCGAATTCCATTTCGATGGGTTCCACTGTCAACAAGGAGTACACATTGTTGACATCTTTGTAATAATCGCTTTCGCTTGGGGTACTCTCTGCGGCCGCCTGCATCGCTTCGCGCTCTGCAACCGCGGTTTCCATCGCCTTTTCCTCCTCCAATTTACGGCTGATATACAAACCGCCGAGCAACAGGCCCGCACCGCCAATCAACAGAGCCAGACGCGGTGTATTTGGAATCATCGCCAAGAACAGGAGCATGACACCCGTTGCCATAATGGAGTACGGCTGTGCCTTAAACTGTCGAACGACATCGACATTCAGGCTGTCATCAGAAACCGAGCGCGTAACAATCATACCTGTTGCGGTAGAAATCATCAGAGATGGAATCTGGCCAACCAGACCGTCACCGATGGTAGCAATGGAGTAAGTACTCAACACCGTACCAAAATCACCGCCACCCATCACCAAGCCGATAATCACACCGCCGACAAAGTTAATCAGCGTAATAATAATCGACATGACGGCATCGCCCTTAACAATCTTAGTAGCACCGTCCATTGCGCCGTAGAAGTCGGCTTCTTTCTGGATTTTGGAACGGCGCACGCGCGCCTCTGCTTCGTTAATCAAACCTGCGGAGAGGTCTGCGTCAATCGCCATCTGCTTACCAGGCATTGCGTCCAGTGTGAATCGTGCGGCAACTTCAGAAACACGCTCCGCACCTTTGGTGATAACGATAAACTGCATCAATACCAGAATAATGAAAATGACGAAACCGATAACGATGTTACCGCCCGTAATCAATTCGCCAAATGCCGTGATAACGCTACCAGCATCACCGCTATTACCTAGAATCAGACGGGTACTGGAAACATTCAGACCCAATCGAAACAGCGTCGTGATCAGCAGCAGAGATGGAAATATGGAAAATTCCAATGCGCTGGAGATATTCATGGTGATCATAAGAATCATAATTGCCAGACCGATGTTGACAATCAGCAGAATGTCCAGCAAAACCGGATGCAGTGGAATCACCAGAAAGAGGAGGATAACCACCACCGCCAGCGATATGGCATTGTCTAAAATTCGCTTCATGGATAACTCTCTTTCTTCGTGAATTATCTCTCGTTTGTTACTTTGTCAATCTTGTATCGTTATTCAGTCGGAAGATGTAGACCAGGATTTCTGCCACCGCACCGTAAAATTCGGGGGGGATTTCTCGCCCCAGCTCGGCACTGGCATAGAGCGCACGCGCCAGTGGCACATTTTCCACCACAGCGACTTGATTTTCTTCTGCCACTTGGATGATACGGAGTGCCAACTCGTCCTGTCCCATGGCGAGAACGATAGGGGCATTGTCCGTATCGGGGTGGTAGCGCAGAGCCACTGCAAAGTGCGTCGGGTTCTTGATAACAACATCCGCCTGTGGCACCTGTTGCATCATGCGCGAACGCGCCATTTGCTGTTGGCGTTCCTTAATCTTTCCCTTAATTTGGGGGTCGCCTTCCGTCTGTTTATATTCTTCTTTAATTTCCTGTTTGCTCATACGCAACTGCTGTTCGTAGTCCCACCACTGGTAGAGGTAGTCCGCAGCCGCGACTACGGCAAACGCAATAATGATTTGAAAAATCATTGTGAGGATGCTGTCGTAGATATGTTGGATACCTTGAGAAATATCTGTGTACAGGTACTTGTGATTGACAGACAGCATATCCATCAAATTATTGTACACCAACCACAACAGCAACACAATTTTCAGAATACCCTTGAGCGTTTCAATCACGCTTCGGAGGGAAAATAGTCGTTTGAATCCCTGCAAGGGATTGATTTTACTGAATTTCGGCTTCAGAGCCTCCGCAGACACCAACATACCTGTCTGGGCAAAGGTTGCCGCAATGGACACCACGATAATCGCCAGTGCCAGCAGACCGACGGTCAGTGCCACAAGCATTCCCGACTGTCGCAACAGTTCTTGCAACAGTGCTGGGAAGCTCATCTCTGCACGCATAGCCTCCCCCAGACAATACTCGATAAATCGGGCAGTCTGTTCGACGAAACTCGGAGCCAACAGGCGCAACATAGCATAGGAAATTGTCAGTGTTGCCACGGCGACAACATCCTGACTTTTTGCAACATTACCACGCTTTCGTTCATCCCGTCGTCGTTTCGGTGTCGCTTTTTCGGTTTTGGAAGAATCCGCCAAGAGTGTCCCCCCTTACGGCATCACAAACGGGTAGAGGCTATCCTGCTGCTAACAGCAGGAGTTCCTCCAGACTTTTGAGCATCTGCATCTCCACGGTCAGCAAATACTCACTGATGGGCGAGAGGAGCGCGAGGAGAAGTCCCAGACCGATAATTACTTTTAATTCAATATTGATGGCAAAGACATTTATCTGTGGAATCACCTTCATCAAAACGCCCATGCCAATCTGTCCCAACAGCTCCGCCCCCAGGATGGGGAGCGTCAACTTTACCGCCAACAGCGTACAGTTGATAAACAGCTGTAGCATCGCCTCTGCCGCCTCTCTCCCGAAGGTAGCCGCGCCATATGGCACAACATCCCCAGAGGTAATAATAATCCGCAGGAGCGAGTGGTGCCCATTCTCTGCAAAAAAGAGCAACAGCATAAACGCATTGAGCAACACACCCGTTGTGGACAGATTCGATTGTGAGGCAGGGTCATAGATTTGGTTCATCGTCATACCCATCTGCGTGTCAACGACTGTACCAGCCAACTGTGGGATATAGAAGAAGAACTGCATGACCATGCCAAAAAAGAACCCGATGGCGAGTTCCAACAGGACGCGAATGGCCAAATCCGACAAATTCACAGGAATCACCGCTGTCTGTCGCTCCGCGACGGCGGAAATCGTACTGACAGAGAGTGCCAATGCAAAACTTGTGCGGTAAATAACGGGGACATTATTTCGTCCCAGAATCGGGTTGAACAGGACAAACCCACTCATCCGCGCCATGACATAAATAAATAGTGTCAGTTCTGACCAGTCAAACATAGCCCTCGTCCTTACTTCTTCATCAACTCAAAGACATAGTAGGTAAAATCCTGCAAATTTTGTAGCATCCAACTGCCACCAAGCAGGAGAAACAGAAAGACCACCACAAGTTTGAGAATAAAGGCTAACGACTGTTCATGGATTTGCGTAACCGCCTGAAAGATGGCGGTGATAACACCGACCAACATACACATCAACAAAGTCGGTCCAGCGAGTTTCACGACAACCAGCAGGGCCTCGTGCAGGACAGTTCCAACTTCAGAAGCATTCATGTAGTGTCCCCTCCCCTACCCATTAGTTCACAGTTTGAATCAAGGTGGAGAACATGAGGTCCCAACCGTTGACGGAGATAAAGAGTAACAGTTTGAACGGCGAGGAAATCATTGCAGGCGGCAACATGACCATACCCATCGACATCAAGGTAGATGCTACAATAATATCAATCAGGGTAAACGGGATATAGACCAGAAAGCCGATAAAAAACGCTTTCTCCAATTCACAGGTCATAAAGGCAGGTACGATAATCCAGATGGACAAGTCCATCGCTTCCTCCCCACTGACTGGTTCGATGTGCGCCAATTCGCAGAACATATCGAGCGTTTTTTCATCTGTATTGTACAACATAAATTCCTTGATGGGAACCGCCGCGCGCTCTAGGAATTGGTCTTGTCCAATCACTTCCTGTGCATACGGCTGATAGGCGGTGTCATAAATTTCCGTCAGCACGGGCGACATGGTAAACAGCGTCAAGAACAGTGCAATACCAGTCAATACGATATTGGGTGGCGATTGCTGTGTACCAAGCGCGGCGCGGAGAAAGGAAAGAGAGATGATGTACCGTCCAAATGAGGTCATCATCACAACCAACGATGGCAATAGAGAAATCAGCGTGGTAATAAATAATATTTCCAGCGTTTGAATATTGTCACCGTTGATATTGATAATACTGTCAGTCACCTGAATCCCTCCTGCTTCGTTTTAGTATCTCTTGCAGGGACTGGGTAAAGCTCGGTGTCTGTGTTTCTACTCCCATTTCTTTCTCGCGCCATGCTTCAACTTCCTCTGCGGAGAGTTCCGCCAGCGTGGTGATTTGTGTTGGGGTATTGCCAAGGAGGAAATATCGTTCTCCTGCCTGCATCAGTACAATCTGCCTATCCCGTCCCATGTATGTCTGCTCAACGATATGGAGCATTTTTGTTGTTCTCCCTCGTTGGGACAGCAGGTTCTGGTTCCCTGCCACATAGCGTGTGAACAGGTACGCCAGACCCATGACCAGAATGACTGCAATCAGCAGCCATAATACTTCAGGCATCGTATCCTCCTGCTGTTGCGCGGTTAGGGCTCGCCCAGAATGGAGGTAACGGTCTTAATGACACGCTCGCCCTTAAAGGGCTTAACGATGAAGTCCTTGGCACCGGAACGAACTGCGTCCATGACCATGCTCTCCTGACCCATTGCGGAACACATGACGACATTCGCACCGCCATCCTTTGCGCGGATGGCCTTCAGTGCCTCCAGACCGTCCATGTTGGGCATGGTGATATCCATGATAACCAGGTCGGGATGCAGTTCGCTGTACTTCTCGACAGCATCGGCACCGTCAACAGCTTCATGGAGGTCGGTATAACCACTCTTGCTGAGGGTATCCTTAATCATCTTTCGCATGAAGGCAGCATCATCAACCAACAAAATCTTCTTACCCATTTTACTCTATCCTTCTTTCTCAAAGTTTCAAAATTTCAATTATCGGGATGTACTATCTATATCATGGGGCGTTTATTTAGAAAACAGCCCCTCACCGCCGTCCATCTGAATAATCTCAGTGATACGAACGCCGAAGTTATCGTCAACCACGACGACATCGCCCTTTGCGATGCACTTGCCGTTGACATAAATATCTACCTGGTCACCAGCCAACTTATCCAGTACCACCAGAGAACCCTTAGTATAAGAGAGAATGTCCTGCACCTTGCGACGGGTACGACCAATCTCGACTGTCACCTGCAGGGGAACCTCCATAATCAAATCGAGGTTCTGGGACTGTTCTTCCGTCAGAGAATCCTTACCGTTGAGTTCGTCCATCTTCGCAGACTTGGCATTGATGGTCTTCGGCTCTGGCTTCGCCGTAGCCTTGGGCTGTTGCTCCTCAGGCTGCGGCGGATACGGGTAGGGATACGGATACGGGTAGGGCGGATAAAAATTGGGGGGATAGCCCATCTGTCCATCCGGCATAGGATACATTGGCATTTGCGGCATACCCTGTGGCATTTGGGGCATCTGCGGCATTGCCTGTGCCTGTGGCATCTGTTGTGGAATCGCCTGCTGCGGAGGCATGGTAGCCTGCGGTTGTGGCATCGGCTGTGGGGCAGGTGCTGGCGCAGGTGCGCTCTGCGGTGCCGCCGTTGCGCCACTCATCAACTTTTCAATTTCCTCCTGACTGAGCTTGCCACCATTCGGCTCAGGTTCTGGCTCTGTGGCTACATTGCCAGCCAACAACTTCTCAATTTCCTCTTGACTTAACTTACCACCACTCGGCTCGGGTTCGGGCTCCGTAGCTACATTGCCAGCCAACAGCTTTTCAATTTCCTCTTGGCTCAGCTTCCCGCCACTCGGCTCGGGCTCTGGCTCTGTCGCCACATTGCCAGCCAACAGTTTTTCAATTTCCTCTTGGCTGAGTTGCTTATTACTACCACCAGCATCGGATTCCGTGGACTGCTCGGGAGTAGCATTCAGCAGATGTGCTTCTGCGCCGAGGATATCCTCTTCCTCCAGACCCAGACCGCCGAGCAACTCTCTGGCCAGTTCCACAGAGATGACATTCATAAACTCGCTTTCCAGCTGGTTTTCAATCTTCAGTGAGAAGCGGATGACAACCACCATATTGGTTGCATGGGGGAGATGCTCATATTTGAATTGGTCAAAGTCCTGCATCTCAAAGGGATTCGGGGTAGAGATGTTGACAGAGTAGCCAAGGAAATCGGACAGAGCCGTAGCGGATGCACCCATCATCTGGTTCATAACCTCGCACACTGCGCTGATTGTCAACTCATTCAGCTCAAAGTCCGCTTCATCGGATTCCTGTCCCATCAGGATGTCAACAATTACCTTGATGTCCTCTTTTTTGAGCAGCATAATATTGCTGCCCTCCAAGCCAGAAACATACTTGATTTCGACACCCATTGCTGGTTCAATGTCGGCAATCGAAAATTTATCAATATCAACGACAGAGACTTTCGGCGTAGTAATATCCACGCGCCTATCCAGCATATTGGACACGGCGGTTGCCGATGAGCCAAGGCTGATATTCATCATTTCGCCCAAGGCATCTATCGCCAATGGGCTAAAAACTTCTCTCTGCATCCTTCTTACTCGCTCCTTCTCTCGGCCTGATAGCACACATCCTCTATCTTCACAGCCATCTTCTTATTGTGCGTTCCCATCTGACCCGAGAACCAGTTATATCCACCAATGTTCAGGAACACAGGCGAACCTTGCTTCTGTCCCAGGTCAATCACATCGCCCACATTGAGGTGGTAGATATCACTCAACTGCAATCTGGCCTCTGGCAGATGTGCCACAATCTCCAGGGTAGAGTCACGCAGTTTATCAAAGATTTCCCGGGAATCTTCATCTGTCGTTCCTCTCTGCTCCGCATTCTTATGGCTGATGATAGCAAATAGATTGCTCAACATCATAGCAGGCAGACAAATTCTCATACGACCAGAATAGCCAGGGAACTTCACGCGCAAATCCACAATGACGACAACTTCATCAATACCGATAAGCTGTACCAGTGTGGGATTGACCTCGGTTCTCTGATACTCAAAGTCTAACTCCAAATAGTTGGCCCAACCGCCACCCATGACAGAAACTAAGTCCTGCATAATGCTTTCATAGAGACGGAGTTCCAAATCTGTGTAAGTATAATCCACCAAATCCTCTTTCTCTGGCTCACCATCGCCACCCAGCATGAGGTCCATCATATAAGTACACAAGCTGGGGGACACATAGTAAAGGGCTGGGGATTCGTCGCGGTTGCCCTCCACCACCGCATTGGCAACTGCTAATACATCGGTGTCAGTCAACGCATTGGAAAATTCGTAATATCGCTGTTCTTCAATACTTTCCACCTCAACCTCACAAGCCGTATGGAGCGTCGTATTCAATCGGGTGTTGATGATGCGTGTATATGTATCAAAAACACTGTTCAGCATTTTGATACGGTCTTTTGTAAATTTTTTCGGACTATGGAAGTCATACTTCCGATATTGTTTCTCGCCCTGGTCGTCCTTTTTCTCATTGACATCCCTATCACCTGCACGGACGGCATTGAGCAGGGCATCGATTTGGCTTTGTGACAGTACTTCAGACATATCTCCTTATCAACCTGCCTTTACATTCCCGTTATATTCCGCAGTGCCATGTCATGCCTGCGGTTCACTTGTCCCGCCCTCTGTGGGAACATCATTCCCTGCTGTGTCGGTTGTGTCACTGTTTGTTTCGGTCGTCGGGGCCTTATCTCCAGTATAGTAGTTCTGGATACCATTTGCAAGTTCTTCTTCCAGATTTCTGCCACTGACAATCATTTCCACGCGACGATTCTGTGCGCGCCCCTCAGGGGTATCATTGGGGGCAACAGGTCGCCACTGGCCATACGCCTCACTAATCAGACGCGCTGGGTCAACGGTACAGAACTGTTGGATGTAGGCCAGCGTATTAGCGGCACGCTCTGCCGAGAGCATACGGTCGCGCAGGATGTTGTTGGGTCTGTTCGGGTCAGCCTGCGCGGTATGTCCCATGATGCGCACTTCCTCAATGGAGTCTGCGACCTCCGAGAGCATCCCCGCAATCATCTCCAGAATCGGCTTGCTCTCCTCGCGCAGTTGCCATTCCTCGCCATCGAAGAAAGCGGTCTGATTGAAAGTGACAAACACCTTGCCGTCACCCTGCGACACAGAAACGCTGTCCTGTGCATTCTGGTCGGCAACATACGCCATAATCATCTCATAGAGCTGTGCCATATCCTCATCGATATCCACTTGGCTCAAACCCATACCAGAGCCGTCCAACTCGTTGGGGTCGGCATTGGGGCCATCGTTGCCCGAACTCTCCGTCATCGTCAACGCGGCCTCTGGGTTAAAGCTGGCGACCAACATCTTCCACTTTTCTTCACTGATGGTAGACATGGAATAGAGTAGCACAAAGAAGCACAGCAACAGCGTAACCATGTCGCCGTAGGTATCCATCCAGTTTGCGCCGCCGCCACTGCTCTTTTTGCGCATTTTCATAAGCTTCTCACGCTCCTTCTATCAGGTTAATCGTGTGATTACGCGGCCTCTGCGTCAGCATCGCCGCCACCTTTCCCTTTTTTACCCTTACCGCCGCCACCTTCTGCCAGCTGACGCTGTTTCTGGCTCATATAGGTCAACAGACGCTCCTTCAGGAACTTTGGGTTTTCACCAGATTGGATGGACATAATACCCTCAATAATAATCATCTTACACAGGACTTCCTGCTCATCGCGGTTACGCAACAGGGTAGCAATCGGACCAAAGACCATGTGCGCCAGAATACAGCCGTACAGGGTGGTAATCAGTGCCGTACCCATGTCAGAACCCAGATTACTACCACCACTTTCCACATCCATACCCTTCAGCATATTGATAAGACCGACCAGCGTACCGACCATACCGAATGCAGGAGCGATAGAGGACGCCTTATCATACATACCAGCCGCACCCTCGTGGCGTGCCGACATACACTCAATATCATTTTCCAAAATACTACGCACCTTGTCGGGGTCGTTTGCGTCAACAATCAGCATAATTGCCTGCTTGAAGAAGGGGTCTGTCTGACTGTTTGCGCGTTCTTCCAGTGCCAGCAGACCGTTCTTACGAGCAATCTGCGCCAATTCTACCAACTGGTCGATATACTGCGCGGGTTGAAAATTCTTTGTATTCAAAATAATTTTAAAATGCTTGAGGACACTCGACAGCATATCACCAGGAAAGCTAGCGATAATAATAGCGAAAGTACATCCGATAGTAATGAGAATACTGGCTGGGTCAAAGAAGTTAATCAAGTTACCAAAATTAAAGGTAATATCAAATTTTGGTTCAATGACCACGCTACTGACGCAACCGAACAGGAACACAGCGATGGCCGCCACTAAGCCGATAATATAATTTAGATTCATGTATTTTTTACCTCCAACGACAGTCAAGACCTCGTCTGGGTTCTGGCTGTTTATTTAAGCCGATTATCTCTAATGGTAAGTTCCCGATAGATGTCCCTTACCTTTGCTTCGTACTTTGTAATTTTATCAATAATCTCGTCAATGTCCTCCATGACGAGGTAATAGTCGTGGTTCATCATAACAATCTTAGATTCGGGGATCATTTCGATACATTCGATTTGCTGATGGTTGACCAGAAATTTATCCCCGCTTCGTTTCGTCAATACAATCATCCTTCAGCCGCCTTTCTTGTTTCTTTTTCTGGGAGTGTTGCAAAACATCGCTCACAACACTCCCAGCAGAATATCATTAACGCTTGAGGTTGACCAACTCTTCGAGCATGGAGTCGGTTACGGTAATAATACGGGTATTCGCCTGATAACCACGCTGGGTGGTAATCATCTCGGAAATTTCATTGGTCAGGTCAGTCTTGGACATCTCCAGACCGCCCGTCAATAGTTCTGCACTACCTGCGCCATAGACACGCATATCCTCGGACAGTCCCTCGATATCATCTCCGTACACACTGGCATTGAGATAGGTAAAATTGGTCATCTCAGAACTCTCAAGAGGGTTGTTGCAAATCATCATCTCTTTTTCCATGCCACCCATCAGGGAAACCTGTACCTTACCAGCACCGCCAGCCGCCTGGAAGTAGGGGCCGCCTATGTGGCTAACACCGTTGGGGTTGGTCACACTGCCAATGGCAATAACACCGATGGTAACAGGTAGCTTGGTATCCTTGGAAATACCCATAATCGTACCTGTCGTGGGGTCGATGGAAATGCTCTCCATACCAGCAAAAGGCAGTTCCTCGCCATCGGCACCCGTCATATCCTGCAGGTACCCACCCTCGGTTGCATTGGGGTAGGCAATCTGAATCTCATCAATGCCCGTATCGGGGTTAGTACCGACCAACAGGCGGGGCAGTCTGATGGGAACCAACTGGTCACTGAACACCTTGGTATCACCGATGGTACCAGTGCAGAGGAAACCATAGACGAGGTTGCCGTTGGCATCGGACAGATAACCGTCAGATTTGAACTCAAAGTTACCCACACGGGTCAACGACAGAGAGGCGAGGCTATCGGCATTGGTGGGGTCAATCATATACTGTTGCTCTTTATCGCCCACCAGGAAGAAGCCGTCGCCCATAATCATGCAGTCCATATCCTTGCCAGTGGGGGCAAAGGTTCCGCTACTCATATCGACATCGACCGCAGACAGCTCGACGCCGTAACCAATCTGAGAGGGGTTACTTGCACCGTCCACCGCTGTACCATTACTACCTGCCTTGAGATTGACATAGATGGAATCGGAAAAGATAGCGCGCTGTGTTTTATAGCCATAAGTATTCACATTCGCGATATTATTACCGATAACATTGAGCTTGTTCATGTGCGTCTTTAAGCCGGAAATTGCGGCATACATTGCTCCAGTCATAGTACTCTATGTTACTCCTTTCAATTGGTGCCGCCTGCCCCATACCAATCGGGTTGGGACAAAAGCATCCAAAATCGGTCCTGCTATCTGTGATAGGTCACAGGAACACGGCACCGTCAATATTGGTAAATACATTTTCTTTCATTTCATCCTGCGTAATCGCAGTGATGACTTTTGCGTTGGGTACATTGATAATAAATGCTTTTTCAGAATCCATCGCCAGAACATTGGTCACGCCCTTGGCCTGTGCGCGAATCATACTGCCACGCAACTGGTCAATCAAGTCGGGTGTGATGTCGATACCACGCTCCTCCGCACGGAGCATCGCGTGTTTCGAGAATTCTACTTCCCGTGTCTGCTGGACTTTATCCAATTCCTGACGCAACAACAGGTCAAAACTCGCACTGGCGACCGCCTGTTGCAATTGTGCTGGTGACGGTTGGTAACGCTTGGATGATACTCTTTCAATCATCTGCGCTCACCTCAGTTCCCCTCGCTGGAATCTTCGGAATCACTGGGGACTGTCCCCTCGACGGGAGGTGTATCGCTAGTACCATCATTGGGGGTTGTCTGATTATCCTCTGCCTTTGTTTCAGGCAGACGACCCACGGCGATAATCTGGTCCATATAATACATGGCATCGTCCACAAAAATAACCTGCTCGCCGCCGTAGCTACCCGTTGCCGTTACGGAGCCGATGACCTCCTGGTAGTTGCCCTCCTGGTCATACCCTGCTACCGTTACTTCCTTGCCAACCAGAGAGGCGGCATAGGTCATAATGGAAGCATCCGTCATGGTGTTCATCGCGGTGGACATACTGGACAGTGCTGTTACCATCTGCATCTGCACCATCTGGTTGAGCATATCACTGATATCCGCTGTTGCCTCCATGGTCTGATTGGTGAACTGCGCCACCATCAGTGTCATGAAATCATTCATGTTCAGGCCGTAGGCATCCATAGAGCTGTTGGTATACGCACCACTCGCCGCACTGTTCACCATACCGCTATTACCTGTCATTCCGTAATAGCCAGAAACATTACCGATAGAAGACACGAATCGTTCCTCCTCTCTTACTCATCCTCTTCTTCGAGTGGAATCAATCCCAGTCGAAGCTGTTGCATGAAGTCTGTGCTGTTGTGTCGGGCATCCCGACGCTGTTGTTGCTGTTCCTGCTGTTGCCCATTCTGGCTCTGGCTATCACGGAAGTCGTTACGCTGTTGATTCTCCTGACGCTGACTCTCCTCGTTGTGCTCCACGGTAATCTGCACCACCTTCTGTCCGCGGTCGGCCAATGCCTCCTGCAAAGAGCCCATGTGCTTCTTCAGCAGAGAACGGGTCTGTGCATTTTCCGCATCGAGCAGAATAGTCAAAGTACCATCCGAACTACGGGTCAACTCAATCGTCATCTTGCCCAGCTCCACAGGTTCCAGCTGAATCTGCACGCTGGTCTCTCCTGTTTCCATCATGGTGGACAACTTTTCGACTACCTGCTGATTGACAGGCACACTCTGCTCCATTCTCTCGGGTGCCTCTGCCACTTTGATGGGTGTCGTTTCCACGCCTTCAAACAGGGGTGTTTCGACGACCACTGCTTCCGCGTTGGTTTCTTCGCTGTCCGTTGTGGTGGTCACTTCGATATCCATCGTAAGGTCGTTGTTGCCCTGCTCGTTGTCGGTAGTATCCATCTGTACGACTTCTTGGAAACTCTCTGCCACCACTGGCACTGGCTCCGTTACCACCAGTTCCTCCGATTCTCCGACCAGATTTTCCATCTGGGTTCCCAGCAGGTCCTCCAGTGACTGCGTCGGCTCATCGTTGGTGCTAATCAACATGGGTCGCTCGATGGTTGCCACCTTTTCTGGCTGTGCTTCGACCTTCAGATGGACGGCATTTGGTTCGATGAGCCAGACAATCTGTGCTGCCGCCGCTTCACGGGCAACATCGCAAGTTTCCTCCTCATCCTCATGCTCCGTGGGTGCTTCGGACTTGGGTTCCTCTCTCTCTGGGGTGTCCTCCACGTTTTCCGACTTTTTGGGCTTTTCCACCATCTCATTGCTGTACTGCTCATTTTTCTGTCCCAACAGTACATCAAAAATCGGTTCTTCGCGTGTCATACCGACTTCCATTCTGGTTGCCTTGATATGAGCACTAGCCGCAAACTGTTTCCGTAGAAGAATCCCCCGATTGATTTGTTCCAATATGGTCACCTCCTTAACAATATCTCTCTATTTCCAAACGGTATCGTACCGTTTTGGACAAGATTATAGACTGGACATCGCGCGCTGTGTACTGACAAATTCCTCAATCATCTGCTCCTCACCCTTTTGGACACTCTTGTGGTAGCTGTCCAATTTGCGCTCACGGAGCTTTTCCAACGACGCAGTATCCTGTTTTGCTTCGACAACTTCGTTGCGCTTTTTTTCCTCTTTGACTTTTAAGGCTTCCAATACCTCTGTCTGCCGTCTGATTTCCAGCTCCTGCGCCCGTAGTCCCGCCTCGTACATCATCGCATTCAAAGCACTGATACCATTCATCTTTTGCTCGCGGAACTCCTCATCGTAATCCCGATAGCGTCGCCAAGTGGCTTCAAGAAGTTCCTCCTGCGCACGGATTTCTGCGAGGATAACACCGTGTTCAATTTTGAGGGCATCAAGAATCTGGTCTTTATAACTCAGCACCGTATCCAGCGAAAACTTAAATTTTTTCATTTGTAAATCCTATTATTTTATTATCTGCTTGAGCTTCGCCAGCGTCTGTTCGTAGGTAAACGACTCATTGACCTGTTGCATCAAGAACGCATTGACCTCATCCATTTTTGTCAGTGCATAGTCCAGTTTTCGGTTACTGCCTGGCTTATACGCACCAATAGAAACTAGGTCTGCATTTTTCTCGTAGACGCTCATAATATCGCGCACTTTGGATGCAAGTTCCTTATGCTCCTTGGAGGCAATATCATTCATCAGACGCGAGATACTCTGTCCAATGTCAATGGCTGGATAGTGGTTTGCATGGGCCAAAGAACGGGACAGCACAATATGACCGTCCAGAATACCACGCACTGTATCTGCGATAGGCTCGTTGGTATCGTCACCTTCCACCAGAACGGTATAGACACCTGTAATAGACCCCTTGCTGAAATTTCCACTTCGCTCCAACAATTTGGGAAGCTCCGCATAAATAGACGGGGTATAACCACGGGACACAGGCGGTTCACCGACAGCAAGACCAATCTCACGCTGTGCCATAGCAAATCGTGTCAGCGAGTCCATCATCAACAGAACATTGTACCCCTGGTCACGGAAATACTCCGCAATTCCAGTGGCAACACAGGGACACTTCATGCGCAACATCGCTGGCTGGTCGGAAGTTGCCACCACGAGAATGGAGCGACGCATACCTTCCTCGCCCAAGTCCTTCTGGACAAATTCCAAAACTTCTCGTCCACGCTCTCCTACCAGCGCGATAACATTGATATCTGTTTTCACATTACGGGCAATCATGCCCATCAAGGTACTCTTACCAACACCAGAACCAGCGAAAATACCAATACGCTGTCCCTTACCGATGGTCAGCATTCCGTCAATCGCCTTGACCCCAAACTCCATTCTCTCACGAATGGGGGGGCGGTTCATGGGGTTGATATACCCACCGCTGATGCAGTAGTTCGTACCGCCAATAAAGGGACCTTTTCCATCAATCGGTTGGCCGAGTGCATTGATAATACGCCCACGCAGGAACTCCCCCACGCGCAAGGTCAGCTGTGCGCCTGTATTGCGTACGAAGTTTCCAGCGGAGATACCATTCATATCGGAATACGGCATGAGGAGGATGCGGTCATTCTTGAAACCAACCACTTCCGCCGTCACCTGTCGTCCCGACTCACCGTTATAGATACGACAGATATCGCCGACGGCGGCATGGCCACCAGATGCCTCGATGGACATTCCCACGATGTTTTCAATTTTCCCCGTCAAGCTGTAGGTTTCAGCGTTGTACACCTGACGAGCCATCTGCTGAAAAACTGACATATCGTTCTCCTGTTATGCATTAAAAACCAAAATTACCGAAACTTCCAAACGAATTGAGGTCATTTTCCGTCTGTCTACTACTATTCGAGAGCAGAGCGCGAATATTTCCCAACTGTGTGGAAGCACTCGCATCAATAATTTCTTCTGGCATCTCGATAACACAGGTACCAGAATCATCGTCCGCCATGGGGATAATGCGCACGCGGTCGGAGATACCAGAAACCGCCGCTGTCAACGAGGCAGGGATTTGGCTCATCCGCTTGGCATCGGACTCCGAGATATAGATGTGAATCCATTCACGGTGTTTGCGCTTATCGAGCGCGGCCTGTACCATGCGGCCAATGATTTCTGTACTACTACGCAGACTGATACAGACCACTTTTTCTGCAATGGCAATCGCCAAGTCGCGCAGTTCGTTGACATTTTCATCCAGCTGTCGGTCCAGTGCCACGCCAGCCTTTTCTAGAAACTTTTCTACTTCATCTTGCATCCGTGCGGCCATCTGCTCTTGTTGCTGACGGCCTTCCTCCATCGCCTGTGCGACACCTGCCTGATATCCCTCCAGACGACCTTCTTCCTCCGCGGCACGGTAGATTTCCGCCGCTTCTAACTGGGCAGCCTCACGCGCACGCTCCAAAATTTCAGCCGCTTCTCGTTCGGCCTCACGGAGCATGGTTTCAATTTCAAGTGTGGTCTGGTCGATAGGGCTCAGTTCAACTTCTGCCTCGCCATCACAGGTATCCTCGTCGCCATATCCCATATCGCCGTAGTCCTCGATTTCGCCCTCTGCATCGGTATCGGTACGAATCTCCTCCAGCGTCAGTGCTAACTCTGCCGCATCTGCGGCGGCTTCCGCCGCCGCAAATTCTGCCGCAAAATCAACCAATTTGAGTGTGTTCGCCTTCTCTTTAGGCTCCTCTGGTGTATCCGAGATAGTGGGAAAAACATACATCTCTGCCTTACTGTCGCGGGAAAAGTGCTTGAAAATATTAGGCAATGACATCGTCCTTTCCGCCCTTCAGAATAATAATCTCGTTTCTCTCCTCTAGGTTGCGGATGATATCCACAATACGCTGTTGTGCAGCTTCAACATCCTTGAGTCGGACATTGGTGGTAATCTCCAAGTCGTCCTTGATACTCTGTGCCATACGGCTGGACATATTGGAGAACAACTTGTTGGCAACCTCGTTGTTGGCGGCCTTGAGCGAGAGCACCAAATCTCTTGTATCGCAGTCGCGGACGAAACGCTGGACGGAACGGTCGTCCATGGTGACGATATCCTCGAAGACGAACATTCTCTTGCGGATTTCTTCCGCCAGATTCTGGTCGCGTTCAATCAGGCCATCGAAGATATTCTTCTCGCTTGCACGGTCGAGGTTATTCATAATGTCAGCAACATAGTCGATACCGCCGACCTTGACATCCTGACTGGTAACCATACTGGAGAACTTTTTACCTAGCTCTGCCTCCACGATTTTAATGGCATCGGGGGAAACACTGTCAAGCTTTGCCAGACTTTCCACCACGCGCACCTGTTTTTTTCCCTCAATTTGGGAAACCACAGAGGCCGCTTTGGAGGCATCCACATGGGACAGCACCAGTGCAATCGTCTGGGGACGCTCTCCCTGTAGTGCGGTATACAGCGACTTAATATCCGCCTTCGCCAAGAAAGCGAAGCGACGGCTTTTGAGGGAGCGCGTGACTTTGCTCAACAGCTCCGCCGCCTCTTGCGGGCCATAGGCCTTTTCGAGGACAACTCGTGCATATTCCAGACCACCCTCCGTGATAGCCTTGTTGGTCATACACATCTGGTGGAATTCTGTCAGAATTTCCTCGGTCTGCTCTGAGCCGAGGAAACCCATTTGTGCCACCTCAATGGTGAGCTGTTCGACATCCTCGGGGTCCATATGCTTATAAATTTTAGAAGCTTTGTCTGCTCCCAGCGAAATGATAACGGCAGCGGCGCGCTGTGCGTTGGTCATATCTGCTGTGTACTTATGTACTGGCTTCTTTTTAGAAGAAGTGGTTGGTTCTGCCGCAGTAGTCTGTGCGGTTGCCACAGCATCAGCCATCCACATCGCCTCCCTTCAGCAGGTTCTTCACGATTTGCGCGGCAATCTCTGGGCTTTCATCGGCAAATCTACGAATATCCTTACGCAGTTCCATACTTCTCTCACTCTTAATCGCCATAACATCCGCACCAGCATCCTCCTCAGGTTGCTCTTCAGATGTGGCGTTCATCAACTTCTCCAGTTCCGCCTGTTCCTGCAAGCGCGCCAGTTCCTCCAGCTTTTCCTTTCTCTTCTTACGGGCTCGTTTGATTGCGGAAATAATAAGAGCCAATAGCAGGACAAACAGGAGCAATCCGCCACCTGCCGCGTACAGCACCCACTTCTCAAACGGGAACGGCCAATCGTCCACTGGTGGGTCCACAGGTGCAACGGGGAACGGGGCGGCATAGACGGAAACCTTACTGGCCGCATAGTCATCGGAAATACCTGCTGCACGCGCCACATGGAGTTTTAGTCCCTCGATATCCAAGGCTCCAGTTGCGGCAGAGTTGATACTGACAGACACCATGCAATCAGTTAGATACCCAGCGGTGCGCTCGGTATAAGTTTCGGTAGTAGGATTGACATAGTCAATCTGCCCACTTGACCCGATTCCCGTTTCTGTCCCATCGGGTTGCATCTGCCCTTCCACATAGTCAGGCAACTGGGCATTGGTCTCGGTACCGACCTCACCACCAACAGGTTCATCCTCATCGCGTGTGATGTAGTTATCCCATACTTTACTGCCGATGATACCCTCCCCGTTGGTTGCCCAGTCGGGTGCGTTAATCTCGGTCGAGGCCTGTGTCATACGGTTGACATCCACGGTGCAGATGACACCGACCTTCACATTATCAATACCGAAGAGAGGGACAAGCACCTGCATGATGTTGGTACGAATCAAACGGTTGTACTTCTCCTCCAGCTCCATCTTCAGTGCCGAGGAATCGCTACTGATGTCAGCAAAGCTATCATCTTCGGTATAAACATTCCCGTAGATGTCCATAACAATTACATTATCAACTTTCAGTCCCTGTACACCATATGCCACCAGAGAACGGATGGCAGAGGCCTGCTTGTCGGTCAGCATCTTACCGTCGTGCATTGTGACCTGCACAGAAGCAGTTGCATCTACGCGGTTGCCACTGTCTAACACATAGGAGTTGTCCTCTCCCTCGGTAATGTTGACAGACGCATCCTTGACACCGTCAATGGCAAGAACCGAAGCGCGAATCTGTTCCATCGTCGCAATCAGCCAGAGGGTTCTGCGTTCTGCATCGGTGGATAACATTCCCACTTTCTCTGTATAGGAACCATAGCCCCCATAGGCATAACCAGAGGTTCCGTAGCCCTGCATGGCAATCTTCATCTGTAGGGTCGGAACCTGTGCTTTCGGAACCAAAATCGTATCGCCATCCTCCAGACGGTAGTTGGTAAACCCTTCTCCATCCAGATAGTTGATAATATTGGTCACATCTCCGTTGTTCAAATCGGCGAACAACACCTCATATTCGTTGTTGGAGGCTACGACAAATGCAATTACCGCAGCCGTTATCACAAGCACTACGGCAATGGCAATCCAAATCTTTTTGGATACCTTGCCTAGCACTCCTTTGACCTTTTCCCAGTAGGTCTTTATTTTCTCAACCAACTAATATCATCCTCCAACGCTCAAATCACACGCACATTATGTTGCAATATTCTTCAGCTCATTGTACGCATCCAGCGCACGGTTGCGAAGCTGAACCATCAGCTCAACGGCAATTTGAGCTTTGGTGGCAGCGATTGTCAATTCCGCAGGGTTATCCAGCTGACCTGTGGCCAACAGATACTGCGCCTCATTCTTTGCACGATCGGTTTCCTTCACATAGTCGACGGCAGACTGGAAGATGGAACCAAAAGTTCCAGCTGGGACAGCAGTATTCTGCTGTACGGCATTGTCCGCCCCGTTCAGACGGGTAATCGACTGCAATCTATCTACTTGCGTAATCGTCATAGCAATGGTCTTCCTTTCCGTTCGACTTATCTACCAATCTCCAAACCCTTGGCAATCACGCCTTTGAGGGTATTAAAAACCGTCACATTGGCATTAAATGCCTGGCTGGCCGCCATAGCGTCTGCCATCTCCTGCACCATATCCACATTAGGCAGTTCCACATAGCCGTTCTCATTGGCATCGGGGTGGCTGGGGTCGTACACCAGCTTGAGGTCAGACTGGTCCTCCGTGATATTGGTAATCGCCACACCACCAGTTGTGGTATAGCCAGCATTGGATACACGCTGTGCGCGTGCCATCGCCGCACGGAAATCATCTCGTCCGCCCTGTGCCTGCATCGTCACAATTTTACGGCGGTATGCACCACCAGCTTCTGTGCGCGTGGTAGAGGCATTGGTAATATTTTCTGCAATAATATCCAGACGGGTCTGCTGTGCAGTCATGCCGGACCCAGCAATATTCAAAGTGCTTAAAAACGACATATCTTTCCCCTCACTTTATCACTTACCGTTAATCGCTGTCCGCAACATACTCAAATCGCTGGAGATGGACTGCATGACATATTGAATCTGGTACGCATTACGCACCAGTTCGACCATCTGCTCGGTAGTATTGACACCGTTATCATCCATACGGTTGCTCTCCTGCGCCGTGATAACCGAGAAATTCGCATTCTCCAAGGTATCCCGCAGATTGGTGCGCGGTGTGGCGGAGTGCAGAGCCTGTTCCATCTTTTCGCGCAGATTTTCTTCAAAGGTAACAATCTTCGCCTTATAGTTCGGCGTTTCTGCATTGGCGATATTATCTGAAATCGCCGCCTGTTTTGTCCACAGGAAATTCATCGACTTTTCCATCAGAAGCATGGAATTGCTGGAAAAGTAATCCATATGTGTCGCTCCTTTCTCTCCGGCAACCTATAGAAGCACAAAAGTGCCACAATTTGATAATAAAGGTATCACACCACTACCAGTTTCCTCGTACTGTCGATAGAAACTGGGGAAGGAACCCCAGCAGTAGTGGGACGGTATGGCGGTATCTATCCTGTCCAGTTTCGGACACAATCTCCCCCACCCCTATTTGATATCATCTCATTATAAACCATCAAACGGGAAAAGTCCACTTTTTTTCCTGATTTTTTTAATGATTTTTGTTATTTTGTAACCTTTATCCAATTGCTCCTTGTAGCTTTTTCCTGTTTTTCTTTTTTCTGTCAAAGTTTCGCTATTTTTTCGCTCAAAAAATCACAAAAAGAGGGATATTGCTGTTCTTTTCTGCAACACCCCTCTTTTTTATTGTTACTTTTGCTATAATTGGAAAAATCAGCGTACGGCCTTGATGGTATCCTGCAAAGTACCGTCACGATACAGCACATGGGCTACCACGCGGTCACTCAACTCGATTGCCTTAGGCACACCGGCCATCTCCTCTGCCATGCGCTTGAGGTCCTCGATTTCGTATACGGGCAGTTTTGCGCGCATCAGTGCTTCTTTCAGCTCCTGATTTTTGCCGTTTTTGGTATTCACGGCAATACCGCGCTGGGTCACGACGACATCAATGGTTCTACCAGGTGTGGACACACACAGGCAACGGTCCACCACCAGAGGCAGTCTGGCACGGGTCAGCGGTGCAATGATAATAGCCAACTTTGCACCTGCGGCGGTGTCGCTGTGACCGCCAGAACCGCCCATAATAAAGCCGTTGGAATCGGTATGCACATTGACATTAAAATCTACATCGACCTGCGTTGCTCCCAACAGAACGACATCCAGACTATCTACCGCCGCACTTCGTCCGCTGACACCAGCATACTGCGTAGCACTGACCTCCTGATGGGCAGGGTTGGAGCGAATGGACTCTACTGCCTTCAGGTCAAAGCACTGCACATCAATGAGTGTCTGGAACAGGCCAGCCTCCAGCATTTCCACCATATAGCTGGTAATACCACCCATACCGAAGCTACCCTTGATGTTCTTCTCCAACATCATTTCCTTGACATACTTTGCGGCGGCCAGTGTTGCGCCACCTGCACCAGTCTGGAAGGAGAAGCCGTCTTTGAGCAGACCAGATGCCTCAATAACCTTAGCGGCATAGCTTGCCATCTTCAAACCAACGGGGTCACGGGTAATCTTGGTGGTACCAGACACGATACCAGCGGGGTCGCCAATCTGCTCGACCTTTACCACGCAATCCACATAGACCTCAGGGATAGAGAAACCAGCCAGCGGATACGGCACCAGATTATCGGTCACGACAACCACCTTTTTGGCATTCATGGCATCAGCAAAGGCATAGCCGATAGAACCGCAGGCACTCTTGCCAATCTTTCCAGTGCAGTTGCCCATGCAGTCTGCGGTGGGGGCGGCGATAAAGGCCACATCAATGACAGAAGTACCCTTTTCCATATCGGAGGGACGACCGCCGTGGCTACGGAAGATAACAGGCTTCTCCATCACACCACGGGAGATGGCACTGCCGACCTTACCGCCCATATAGTTGCACTCAATTCCCGTGACAACACCGTTTTTGATGTGTCCGAGAATCGGCTCGTGGACATCAAAGATAGAACTGGCATTGACTGTCAGATTCTTAAAGCCCATCTGTGCCAGAGTATCCAGCACCATATTGAGAACGAAGTCACCGTTTCGCATATGGTGGTGGAAGGAAATGGTCATGCCGTCCTTCAGACCGCACTTTTCGACCGCTTCGCGGATAGAAGAAACCAGCTTACTCATTGTCCACCCCTCCAAACATTGCTTTTTCCATTTCGACGACCTGCTGTGCGCGTGCGACAATCGGTGCATCAATCATCTTACCGCGCAGTGCCACGACACCCTTGCCCTGTTCCTTAGCAATACGAATCGTTTCCAGAACCTCGTGGGCGTAGTCAATCTCCGCCTGCGTGGGGCTGAACACCTCGTTGATACCCTCCACATGGCGGGGGGAGATGGATGCCTTACCCGTGAAGCCCAGGGACTTCGCGAAGCGTGCATCGGCATACAGTCCCTCGGTATCCTCCACATCGGTGAAAGGCGTGTCATAGACATCCACGCCACAGGCACGGGCGGCACAGACCATACGGGAACGGGCATAGAAAATCTCGTTGCCCTCCTTGGTACGCTTACAGCGCAGGTCAGCTGTCAAGTCCTCTGCACCGAGGAAAATAGCGGCAACACGCTTATCCGCACCAGCAATCTGGAACGCATTCTCCACACCCAGCGCAGTTTCAATCAGAGGAATAAGCTTCACGGTATTGCGTGCCAAGCCACACTTCTCCTCAATCTCCGCAATATAGTCGGATACAATCCGCACATCCTCAGCGCAACCGACTTTCGTGGGCATAATCATCGAGGGACAGAGAGGAATCACTTCTTCCAAATCCTTCTTCCAGTAGTCCGTTTCCACAGGGTTGATGCGGATAATGACCTCACAGCCCTTATAGCGCAGTGCTTTCAGTGCATTTCGCACCAAAATACGCGCACTGTCTTTTTCAGAGGGCGCAACAGCATCCTCCAAGTCGAGAATAATGGCATCGGAACCGAGCACATCGGCATTCATCAGTAAATTTGGGGAATTGCCAGGAATAAACAGCATAGACCTTCTCATCTTACTTCTCCCCTCCTGCTCGTCTGATAGCAGTTTCCACACGCGCACGGATGGTGCAATCAATCGCACCCTTGTCCTGCACAGAAATTCTGCCGGTTGTTACGCCCAGTTCTTCCAAGACGGACAAAATTGTGGCGCGGATTTCCTCACCAAATTGGTTCAGAACTACGGATTCAATTTCAAGCTCCAGCGTATCGCAGGGCTCGACCTCCACATAAATGTCACTGGACTCCAGCGTACCAGCAACGGCAATGGATGTAATATTCATGTTTTTCTCCTCAAAAATTTAGAAGATATTCTTAATCTTATCAATATCGTCGCCCAACTTAACCTCGCTGTCACGACCAACCAGACCAACCAAGAGGTAGCGTCCCGTGATGGGGTCAAGAGGCATCTCCTTTATTAAGGTGAAGCCCTCAATCTCACTGGTACGACGCACATGGTTGCGCGGCGCGGTGCAGTAGTACTCTACATCACCAATCTTGATATGACCTTCATCCGAGAAGGACACAGGCAAATCTTTGGCGATATCTGCTTTAACCAGGTCCTCCAGTTCCTGCGGTGTCAGCTTGGGTTTCTCACGGAAACCGAGTACGAAGCCATTCTTGACATCCCAGTGGTCACAGTCGTTGTAGTAGTCGTCCTCCAGATAGTATCCAACCAAGTCCTCTGCCGTATGAACCATCTTACGGTACTTGATGGTGCGGAAGGCGATGTCAGCGATATCCTGTGGGAAAGGGCCAAAAATGTTAGGGCGTGTGACCATAACCTCTGCACCAATACCAATCATCAGGTCGGCATTGATACACAGGTTGCTGTCTGGGGTTTTGAGGTGGGGATAGAGCAAATCGAAGTGCTCCACAATCACGCGCTTTCCCTTTTTGATTGCGCCAGTGACAGCCGCCACAATCTCGCTCATCTGTGAAAATCCCTGTTCAAAGCGGATGTCGATATGGTAGGTATGTGGTGTTGCAAATAGCCCCAGACCACGCTTGGTCAATCCGCCAAAATTCATACCCAGTGGGTCGTCAATCATATCCATAATGGGCAACGGGCGGATATTCACACCTTCGTCGTCGTTAGTCAGTTCCAAACCAGGGAACATACCCTTGACCAGCACACTTTTACCGCTACCAGCATCACCGATGATACCAATCAGCTGGTCCTCTGGCCGTAGATACTCTTGGGCAATCTGTCTGCCGAGCGCGAACATACGGGTGTTACCACGCGGCGCAAAAAACACGCTGTAGAGATGGGTGGCACTGGCAAATTGAGATTTATGATTCGCCATAGGTCATCCTCCTTTGTAGTAAATAAAGACAACACCCTTGCGCCCGTGATTGGGGCGCAAGGGTGTCATGCAAACTCTTAGCAGTCCTTAGCCTTGCGCAGAGCGATTACGCGGTTCATTTCATTGTAGACAATCATGAAGCCCTCGTCCACGCCCATACCGGGCTTGGCCAGAATCTGGTCAGGCTTGGTAGCCATAGCGCACTGGACGCAGACCTGGCAGGAACGGTCGGTCTCGTTGCAGGTACCGCCCTGATATGCACCGAAGCCACGCTCCTTGCAGTACAGGACAGCCTCGATGGTGTTGTTCACACCGCCCAGGTCGGGGGTCTTAATCTGTGCCATGTGACCAGCCTTGTTATCGCAGAAGTAGATAACATCCTCGAGGGTGTTGCACCACTCGTCGGCAACCAGCTCGACATCAATGCCACGGCGGTCCAGCTCCTCGCGCAGACCCTTCAGGCACAGCATCTGCTTCTCACGCTCGCCAGCGTCCATGGGGCCTTCGATACGCAGGTGGAAGGGCTTAGCGGTCTCCTCCAGCTCAGCCAGGTAGTCAGCCATAGCGACGAAGTTGTCGTCACCGAATGCCTGACCGATGGTACCGTAAACATCGATGTGCAGGACAGGAGCGTAGCTCTCGTCAGCGCGCAGCTTGATGATACGGTCACGCAGCCAGCAGACATACTCCTTCAGGATGGAACCGTCACGACCCAGCTTGGTCTCGACATTGTTAATCAGAGCGTGGGGCAGGATAGCAGCACCCTTGAGAATCATCTTGTCAGCGTTCTCATAGCGGTTATCGCCAGACTGGGTAAAGACAGGGATGGGCTCCTCGGACACGGTGGTGCCGTACTCATCAGCGACGACCTCGCACATCTGACGCTTGGTTGCCTTAGCAACAGCATCCAGAATAGCCTGAGAAACACCGTAGCGGATAGCGGTGTGCAGCTTCTTGCCGTCCACCTCGATAGCTTCCATCATCTTGGTCAGCTCGCGGAAGTTGTCTGCGTCCTTACCGACCAAAGCAGGCTTGATGTGCTCCTCGATAACGGGGATGAAATCCTTGGCGAGGAACAGGGGGTCACGGCCACCTGCACCAGAGTACTGCACAGCAGCACAGTCACCCCATGCAACCTGACCATCTTCGAGGATAATCATCACGGAGATGGACTCACCAGCCATACGGATGGAGGTGAAGCCGGGGGTCACAGGCTCGCCGATATAAGCAGCACCGTCGGAAACTGCACCAGCCTTGATAGCCTTCTGGTCATCGAAATAGAAGCCGGTACGACCGGGAGCGCAGACAATATTTTTGATTTTCATGGTATGGTATATCTCCCTTATTTTAATTCAAAAATAATCGTAAGAAATGGTTTTTAAGGATTAGGGATGACCGACAAGGCGACCCTTACCGATGGCGTAAACATCGTTGATAACCATCTGGAAGGAAACCTCACGACCCTCGATGCGGCCACGCTCGGCCAGCTTCTCACGGTGGAACTTCTTCAGGTCCTCAGTGAAGGGCAGGTTGCCGGGCTCAAGGATACGAACAGCACCGTCGATATCACGAGCGGGCAACATCACACCAGCATTGCACTTAGCAGGACCAAAGGGAATGTCAATGATACCAGCATTGATACCAGCGATGGCACCCATGATGATATCACCGTTACCCAGCAGGAAGCAACGGTCCAGAATGCAACGGGTTTCTTCCTTGATGATGCGCTTCTCCTCCTCCAGCTTAGGACCAGAGAAGGTCTGGTCGCCCAGCATGGTGGTCAGCTGCTTGGTAGCGCGCAGACCCTGTGCGTTTGCCTCCTTGGTGGGGACACCAGCGGCCTCGTGGGGGGTCTTGACAATAACCTTGGTAGCCTTTGCCAGCGTAGCGGTAGCGGCACCCCAAGAGATAACACCGAATGCCTTTGCCTCATCAGCAGGGAAACCACCCATCCACTGGTGGAACACGGTGGTGACATTGACATCGTTGTAACCGTAGCGGCGCAGATACTCCTCGGTCAGCTCCTCCAGCGTACGGATAGCGGCGACATCCTGCACCAAGTTACCGAGCTGGCCGTAGCCGACGGTGACATTCTTGACACCCTGCTCAGCGGCAACCAGAGCCTCGATGATAGCGACAGCGTGGGAGATGCAGGGGGGCACGAGGGTACCAGTCAGAGGACCATAGGGCTCACGGTTGATGGAAACACCAGCCTCCTCATAGATACCAGTCAGACGGTCCACATACTGCCAATCGCGCATGGTCTGCTCGATAGGAATGTTCTTAGCGTAGGGGATGTTGTAAGAGATACCGCCGCCCTCGTAGGAGGTGAAACCACCAGCGTAGGTAATTTCAGTCAGCAGACGAGCATCGGGGGTACCATGACGAACCTGCACAGGAATATTGACAGCCTCGATAACCTGACGGCAACCGCCAACACCGTGGTTGACTGCGGGGAAGCCGTTCAGGAAGGGACGGAAGTTACCGTTAGCCATACCTTCCTTCTCGCGGCGGATACCCTCAGCGCAGTTCTGATACTGGTTCTGACGGGTATAGGAGTCGATGGTGGAGGGCAGCAGGTCAGCCTCGCCCTCATTCTGCAGGTGCTGCAGCAACTCGATGTGGTTCTCGACCAGACCGACACCAGCGCGGGGCTGAATCAGAGTCACGCCATCTTCCTTAGCCTTGAGCAACTTCTTGGAGAAGTTCTTATGCTCAGGGATGGACTTCTGATAGTCGATGCCAGCCTGCAGGTCTACGGCATCCTTACCAGTCTCCCAAGTGGAGAGGATTTCTTCACGGATTTTATAAAACTCGTCGTCAGACAGCTTCTTGTTTTTAATCTCAAATTCCATCTTTCTTTAACTCCCTTTTCATAATTCTAAGCGCGATATCGGGATAAACGGTACTCAAAAGGCCCATAGCGGCCAAGATGTACTTGCGGTCCACCAGCACCTGTGCCTCACGCGGCTTTAGGGTAAAGGCATCCGCAGGGTCATAGTAGGCATGGGCAGCAATCGCCGCAGTACGCTTGGTGTGAATCAATGCACCACCCGTGACGATGACATTCTGCACCGCCGTCAAGTCCTTACCTACCTGCATATAGCTGATACCAATGGGACTATAGTGTTCTTCCAAGCGTCCTACATGGCGTTTGACCGCTGTTTCAATGGCGATAGAAGCGAGCGCGAAATCCAGTCGCTCCATCTCCTCATTGGTCGGGACCTCGTCCGTGTGGATAGACAGATATTCGACCATCTCTCTACAGCGCGCCTCGTCGATGCCAGACAACTCCGACACCAACTCGATACCGCCCGCATCCACAATACCGTGGATGCTGTAGCGCATACCAATGTCGCCCTCTACGGTACGCTTGGCATACTCCTCACGCAGACCGCGCAGCGTGGTCATGCCCTTAGTGGGCAGTCCCTGCGACATAGAATAGATATCGGTTGTTGCGCCGCCGAGGTCTACGCCCAACAAATCTCCGATACCCGCCTCGCGCTTGGTGCCTTTTGCGAGAAGTTTCATCGCCTCCAGCATAGCGGCAGGTGTCGGCATCAAAATACCCTGAATCAGTGCCTCCGCATTGCTTAGTCCCTTGGCTTTCACAATCTGTTCCAAGAAAATGGCACGGATTTTCTCCTGCACAGGACCGACATTGGGGGTATCCAGCTTGGGCATGACATTTTCACAAATGTGAATCTGCTTGTCCTTGAGAATCTCGGCACACTGGTCAGCACAGACACGATTTCCTGCGATGATGATGGGGAAATCTCGGGTAGACTTGGCGAGCGTGGCAGCGTTAGCAAGGATATTCTCCTTGTTTCCGCCGTCTGTTCCGCCTGTCAGCAGGCAGATATCGGGATTGATGGCATCAATCTCTTTCAAATCGCCCGCGGTCAACTCGTAGGAGTAAGTTTTAATCACCTTGGCACCTGCGCCAAGCGAGGCCTGACGCGCCGCTTTAGCGGTCAGTTCTGGCACCAGACCGATGGCCACCATACGCAGACCACCTGCGGCACTGGAACAGGCATACTGTTCCACAAACTCCACAGGGCCAACTTTCTCTCTCAAGAGAGCCACCGCGTTATTCAGGCCATCCATAATATCCGTTTCAATGGTGGTGAAGCTCTGAGCAGTTCCCAGAATTTCCTCACTTTCCACATCCACGGCGGTCACTTTGGTGTAGGTACTGCCAAAATCGATTAACAGTACAGCTTTCATAGGCGTTCCTACTTAGTTCAGACCCAGGTCTTCCTTCAGGCAGTCGATGTCCACCTGGGGGTCAGTACCGGGACCAAATGCACGGTCAAAGCCCAGAGCCTTGTAGCGACGAACAATCTCCTCCTCGGGAACCTTACCAACGACCAGGTTACCGCCAGCGTAGAGCAGGATGTTCTTCAGACCTGCCTCGTCGCACTTCTCGCGCATACCAGTGCAGTCAATCTCGCCCTGACCATACAGAGAGGAAACCAGAATGGCATCGGCACCCGTCTCCACGGCGGCCTGAATGAACTCCTCCTGGGGAACCAGAACACCGAGGTTGGTGACTTCAAAGCCAGCATCCACCAGAGCACGGTTCAGGATAGCATTACCCACTGCGTGGACATCGGCACCGATAACGCCTATGACCAGTTTTTTCTTTTCCATGTTACTTCTCCTGTTATTCTCTTATATTTTAAGTATTCTCTTTGGAATTGAGGTACTCTTTTCTACCCTCTTCGTAGAGGTTGCGCCCCTCGCTGTCGATAATAACGAACGCAGGCAGGTCCTCCACTTCGAGGCGGCGCAGTGCCTCTGCGCCCAAATCCTCATATGCTACAATTTCCGCTTTCTTGATGCACTTGGCCAACAGCGCACCCGCGCCACCGATCGCACCAAAGTACACTGCCCCATGCTCCTTCATGGCATCAACCACCTCAGGACCACGCTTGCCCTTACCGAGCATACCGCGCTGTCCGAGCTTAATGAGCGTGGGAGAGTAGGCATCCATACGGTAGCTGGTGGTCGGACCAGCAGAGCCAATAACCTGACCAGGCTTGGCAGGGGTGGGGCCCACATAGTAAATTACGGAATTTTCCACATCGAACGGCAGGGGCTTGCCCTCTGCAGCCAGCTCACACAGACGCTTGTGTGCAGCATCGCGGGCGGTGTAGATGACACCAGAAATCAGCACACTGTCGCCAGCTTTCAGGTCCTTGGCCTGTTCCCGTGTCAACGGTGCTGTGATACGCTTTTCCATCTTCACGCCCTCCTTACAGATTCACGCTACAGTGCCGTGTCACATGGCAGTTCAGGTTGACTGCCACAGGCAGACCTGCAATGTGTGTAGGCAATGTTTCAATGTTGACCGCCAGTGCGGTGGTCTGACCGCCGACACCCTGCGGACCAATGCCGAGGGCATTGATTTTCTCCAATAGTTCTTCCTCCAGTTCGGCATAGAAGGGGTCAGCATTGCGCGTATCGGTACTACGCATGAGTGCCTTCTTGGCGAGATAGGCGGCCTTGTCGAAGGTACCACCCACGCCCACGCCCACCACGATGGGAGGACAGGGGTTGGGACCAGCTTCTTCAACGACCTTGAGTACGAAGTCCTTCACGCCCTGCAAACCGTCAGACGGCTTGAGCATCTTGGACTGACTCATATTCTCGCTACCAAAGCCCTTGGGGGCAACGGTCAGGTGCAGACCGTCACCGGGAACGATGTCGTAGTAAATCATAGCAGGGGTATTGTCGCCCGTATTGACACGGCGCAACGGGTCGCCAACCACGCTCTTACGCAGATAGCCCTCTGCATATCCCTGACGAACACCCTCGTCTACCGCCTCACGCAAATCGCCCACGATGTGGACATCCTGTCCAATCTCCAAAAAGACACAGGCCACACCCGTATCCTGGCAGACAGGAACATTCTGCTGTTCGGCTATTTCAAAATTCTCCTTGATGATGCCAAGAATATTCTTGGCCAGAGGCCACGGCTCGCACGCATGACCGGCGCAAATGCGCTGTTTGACATCCTCAGGCAAAAAAGTGTTGGCTTCGATGCACAGCTTTTTCACCGCCGCTGTAATGTCTTTTGCAAGGATTTCTCTCATAATCGGTTCCTCAGCTCCCTCCAGCGTCCACTCCATCCTTGACGGACGGACATTTTGGTTGCATTTTTGTTTTTGGACAGAGCCATGAAGTTCTGCCCATCAATTAAGTGTATCATGTTGTAACTTTAATGTAAATTTGTCTTTTTCATAAAATCAATTTTTGTATGAATGACGGAAAAATTGCTTTCTTTTTCGACGCTTCGCAAGTCATACCGTAAAATCTTGCAAATTTACCCGTATTTTGCAAGATATCCGTCAACTTTTTGCAGTTTCTTCACTAAATACGCCAGAATTTCTTTGAGCAAAATAGACAAAAGGGTGCATTGCATACCGCAACACACCCTGTTTTATCACTTGAAATACAGACGCTTTCGCTCGTACTTCGCCTCATTGCTGACATGGATGCCCAATCTGCGGTATAGTTTCTCGTCCACATCGCTGAGTACGACCGTAAAATGCGCGTCACAACCGCGCAGTTTGGGAATCTGTGCCTGCGCCAACGCCGCCAGCGGATTGGTCAACGCACTCATACACAGTGCCATCAACACCTCGTCGCTGTGCAGTCTGGGGTTCTTATGCCCCAAAATTTCCGTTTTCAAACGGCACACAGGCTCCAACACCTGCGCGGAAATCAAATCGAGCTGGTGGTCAATATTGCCCAGTGCCTTGAGGGAATTCAGCAGCAGTGCCGCCGAGGGTCCTAACAGGTCACTCGTCTTGCCTGTGACAATCGTACCGTCCGCCAACACCATCGCGCCAGCAGGACCACCAGAAGACTGTTCTTTCTCCAGTGCCGCCGCCACTGCTGGCAATACTTCCCGCGTCACACCAGCCTGCTTCATCAACAGCTCCAGTTTATAGACCAATTCCTCGTCCGCCTTACCGCGCAGGCGGTCATTCAGTGCTGTGTAGTAACGGCGCAAAATCTCACGACCCGAGGCCTCCCGACACACAGCATCATCCACGATGCAATTGCCGACCATATTCACACCCATATCTGTGGGGGACTTATAGGGGCACTCCCCAAGAATACTCTCAAAGAGGGCGCGTAGGACAGGGAACACCTCGACATCGCGGTTATAATTGACCGTGGTTTCTCCATATGCCTCTAAATGGAACGGGTCAATCATATTCACATCGCTCAAATCCGCTGTTGCCGCCTCATACGCGAGGTTGACGGGGTGCTTCAGAGGCAAATTCCAGATGGGGAAAGTTTCAAATTTGGCATAGCCTGCCTTAACACCACGGCGATTTTCGTGGTACAACTGGCTCAAACAGGTCGCCATCTTGCCACTGCCAGGACCAGGGGCTGTCACCACAACCAACGGGTGCGTGGTTTCAATATAGTCGTTGCGCCCATAACCGTCATCGCTCACGATGCGGTCAATATTGTGCGGATAGCCAGGAATGGGATAATGGCAGTAAGTTTTCACTCCCAGTGCAGTCAACCGCTTAATGAACGCATCCACCGAAGTCTGGTTATTATACTGTGTCACTACCACACTGCCCACATACAGTCCCATGCCACGGAAAATATCAATCAGGCGCAGGACATCTTCCTCATAGGGGATGCCCAAATCACCGCGCACCTTATTCTTTTCAATATCCGCCGCACAAATTGTAATCAAAATTTCAACATCTTCCCCCAGATGTTGCAACATACGGATTTTACTATCTGGCTCAAATCCAGGTAATACACGGGAGGCATGGTAGTCGTCAAACAACTTACCACCAAACTCCAGATAGAGCTTGCCTCCGAACTGGTTAATGCGCTCTCGAATCCGTGCCGACTGCGTTTCGATATACTTTTGATTGTCAAAACCGTTCCTACCCATACTCATTCTCCCATTCCTCTATGTTCTGCGCCAGCGGCGCGCCACGGGTCATGCAATTTTGTATTCGGACACAGGCGCAAAATCTCACGCTGTATCGCCTTGAGGTCATCGAAAGTTTCTGGCAACTTCCGAGAATCGCGCAACAGGGCCGCTGGGTGGTACAGTGCCAACATACGAACACCGTCCACATCAAACCACTGTCCATGCTCCTTAGTGATTTTGAATTTCTCGTCAATCAGTTGCATCGCGGCAATGCGCCCCAGACAGATGATAATTTTCGGTGACAGCAATGCAATCTGTCGGCGCAGATAGCCGATACACGCCTCCTGCTCCACATGGAGTGGGTCGCGGTTATTCGGTGGACGACACTTGACGATATTGGCGATATAAACATTTGTACGGTCCAGTCCAATCAACGAGAGCATATCATCCAGCAGCCGTCCTGCGCGCCCGACAAAGGGAATACCCTGTGTATCCTCGTCTGCACCAGGTCCCTCACCGACCAGCAGGATTTCCGCTGTGCGCGACCCTACGCCAAATACGACATTCTTTCGTGTTTGACACAGGGCACATTCGCGACACCGCAAACACTCCTGTTCTAACATTTCCCAATTTTCTGCCATTGATTCCCCTCCTGCTGTCATTGTTCCCTATTCAAAGGGGGATTCCTCAACAGTGCGCCTCCAACCAGTGTAACACATCACAAAAGACATACTGCCGCCCTATTTCATTCAGTATCTCATGGCGCAGACCGTGGTAAAGTTTGCACGACACATCGCGTATCCCTACTTTCTGAAAACAGCGATATGCCGTTTGCACCCCTTTTCCCATGTCCCCCACGGGGTCTTGGTCACCAGCGATAAAGAACACGGGCAAATTTTTGTCCATCTTCTCCATATTGGCGCGGTCTATGATGATACCAATGCCGTCCATCATATCACGGAACAGTCCCAGCGTTGTCCTGCCACCGCACAAGGGGTCGTTGATATACGCATCCACATTTTCCTCGTTGGCTGACAGCCAATCGAACGGTGTACGATTGGGCGTGAAGTGTTTATTATACACGCCAAACGCCAGTTGGTCAATCCGTTCGCTGTATGCTGTGCGCCCTAGGCGTTTACTCTCTCTGTCGGCCACCAGCTTCCCTGCGGCCACGATGAGGGGATTCATATGCCCTGTTCCACACAGCACACAGCCATCCAGTACCCCTGGGTATTGAATCAGATGGGTGCGTGCCAAAAACGACCCCATCGAATGCCCAAATAGAAAATAGGGTTTTTCAGGAAACACCCGTTTCGTCATTTTGCGGATAGTTTCCATATCTTCTACTGCATAGTTCCAACCGTTCTCGTCGCCCAGATAGACCATCGGCCGCCCCTCCACACGGGACTCTCCATGACCGAGGTGGTCATTGGCAACCACAACAAATCCATTTCGACACAGATAGTCTGCAAATGGCGCATAACGCGCACCGTATTCCGATACTCCATGTGCAATTTGGACGACCCCTCGTATCTCACGACACAGCGGTGTCCATTGATTGACATGAATCAGTGTTTTCTTATCAGCAGAGGTCACATAATACGCAGAACGAACCGACATAATCCCCCTCCTGTTCCTATCTTTTGCAAAACTATGCCTACTGTGTGCTATTCTATCACAGTTGCCAGAAAATGAACAGGCATATTTTCCCCTGAAACAAGAAAATCTTCTTGCAGTTATCGGGATTCGGTACTATAATAGGGGCGATACCAATGAGAATCATGCGCTGCAAAAGGAGATGTGTGATGAGTTTCTTTGATGATTTGACCAAAAAAGCAAAAATCGTTGCCAATGCCGCTACGGAGAAAGCGAGAGAAGCCGCCGACTCTGCGAAGATTTCTGCCGATATTATCAAGGAGCGACGCGAACTTGATAAAAATTACCGTGCCATCGGCCAGTGGTTTGTGTCCGAACACGCAGACAATGTGCCCGAATCCATCGCAGATTTGGTCTGTGCGGTACAAGCATCCCGCGCACGAATTGAGGAATTGCAGACCATGCGTGAGCATGTGGAGAGTACCGCTGAAAAAATTTCTGGCACAGCGTGTCCCCTGTGTGGACAAATTTCTGACTCCAAGTTTTGCCCGCACTGTGGCGCACCGATGAGCCACTAATCAACCAAATAACTGGGGGTGTCGCAACGCGACACCCCATATTTTATACTATCATGCTGGTCATAGGAGGATTCCCCATGTTGGATAAAAGCGAAGTTGGCAAGCGCGGTTATTTAACCGAAGATTACCGTCTGTTTCACCTACGGGACAACCGTGAGGTCAAACTGGACTACCATTACCATGAATTTGACAAGATTGTACTCCAATTAAGTGGGCGCGTCAGCTATAACATCGAGGGTAAGAGCTACCTGTTACAGCCGATGGATATTCTCTTGGTCAGCCGCAATCTCATCCACCTCCCCATTATCGACACCAGCGAAGTGTATGAGCGCATGGTGCTGTGGATTAGTCGCGATTTTTTGGCACGATTCAGCCGTGACAGTCACGACCTCGCCTCGTGCTTCGACCGTACCGCGACGCGACAGTTCCATCTCTACCGCCCACGCGGTGAGGAGCGCAGTCGTTACCGCGCCCTGTTTGATGCCATCAAATCCGCCAACAGCGACGAGTTTGCCGCCGATATTCTATCGGACACCTGCGTATTACAGCTGATGGTTGCCCTCAACCGCGACTTACTGCGCGTCAATACCTCCGTGGAAACCTCTGCGTACCGCTTCGACCCAAAGATGGAGGAGATTACCCACTACATTCGAGCACATCTCGGTGAAGACCTCTCCATTGAGCAGTTAGCCAGTGTATTTTATCTTAGTCGTTACCACCTCATGCACCGCTTCAAAGAGGTCTACGGCTGTACGGTCCAGCAGTACATCCGTCAAAAGCGACTGCAAGAGGCCGCCGAGCAAATCCGCCGTGGCATCCCGATTCTGAAAGCCGCCGAGGACGCAGGATTCCGCGATTACTCCGTGTTCCTACGCGCCTTCCGCACTGCCTACGGCAAAAGCCCACGCGAATGGAAATAAGCCAGTCTTACGCTTTTCCCTCAATCACGAGTTCCAACTGGTCACACAGACGCTGTGCTTGTACACAGTCGCCCTCCTCCAGACAGCGTTCAATCCTCGTTTCCAAGTCCCGACGCTGTTGTTCCAGTTCCAGTGTTTCCAGACTGAAATGGTGCTTATAAATCATCTTGCGGAACGCACGCTTACTCATACGGCGGACCGCACCCTCCTCCACATAGAGGATGGTATCCGCACAGCGCACCACGGTATAGAAGTCGTGGGAAATCATCAGCACTGCACCCTGATAGTCCACGATGGCATCTTCCAGTGCCATCTGGGCAAAGGTATCCAGATGGCTGGATGGCTCGTCCAACAGCAGGAGATTTGCGCCACTGACGGAGAGCTTGGCGAGCTGTAGCAAATTCTTTTCACCGCCAGACAAATGTGCCACCTTTCTGTGCAGACCGTCCTCTGCAAAGCAATACTGGCGGAGCAGTTCTTCCACACTTTCACGCGTTTCAAAACCGATGTCGAAAAATTCCTGATAGATGGTATTTTCATCGTTTAGAATTTCTGCGTGGAGCTGTGAGAAAAAGGCAGGTTTGGCTTCGTCCATGAAACGGATGGTGTCCTTCTGTCCTGCACGGATATCACGCAACAAGGATGTCTTGCCTGTACCGTTGGGACCGACCAGTACGACCTTTTCCCCTGCGTGAACCGTGAACGAGATATTCTCCAACAGGGTGTCTTCAAAAGTCAGTGTATAGTTCTCCACTTCCAACAGCGGTGTATGTTCCGCGCACGGCTCCACCGCACCGAAGTGAATCTCAGGCTGACGAATCTCAACAAACGGCGGTTTGATACGCCGTGCCAGCAGGCGGTTGAGATAGCTGACCTTTCCCTTGAGGGTACGGCCTTTCTGTGCTTCCGCAACTTCAGTTGCCTCGTCACGCAGACGCTCCACCATTTCTGTGGTCAGGCGGATGGCTTCATCGTCTGCATCAGCGGCCAATTTAAGGTCAATTTTCTTTTGCAAGCGAGAGAGATTATAGCGCGCGAAACTACCGTCGAACTCCTGCAAGTCCCCATTTTCTAGGTGCCAGATTTTATCAAAACAGTGGGCAAGCAGATAGCGGTTGTGCGTCACCACCAGAAGTGTGCCACGGTACGCATTGATCAGTTCACGCAGACCTGTGAGATTTTCAAAATCCAAAAAAACATCTGGCTCGTCCATAATGAGCAGGTCACTACGGCGCAGAATTTGACGGATAATCTGCACCAATTTCAGCTCGCCACCACTCAGCTTTGAGAGGGCAAGCGAACTTTTTTCTTCCAAATCCGCCAACTGCAGTTGACGACGGATGTTGTTCTCAAAGTTATCTGTGTCCAGAGAATCACTCTCCTCCAACAGCTGTTGGTAGCGTTCCATGAGGGCATCGAGGTCCTCGCTCTCCCCCATCTGTACACAGACTGCCTCAATCTCACGCTGTAAGCGGAGAAAGTCCTCACTGAGATAGTCGAACACCGTACTATCTTGGTTGCTTTCCCGTGTAACAAACTGGCTGACATAGCCGATGCGCCCCACACCATCAAAGTGCAGTTTGCCCTCATACAGATACTTGTCGCGCTGGTAAAGCAAGTCGGTGAGCGTCGTTTTTCCCGTACCGTTGCTACCAATGAGAACACAGTGGCAGTCACGCTCCAGTGTAAACGATATTTCGTGAAATAACTCCTTTTGAGGAAATCCAAAGGAAAGTTTTTCAGCGTAAATCATAGTGCTTCCTCTACTTTTCGTAAATTTGTCATGCTACTATCATAGTGGTATTTTATCGGCATTGCAAGAGGAAGTTTTGTCTGAATCACGCCAAAATCCACGCATATTCTTGGTTCATCCACACTTTCCAGTCTGCAATCAGCTCATTCCAATCCTTCCCTAGGGTTTCATAGGGAATATCATAGTAGATCGCCTGCATCATGGCATCCTCTCCGTATGTACTGGCGAGGTAGGTTGCAAAGGAAGTCATCGCCTGTTCCCCAGAATGTTCCTGTATCGTATCGAGCTGTTGTGTCGTTACCAAAAACGCATTATTCTGGCAGGTAAAATCGTCAGGATTCGTCCAATCAAAGGGATGCCCTAGATGTGCCTCCACTTTTTCCATGTGTGATTTTCTGGCATTTGCCGCAGGACCTGTCGCCGTTTCATCCTCATAGACAGCTCGTGTACTGTCAATTCGCCAAGAAATCAAGGGGTCGCCAGCGCGTAATGTACAGTAGTTGGCGAAAATCTCTCGCAACCACTCCTCCATCACCATACCGCGTGTTAGATAGTGGACATATTCGTGGGGATAGGCGGTATATTGGTAGATACGAATGGAGCTATCGTCACGGAAAAATCCACCACCCCAGATTTTTTCGTGCATGGCATCCCGCATGAACAACACAGGAACTTTTTTCTCCTGTCCCTCAGTTTCCATATGACCAATGATGCGCTCCATCTCCTCCGCCTGTAGACGATAACAAGTAACCACATAGCGGAAATGCTCATACTCAGAATTTAGAAGGTCATTCACCCCCATACGCTTGTCGTAGCTATTGTACTTGACAGTAAAAGTATCATGGAGATAGAACACCGCATAGGGGTCCTCCCAAACCAGACGCATTTTCTCTCCACAGGGATAGAATGAAATTCCCTCTAAACCCGAAGCATCATAGGGTTCTTGTCCGTGTGCGGTCAGATAGTCACTCAAATACTGGGAGTAGCGTGTACAGGAGTAGTTGGTCAACAGGTCGACTTTTTCCGTCTGTTTTAGAGAACGATAAAAGTCGATGGCAAGATACTTTATTTTTGTCAGTGTTTCCCTGTCGGTGTAGTCACTGAGAAAACACGCATAGTTGAGGTCGAGCAAAAGCGGAGAAGTTTCGCACACAGCAAGAGCATCTTCCAAGGTAACAGCAAGTTCATCGGTGGGATGTCCCAGTTTCTGCAAAAGCTCCGTGGCAAACGCATAGCATATGCCATAGTTGACTTCTCTGCCATACAACATCTGTGCAAGCGTTGCTCCAAACGCAGGGGTACGCAAAGCAGGCAGACCAACATAGAGCGTACTACCGTCTGTCCAAGGGGCATATAAATCGTGACGGATGCAAATGGCGTACTTCTCGGTAATTGCCCCAAAATTTTCCTTGATGTATGTCACCATAGCGGTCACATCATTGACGACAGCGGTGCGCTCCTCCTCGCTGATAGCAGATGTAAAGCGATAGGTGATATTCCCCTGTGTCACTTCCCATCCCGATGCCTCTTGATATAGATTCCCATAGGGTTCATTAAAGGAAATGGGGGCTTCCGTATAAACATATGTCGCAGGGGTGTCAGCCAAACCCTCTGCACCGTTGTCTTCCCCACCAGCAGAATCCGAACAGGCTGTCAGAAACACAAATAGTAGGAAAAGCAGTGTAGGGAACAATGTATGTATAATTCGTTTCATAGGATAGTACTCTCTTTCTATTTTTCAAAATTCTTAGGCGGTGGTATCTAAAATCCACGCATACTCTCTACTTATCCACACTTTCCAATCTGCCGCCAGTTCTTCCCAACTTTTACCGAAAGCGTCTATCGGGGTATCGTTATATATCGCCTGTACTGCACACGCTTCCTCTGCCAGTGTGGTCAAGTAGTGGACAAAGGAGGACAACACAAAATTATTGGCAGTCCCTGTCACCATGTCCACAATTTGATTGTTTACAATTCGTGCATTGAAAAATTCTCTGACATCTGCCATATCGCTCCAGTTAAAGGCACGACCTAGGTGTGTCTGTACTTTTCCGTAGAATTCTCGGTATGCCAATGCGCTGTCATCCATATATTCTTGATTTTGGCAGATATCCACGAACCATGCCAGATACCAGTCCCCTATACCTGGACGAACCGTTGTATAGTTCGCAAGCAATTCCTGCAACCACACGGTACTTGTTCCATGTCTGGTCAAATAATGGGTATACTCGTGCGGATAGGTCATCAGATTATAAATCCGAATTTCATTATCTTGCCTTAGATAAACACCGTCATATGTCCTTTCATGGGTATTATCACGGATAAATAGAACTGGTGGCTTGGTTTCACGCTCTGTCGTCTCCAGATATCCCATCAGGCACTCTGCTTCTTCAGCCTGTGTGCGGTAGTTCGTCACAACATAGCGGAAATGTTCATAGTCAGTGTTAAGTAGGTCGTTCACCCCTTGCAGTTGGTCATAGTCATTTCTTTTAACTGTGTACGCATCATAGAGGTAGAATACAGCATAGGGGTCCTCCCAAACCAGACGCATTTTCTCTCCACAGGGGTAGAACGAGATGCCATCCAAATCCGAGGCATCGTATGCTTCCTGTCCATGTGCCGTGAGATACTTACTGAGATATTGGGAATAGCGTATGTAGGAGTAATTGGTCAGCAGGTCAACTTTTTCCTCCCGTGTCAGAGAACGATAAAAGTCGATGGCCAGATACTTGAGTTTTACCAATGTTTCCATGTCGGTATAGGCATCGAGGAAACACGCATAGTTGAGGTCGAGCAAAAGCGGAGCAGTCTCGCACATCGTCAGAGCCTCATCCAAGGTAACAGCGAGTTCCTCGGTGGGATATCCCAGTTCCTGCAACAGTTCCGCAGCAAACGCATAGCAGATGCCATAGTTGACCTCTCTGCCGTACAACATCTGTGCCAATGACGCACCAAACGCGGGGGTACGCAGAGCAGACAAGCCAGTATAGAGGGTACTACCATCCGTCCACGGGGCATAGGCATCATGGCGCACGCAGATGGTATATGCCTCGGTGATTGCCCCGAAATTTTCTTCGATGTATGTCAGCATAGCGGTCACATCGTTGACAACAGCGTTCCTCTCCTCCTCACTGATAGCAGAGGTAAAGCGATAGGTAATGTTCTCTTGCTTCACTTCCCATCCCGACGCCTCTTGGTACAGATTCCCATACGGCTCTTGAAAAGAGATGAGGGCTTCCGTATAAACATAGGTGGCAGGGGTGTCGGCGCAGGCTGTCAAGAACACAAGTAACAGAGAGAGCAATGCAAGGAATCGCAGATGTGTGTTTTGTTTCATGGTGAAATCCTCCTCTATGTTTTTGATGCGTTTTTCTCTGTGTCTACCACAGCGCATATCCGAATGATAGGATAGTTCTTTCAAAAATACCAGCAACTTAAAGTTTACATTGGCAAAAAAATTGCGCAACTTTAAGTTTACATTGCCGAAAAACCATGACAACTTTAAGTTTGCATCCCTGTGGAATCCCTTGTCATTCCTAAAAAATTACAAAACTCCTCGCTTTTTTCAAAATTAAGCTTGACTTTCACGCTCCGTCATAGTGTACACTCTGTTTTGTGAGGTGATAGCATTGAAAATGCGTATTAAAGAGTTTGCCGCGTTCACAGGTGTGAGTGTGCGCACCCTGCACTACTACGATGAAATCGGATTGTTAGCCCCTGCCTATGTAGAGCCGTCCACGGGCTATCGCTACTACAACGAAACTTCTTTGCTTCGGATGCAGGAGATTCTCTTTTACCGTGAACTCGACTTTTCCTTAAAGAGCATTGGAGAGATACTATCATCCCCGATATACAACAAAACGCAGGCACTGCACGAGCAAAAACATCTGCTCACACTGAAAAAGGAACGGTTGGAACGACTGATTTCCGCCATTGACGGTGCCATGAAAGGAGAAAATGTTATGACTGCTTTTGACGACAGCGTATTTGAACAGCACAAGGCAGAAGCCAAGGCGCGATGGGGTAACACCGAGGCATACCAACAGCACACAGAAAAAACAAAGAACCACTCCCAACAGAAGTGGAACGACCTCGCCGAAGAAATGAATCACATCATGGCAGAGTTCGCCGTCTGTATGCAACAGGGCGCAACCCCCGACTCCGCTGAGGCGCAGAATCTTGTAAAAACGCTACAGAACCACATCACCGCGCAATACTATGACTGCACCAGCTCCATTCTGGCAGGTCTGGGACAGATGTATGTAGCAGATGAACGCTTTAAGGCTAACATCGACCAACACGGTGACGGTACTGCCGTGTTCATCTGTGAAGCAATCCAAATCTATTACAGAAAATAAGCCCATGCCCATCTGACAAGCCGTTTCGGATAAAAAAAAGGACAGGAATCTCTCGTTTGGATTCCTGTCCTCGTGTTTTGCAGATGGTTAGTGCAACTCTTTCAGCACATCTGCCAAAATCTGATTACCCTTCTGGAATTCTGCTACGGCGGCCATGACATTTTCATAGGCACTCTCCTTGCCAGCGTCCTTCAACTGCTGTGCCAAATCAGCCAGCTCGGTGGCGTGGGCAGCGTTGTGGTCGACCATGTAGTTCATCAGCGCACACAGCTGTGCGAGAGGTGCGCCACTGTGTTCATGGTCGTGATGATGGTGATGGCCATGCTCATGGGTATGGTCATGGTGCTCGTGGTGATGGTCGTGGTCGTGACCATGCAGATGCTCATGGGTATGGGGATGTTCATGGTCGTGCGTGTGACCGTGTTCATGCTCGTGGCTGTGCGTCTGGCCATCATGGGTATGCTCGTGGGTATGGCTGTGGATATGCTCATGGCTATGCACGCCATCGTGGTTGTGTTCGTGACCCATAGTAATCAAAACTCCTTTTCTATTGTAACATAGTGTAGTGCGAATCGCCCTGCGCTAGATTATAGCATCTTATTCTCTGCGCCACAAGCCCCAAATGGGGATATAATCGTCCAAAAAACTGAGCAAAATATCCATCTCTAGGGCTTGCAACCCACGCACTTTCTCAGTATAATGTAGAATAGAGGGGTTTGAGTAAAACCTACCTATCCATTATTCACAGATGATATGGCTCTACCCTATCATTGGTATAAATCAACATACGGAGGAATCGATTATGCAGTACTTAGGTATCGAATATCAGATGAAGCACACACCCAAGCTGGATACCCAGTTTATTCCCTTTGGTGTCTGGCGTGCAGCCTATCTGAAGGACGCAAAACAGCCCATCTCCATCGCCGTCGAGCGCGACCAAGGTCGTGTTTCCGTCCATCACACCTGCATCCACGGCACACCTGAGATGGCAGAGGCTGACTACCGCTATGTTGAGCGTTATGTCAAATTTCTGCTCTGGTCCACGGGTGGCTTCCGTGTGTCTATCTGCGGTTGCTCCGCACTGGCACAGCGTCTGAAGGCCGCCTACACCCCCGAAGGCGAGCGCGCTTTCGACTACACCTTCGTGCAGCAGCTCTATGAGCGTGAGCTGGAGATTCTGGACCTTCCCCTCGACCAGTGCCCTGCCGAGAACGAGCAGGCACAGCCCATCGGTGGCTATCTGGACGGTTGCCGCATCGGATTCGACGCAGGTGGTTCCGACCGCAAAGTGAGTGCCGTGATTGACGGCGAGTGCGTCTACTCCGAGGAAGTGGTCTGGTTCCCCAAGTTGCAGGAGGACCCCGACTACCACTTTGCCCATATCGTGGAAGCACTCAAGACCGCCGCCTCCAAGATGCCTCGTGTCGATGCCATCGGCGTATCTTCCGCAGGCACTTTCATCGGCAACGCCCCCATGGTTGCCTCCCTGTTCATCAAAGTTCCTCGCTCCAACTGGGACAAGGTGAAAACCATCTACGACCGCGCCGCCGCCGAGATTGGTGATGTTCCTATCGTTGTCGCCAATGACGGCGATGTGTCTGCACTGGCTGGTGCGATGGGTCTGGGTGTGGGCAACATCATGGGTCTGGCGATGGGTACTTCCGAGGCCGTTGGCTATGTGGATAAGGACAAGAATGTGCTCGGTTGGATTAACGAGCTGGCCTTTGCCCCTGTTGACCTGTGCGAAAATGCCATGCAGGATGAGTGGTCTACCGACTACGGTGTTGGCTGTAAGTATTTCAGTCAGGATGCCGTCATTAAGCTGGCTCCTGCCGCTGGTATCGAACTGGACGAAAATCTGTCCCCCGCCGAGAAGCTCAAGGTCGTACAGGGTCTGATGGCAGAAGATGACCCCAGAGCTGTCGCTATCTTTGAAACCATCGGTGCTTATCTAGCTTATACCGTCGTTCTGTACTCCCAGTTCTATAACATTGAACACCTGATGATGCTCGGCCGTGTCATGTCTGGCAAGGGCGGTGACACCATTCTGCGTGTCTGCAACGAAATCCTCACCGATGAGTTTAGCGAACTCGCACAGAAGTGTGAGGTTATTCTGCCCGACGAAAAGACCCGTCGTGTCGGCCAGAGTGCCGCCGCCGCTAGTCTGCCTGCCCTGCGCAAGTAATCGGGAGGACTGCTATGTTTTATAAGAATGCCAGAATTTATGGCTCTGATTTTCGCTTCCACTTGGGTGCATTCGAGGTCGTAGACGGTAAATTTGCCGCCGTCCTCCCCGACACGGTCCCAGAAGACGCCATTGACCTGCACGGTGCAACCGTCATCCCTGGTCTGGTCGATGTCCATAGCCACGGCAACTCTGGTGCGGACTTCTCCGACGGTGACTACGAGGGACTGAAGGCAATGGCGGCCTATTATGCAAAGGTAGGTGTCACTTCGTTCGCCCCTGCCTCCATGACTTTGCCCTACGCTTCTCTGGAGAAGGCGTTTGCCAACGCACGGAAACTGGTCGATGAAGATTTGGCTGGTTTGTCCGTCTTGCGTGGCATTCAGATGGAAGGCCCCTACTTCTCCTACAAGAAGCGTGGCGCACAGAATGCAGACTATCTGAAAGAGCCCGATTTTGAGGGTTTCCAAGCTCTACAGGAGAGCTGTGGCGGTCTGGTACGGATTGTGGATATCGCCCCCGAACTGCCCGGTGCCATTGAGTTTGTAGAGAAAGCCAAGAACCTTTGCACCGTTTCCGTCGCACATACCGACTCCGACTACACCCATACCAAGGCCGCCTATGATGCAGGTGCAACCCACCTGACCCATCTGTACAACGCCATGCCCGGTATCCACCACCGCGACCCCGGTGTGATTCCTGCCGCCGCCGAGAATCCCAATGTCCGTGCCGAGCTTATCTGCGACGGTCTCCATGTCCATCCCGCTTCTGTGCGCCTCGCCTTCTCCATCTTCGGCGGTGCGCGCATGGTGCTGGTGTCCGACTCTGGCCGCTGTTGTGGTATGCCCGATGGCAGTCAGTTTGAGTTGGGCGGTCAGGATGCATGGTTGCGCGACGGTGTCGCTCGTTTGGCCGATGGCACGATTGCCTGCTCCGCCACTAACCTGTACGACTGCATGGTAAATGCCATTCGTTTCGATATCCCCGAGGAGGACGCGATTCGCGCCGCATCGTATAACCCTGCCTGTGCTATCGGTGCAGACCATCTGGTTGGCTCCATTGCCCCTGGCAAGCGCGCCGACTTCCTGATTTGCAGTGCAGACTACAGCGAGCGCAGAGTATTCCTCGCAGGAACCGAAATTTGATACGATAAAATACGAGGAGAAATTTCTTATGAGATTGATTATTGCTAAGGATTACAACGATGTCAGCCGTAAGGCCGCGAACATCATCGCCGCCCAGATTCACCTGAAGCCCGACTGCGTTCTGGGTCTTGCCACGGGTAGCAGTCCCATCGGAACATACAAGGAGCTGATTGCCAAGTACGAGAACGGTGAGCTTGATTTCTCTCAGGTCAAGACCGTCAATCTGGATGAGTATGTGGGTCTGACTGCTGACCACGACCAGAGCTATGCCTACTTCATGCGCACCAATCTGTTCGACCATGTCAACATCGACCAGGCCAACTGCAATATCCCCAACGGTATGAATCCCGATGCCGAAGGTGAGTGCCGTCGTTACGACGCTGTCATTGATGCCTTCGGTGGTGCAGATTTGCAGTTGTTGGGCCTCGGCCCCAACGGCCACATCGGTTTCAATGAACCTGCTGATGCGTTCGTCAACGGCACCAACAAGGTTGAGCTGACCGCATCCACCATCGACGCTAACCAGCGTTTCTTTGCCAAGCGCGAGGATGTCCCCACCCACGCTTACACCATGGGTATCGGCTCTATTATGAAGGCAAAGCGCGTCCTGCTGGTGGTCAACGGTGAGGCTAAGGCACAGGCGGTCAAGGATTGCTTCTTCGGCCCCATCAAGCCCCAGTCCCCCGGCTCCATCCTGCAACTGCACCCCGATTTCACATTGGTCGCTGACGAAGCCGCCCTCTCCCTCGTCAAAGACCTGCTGTAATCGTATCCCATTCCATATAACCCATATAGCAAGGGAGTGTTGCCACAAACGGCGACACTCCCTCTTTCTTACCTTATAGTACCTCGCCGATGACACGCTCGGCATTGGCATATACAATTTTTTCGATTTCACGCGCCGTAAAACCTGCCTGCTCCAGTGCGATGAACAGTTTGGGCATCTGGTCCGCGGATGCAATCTCCAACGCGCCATTCATGCCATCAAAATCTGTACCGATAGCGGCGATATCCTCGCCACCGACCCGTATCATATGGCGCAACTGTGCCGTGAGCATTTCACAGGTGGTGCGTGTATTTTCCACATCCTGCACCAAAAAAGTAGGGCAGAAATTCACACCCATGACACCGCCTTTGTCCGCCAGCACACGAATCATCTCATCGGTCATGCTTCTGGGGTGGGGATTCAAACTACGGCAATTGGAGTGTGTCGCAAAGAACGGCTTTTTTGTCAGCCGGGCCACATCCCAGAAACCGCCATCCGACAGATGGGACACATCCACACCCATGCCCAATTCATTCATCCGCAGAATGGCATCCTTACCGAAGTCTGTCAGCCCCTTGGCCATGATAGTCGCATCACGGGAATTTGGCGCGCCGAAACAGTTTTCCTGATTCCAAGTCAATCCGATAACGCGTACCCCCTTGTTGTAATACCGTTCCAGCTTTTCCATCTTGCCATCCACACTGCGCCCGTCCTCCATCGTCAGAATGGCAGACAGTTTTCCTGCGCGTGTATTCTCTCGCACCTGTGCCAGATTGCCCGCCTGTGCGACGACATCGCCGTGCTGTTCCAGTGTGGTGCGGAAAATCTGCCCCAACTGTTCGATATACACATCGTCGTCCAGGTGTGCCAATCCCATGCGTTCTTTCATGGTTGGTGACGGCAGAAATATTGCAAAAAACTGGGCACGGCAACCGCCCTGCACCAGACGCTGAATGTCCACCATCAGTTCTGGACGATGGTAAATATCCGCCCACCCCTTGCGCCACGCCATCATCAGCGTGTCACAGTGCATATCAATGTACTGCATATCTATCCTCCTGCAATAATACTGTTCTATCGTATGATAGTAGCGGAAACAAAAAAACGCCCCCTGTGGGACGCAAGCCAAAAGAGAAATGACCCTCAACCAATCAGCTAATCACTCTGACGGTTAAGGGTCACTTCTGATGATTCATGGGTTCCAGCATTTTCGTAACCTCTACTTTCTATTAGTTTGGAGCTTCGTAGTACAACTAGCACATTGGACTCACTCCTTGTTTTGTGGCTTCTTCTTTGTGTCTTTATAGTACCCCAAATCAATCCATTTTGCAAGATGGAATGTTTCATAAGAATATGAGAGAAATGTTAGCGGATTTGAGAATAGACAAAAATATAGAAATTGTGATATATTGGATATGTTGAGTGTTTGTGGGAGTGTTGCAAGAGGTATTGTAGCACTCTTTTTTTGTAGCGATTGTATTTTTCAGATATGAGAAACTCGCTCCCTCACCGAATTTGTAATACTTTTTATTTCAAAGGAGAAGTACGCATGATTGCAAGAGATGTTTGCCAGCGGGTACTGCACGCCGCAGTATCTACCGGCGCAGACTACGCCGAGCTGTTTGCCGAACATACCGATGAAAGCGTTATCAGTATGCTGGACAGCAAGGTACATTCCATCCACTCTGGTGTGATTGCTGGTGCCGCCGTGCGCGTCTACAAGGGACTGCGCTCTGTCATGGCAACCACCGTTGACAGCAGCGAGGCAGGTCTGATCCGCTGTGCACAGCAGGCCGCCGATGCGCTGGGACAGGGCAAGGCAGAAATTGATATTGTTCTGCGTGAGCGTCTGTACGGCGACATTCACCCCATCAAGGTCGTTCCCGCCTCTGTCGCCACTGCGGAGAAAATCCGCGTCCTGAAGGACGGCTATTTTGCCGCCAAGGAGTACAACGAGGCCATCAAGCAGGTCACTGGCAATCTGTTGGATTACGACCACAAGATTCTGGTCGCCAACACTGAAGGTACCTACGCACAGGACCGCCAGATTCGCACCCGTATTGCTGTCAGCGCAGTCGCTGAAATCAACGGTGAGAGTCAGACTGGTACCTGCTCTCCCGGCCGCCGTATGGGCATGGAGATGTTCGATATCATTGACACTAAGAATGTCGGTATTCACGCCGCGCGTCAGGCTGTCACCATGGCTGGCGCAGGCTACTGCCCCGCTGGTGTCATGCCTGTTGCCATCGGCAACGGCTTCGGCGGTGTTATCTTCCACGAGGCCTGTGGTCACTCTCTGGAGGCCTCCTCTGTGGCATACGGCCAGTCCCAGTTCACGGGCAAGCTCGGTCAGCAGATTGCACACAGCAAGGTCACTGCCATCGACGATGGTACCATTCCCAACGCATGGGGTTCCATCAACTTCGACGACGAGGGTACCCCTGCCCAGAAGAATGTCCTCATTGAGAACGGTATCCTCAAGAGCTATATGATTGACAAGTTCAATGCACGCCGTATGGGTATGACCTCCACGGGTAATGCCCGTCGCCAGAGCTATGATTACACCCCCACTTCCCGTATGACGAACACCTACATCGCCAACGGTGACGACAAGAACGAGGACATTATCAAGTCCATCGAATACGGCCTGTTTGCCAAGGAGATGGGTGGCGGTAGTGTCAACCCCGTCACTGGCGAGTTCAACTTCTCCGTCAACGAGGGTTACATCGTCCGCAACGGCGAAATCTGCGAGCCTGTCCGTGGCGCAAGCCTTGTCGGTAAGGGTAGTGAAGTGTTGATGAACATCGACATGGTTGGTAACGATATGGATATGGGACAGGGTATGTGCGGTTCTTCCAGCGGCAGTGTGCCCACCAATGTGGGTCAGCCTCTGATTCGCGTATCCAGCATCACGGTCGGCGGTCGTTAAGGAGGGAAACAACTATGGATTATCAGTCTTTTAAGAAAGCCGTGATTGCACAGGCCGAGGCTTTGGGCATCACCGAATATGAGTTGTACTATCAGAGTGGATCTGATACCAATGTCGGCGTATTCCAGCACGAAGTCCACAGGTTCTCCTCCTCCGCACAGGGCGGTGGTGTGTGCTTCCGCTGTATCGTAAATGGCAGGATGGGTTATGCCTCCACACAGGCATTAAATGAGGACGAGGCAAAAACCATCGTTGTCAAGGCAGCCGACAATGCCGCACTTCTGGAAGCCGAGGAACAGGTATTTCTGTGCGAGGGTGGCAAAGCGTACGAGCCTCTGCATGTCAACCGCTATGACCTGCCTACTGTTGATGCGTTGATTGCCAAGGCACTGGAAACACAGGAGAAGCTCTATGCGTCCGACAGTACCGTTATCGACGGTTGTGAAACAGAGAGCATTAGTGAACACAGTGAAATCGCTATCTACAACTCCAAGGGTCTGGACCTCCACTGGGAAAACAATATTGCTGGTCTGGTGGTCAGCTCTATGGTGTCCAACGGTCAGGAGATGGCAAACTCCTATGAAATCAAATTGGGTGAACTGAGCAAGATTGATGCAGACAAGATGGTACAGAAGGCAACCGCGGATGCCAAGCGCAAGCTGGGTGGCGAGCCCCCTGTCACTGGTGTCTATCCCGTTGTCTTTGACCCCGATGCCATGAGCAGTCTGCTGGGTGTATTCTCCTCCGTGTTCTCCTCTGAGAATGCACAGAAGGGTCTGTCCCGTCTGGGCAACATGGAGGGCGAAGTCGTTGCTGCCCCCTGCGTCACCTTGGTTGATGACCCCTTCCACCCCGAAAGCCCCGCCCAGATGAACTTTGACAGCGAGGGCTGCCCCACCCACAAGAAGAATGTGATTGCAAATGGTACGCTGAATACCCTGCTGTACAACATGAAAACCGCCGCTGTTGCTGGCAAGGAAACCACGGGTAATGCTGGTAAGGCTGGCTATGCTGGTGCGGTCAATGTTCGTCCGTTCACCATGTACCTCGAAGCTGGCGAGCTGACCGAGGAGCAGATTCTGGAAAAGGCGAACAACGGTATTCTGATTACCGATTTGAGTGGTCTGCACGCAGGTGCTAGCCCCATCTCTGGCGACTTCTCTCTCCAGAGTGCTGGCTTTGTGATTAAGGACGGCAAGAAGGCTGAGTATATCAAGTCCTTTACCGTGGCAGGCAACTTCTACGATATGCTGAAGAACATCACCGCGCTGTCCGACAAGGTTGTTCTGCCCAATCCCTTCGGTGTGACCACTTTCGGTTCTCCCTATGTTTTGGTAGAAAACCTGTCCATCGCTGGTAAGTAATCCGATATCAAATAGACGAAAAATACCCCCATTCTCCTACCATCACGGAAGAATGGGGGCTTTTTCTGATTATTCGATGCTGATGATATAATAGTAAACGGGCTGACCGCCGGGGATGAGGGAAACTTCTGCATTCGGGCAACGCTCCGCAAAAATTTCCTCCACCACGGTCGCCTGTTCCTCTGTGACATCCTCGCCGTAGAACAGCGTGACAAACTCCGCCTCACGGCTGGCCGCTTCCTGTGCCAGTCGGTTCAGCAGTGCTGTAATATCCTTGTCCGTATTGAACAGCTTACCGCCGAGCAATCCGAGGTAATCGCCCTCGTTGATATTGAACCCATCAAAATCACTGTTGCGTGCGGCATAGGTGATTTGTGCGGTTGTGACATGGGCAAACGCCTCTGTCATGGTATCCAACAGAACATCGCTATCCAGCGTCGTATCCACTGCCATCATCGCGGTGATACCCTGCGGAATGGTATGGGTGGGGACAACCACCACTTCTTTCTCCGTCAAGCCGATGCACTGCTGTGCGGCCATGACGATATTCTTATTGTTGGGCAAAACAAAGACCACTTCTGCAGGTACTTTGTTAATCTCATTGAGAATACTCTCCGTGGAGGGGTTCATCGTCTGACCGCCAGAGATGATGCCATCCACACCCAAATCACGGAACACCTCTGCAATACCGTCACCAGCACACACAGACAGGAAGCCATACCGCTTCTCAGGTGCGACGACCGCAGGTGTAGCATCTTTCTGTGCCTCCAACTCTGCCTCGATGGCATCCAAATCGTCCGTACTCTGTGCCTGACGACCAGCCGCCATATCCTCAAACTGGGTACGCATATTTTCAATCTTGGCGAGTTCCAGTGTGCCGTACTTCTGTGCCTCGTTGAGCGCATTGCCAGGGATATCGGTGTGGACATGAACCTTGAATGCCTCATCGTCCTCGCCAATCACCAGACTGTCACCGATGGAATTCAGATAGGCGCGGAACGGTGCGAGGTCCACATTCTGCTCGTGCTTACGCACAATAAATACGGTATCAAAGGTGAATGTGATATCCTCATCCGTCAGAGAGGCAAAGTCCGCTTTCTCCTGCGTCGTTTCCTCATGCACCTCAGGCATCGGCTCTCCGCGCAGTGCAGACAGCATACCTTCGAGAATGACCAGATAGCCCTGTCCACCAGCGTCCACAACCCCTGCCTTTTTCAAAACAGGGTTCATATCCGTGGTCTGTGCCAGTGCCTCATAGCCCTCGCGAATGGCCTCCACCAAAACAAACTCGACATCGTTCTGCTCGGTGGCAGCCTCCACTGCGCGCTTAGCTGCCAAACGGGACACTGTCAGAACGGTACCCTCGGCGGGCTTCATCACCGCGCCGTAGGCAGCACCGACACCCTCCTGCAAAGCGGCGGCAAAGAGTGCGCCATCTGCTGTATTATGACCCTTGAGTGCTTTTCCGATGCCACGGAACAACAGAGAGAGAATGACACCACTGTTACCACGCGCACCGCGCAACAGCGCACTTGCTGTAACGGAGGCGGCTTGGTCAATGGACACAGGCTCACTGCGCTTCAACTCTGTCGTAGCGGCGGCAATGGTCAGGCTCATATTCGTACCTGTGTCGCCGTCAGGGACAGGGAATACATTGAGGTCGTTAATCTTCTGCTTCTGTACGGCGATGGCGGCAGAGCCGTGCAACACCATCTGCTTAAACTGGATACCGTCAATGGTAGGAATCATATGCGTTATACCCCCTTGGAATTGGACACAACAGAGTCCACACAGATGTCCACACGCTCTACGGGAATACCAGTGTATTGATTGACTTTATATTTGACTTCGCTCATAATGGAACGGCATACTGCGGCAATATTGATACCATTTTCCACAATGATGTGGAGCTGAATGGCAATCGAGCCGTCCTCGTTGTAGGTAACACGAACGCCCTTCCCCATCGCCTCTTTGCGGAGCAGATGCACCAGACCGTCGGTCATGGAGCGCATGGCCATGCCTTTTACACCAAAACAGTTGGTGGCAACATTGCCAGTGATATTGGTAAACACAGCTTCATTGATGCTGATTTCGCCCTTCTGGGTTTGCAGTTTTATCATAAAAATTTACATCCTTTCAACGGGATTACACTATATAAATGCACATAGTATCAATTTATTATATACTATTTCCCCTCGAATAACAAGCACAAAATAGGTATTCTCCCCAAAACGAAGAAAATTCACATTTTCGGTATTGAAAAAAACGGTAGCATGGCATATGATAAATGCAATATGGCGCATATTGCGTAGGGAACCCCATACGCCGCGAAAGAAGGGAACGAATACATGAGAGTTATTACAGGTTCTGCCCGTGGTCGCCGTCTGAAATCGTTAGAGGGACTGGAAACCCGTCCCACCGCAGACCGCGTCAAAGAGGGTATTTTCAATATCATCCAATTCGACTTAGAGGGACGACGCGTACTGGATTTGTTCGCAGGAACGGGCCAGATGGGTATTGAAGCCCTCAGCCGTGGTGCCGCAAAAGCCGTATTTGTGGAACAGCGACGCGATGCCGCGTCCCTCACACGCGATAACCTCAAACTCACCGAACTGAGTGACCGTAGCAATGTCATCTGTGGCGATGCCATGGCATACCTCACTTCCACCAAGGAGAAGTTTGATATTATTTTCATCGACCCCCCCTATGCCGCAAAACTCTGGGACAAGGCACTCGACACCATTGCTCGATTTGATATTCTCTCGAATCATGGTATCATTGTCTGTGAATCTCCGATGGAGCAAGAGATGCCCGATATGGCTCCCCCCTATTCTCTCCATCGTACCTACCGCTACGGCAGAATCAAGGTCACAACTTACCACCGCGAGGAGGGCGTAGCGGAATGAGAATTGCTGTATGTCCTGGGAGCTTCGACCCCATCACCATTGGACATCTCGACATGATTGCACGCGCCGCACAGATTTTTGACGAAGTGATTGTCTGTGTCGCCATCAATGGTGAAAAGCGCACCATGTTCACTTCAGAGGAGCGTCTGGAAATGGCGCGTGTGGCTGTGCAGCACCTCCCAAATGTCCGCGCCTCGCTATCCGAGGGATTGCTTGCCGACTTTGCCAGAGAAAACCACGCCTGCGCGCTCGTCAAGGGGGTCCGCAACGGCATGGACCTCGACTGGGAGTACCAGTTGGCACAAATCAACCGCGACCTTATGCCACAGCTTGACACCCTCCTGTTACCCGCACGCCCAAGCCACCTGCATATTAGCTCCACCATGGTACGGGATATGATTCGTTATCACCAAAAATTAGACCACTATCTGCCCGACGGTGTACTGGCAGTTCTCGAAAAGTTCACAAATGGGAAGGAGCAAAAACATGGCGAGTGATATCCACTACTTAATTCAACAGCTATACCAAATGATTGACGATGCCAAAAATGTAATTATGGCACCCGATAAGTGCATTATTGTCCGCGAAGAAGCTCTGGAAATCTTAGATGAGATTAAAGGTCAGCTCCCCTCGGAGCTGAAAAAAGCGCAGGAACTCATTCGTACCCGCGATGAATTTATTGCTAAGGTGAAAAAAGAGGCCGAGAGTATTCGCCGTCAGGCAGAATTGGATGCCAAGACTATCGTACGAGATAGCGAAATTCTCCGCGTAGCACGCGACAGAGCAAACGAGATGATTCATCGTGCCGAGGAGCGCGCCAAAAGTATCACCAATGTCACCAATGAGTACGCCGATGATGCCTTGCGCCGTGCTATTGATGCGCTACAGGCGGCACAGGACGAGTTGAGCGAGTCCCGTACGCGCTTTCGTGCCGTTTCCGCCGACCAAGTTCAGAAACAACGCGCTAAGATAGAAGAAGTCGCAAAAGATGCGGCGGAATAAACATAAATAAAATACCATATGGCGTAGTTAGGAGCTGTCGCAGAAAAGAAAAGTTCTGCGACAGCTTTTTTTGGACTTAAGCTGCGGCACGGGACAAAAAATGTGGAAAACTTTTCAAATTATCTGTGTTTAGGGTACAGTAAACCAGGCCCTACTCAAAACGCAGTGCC
>JAZOVU010000063.1:0-48852 GCA_045658885.1 Candidatus Pelethomonas sp. | reverse complement strand
CAGTACAGCTCCCGAAGTTGGGCAAGGTGAAGTGCCGTATCTCGAAAGCAGTCAAGGGTCGTATCCTGTCTGCCACCATTTCCAGAAATCCGAGTGGGAAGTACTTTGTATCTGTGTGCTGTACGGATGTAGAGATAGAACAGTTGCCCACTACAGGAGCAGTCACAGGTCTGGACATGGGAATCAAATCCTTTGCTGTCACATCGGACGGGACAGTATTCGCAAACCACAAATACCTCTCCCGGACTGAGAAGAAACTGGCCAGACTCCAACGTCAACTCTCCCGAAAAACAAAGGGGAGCAAGCGTCGGGAAAAGGCACGGCTTCAAGTTGCCCAGCTCCATGAGCATATAGCCAACCAGCGCAACGATATGCTCCACAAGCTGTCCACAAATCTGGTGCGGCAGAATGATGTCATCTGCATTGAGGATCTGGTCCCGAAGAACATGGTCAAAAACCACCGTCTGGCCAAGTCTATCTCAGACGCAAGCTGGGGAGAGTTCCGTAGACAATTGGAATATAAAGCAATATGGTACGAAAGAAAAGTTGTGGTCATTGACCGCTTCTATCCGTCCAGTCAACTCTGCTCTGCTTGTGGTACACAGTGGTCTGGGACGAAAGACCTCTCGGTGCGAGAGTGGACTTGCCCGAATTGTAGTACTGTCCACGACAGAGATTACAACGCCGCAAAGAACATTCTCAACGAAGGACTGCGCCTGTTAGCGTAGCTAGAATAATATGGTAGGGTGGGACACACCCGAACCCATACGCTCGGGGAGACCATGTAAGACCTCGCAAGTGCAGGCTACGGTCAACGAACCGAGAATCCCCCGGCTTTAGCCGTGGGGAGTGTCAAGGTTTTCCAGTAAGACAAACAGCCAATTCAGAATATGGTAATCGCCACCGGTCAGAGAGAGCACCGAGAGAGGTGTCAGATGCAATGTGTACTGATTGGCAAATCCATCCGTTTCAACAGAGCAAGCCCACTCTTTCGCGAGTTCGACACTCTCCGTACAATAAAAACCAAGTCCATAATCATTCTGTGGGTTACCTGCTCCAAAAACAGGTTTCTCAATGATTTTAGGCGAACCATGATACACTGTGATTTCCTTTGACATAGCAACGCCTCCTTTTTGCATATCGCTGTAACGATAGTTTTCGCTTGGTTTTAGTATATCGCTGTAGCGATAGTTTGTCAACAGCTTGGGATGTCAAACAAGGATTGTGATTGGATGCTACGAATGCACTTTGTTAGATTTGTCAACTGTGGTGGAAAGTTGTGCGTTGCCTTGCGCGGTTGAACTTCTTGGAGAGTTTCCACATCACGACTTGTATTTTGCTGGAAAATCTGGTATACTGTCCTAGCAATTCTTTTTTGACACGGAGTTCGTATGTTGGAATACCTGCAAGTTTTCTGGGAACAATTTAACTGGAGTGCGCTCTTGGACACGGTACTGCGCCTGTGTAGTGTGGTACTCTGTCTGACCGTACATGAAACCGCGCACGGCTTGGCGGCATACGCCTTGGGCGACCCCACCGCGAAGCGCATGAAGCGGTTGAGTTTCAACCCCCTCCACCATATCGACTGGTTGGGCTTGGTATCGCTGTTGCTGTGTGGCTTCGGATGGGCAAAGCCTGTCCCTGTCGATATGCGCCACTTCAAACACAAACGCTTGGGCATGGCTGTCACCGCGTTGGCAGGACCAGTTTCCAATTTCCTATTGGCATTGGCATTGATTTTCGGTGCATCGCAGCTGGTCGGACTGACAACGCCGTTCGCGCTGGGACTGTTTTCCTTTCTGCTCAGTACTGCGGTTCTCAGTATCGGTCTTGGACTGTTTAATCTCGTGCCTATCCCACCGTTGGACGGCTCCAAGATACTGTTCTCTGTTCTGCCAGAGCGCGCCTACTACCTGTTGATGCGTTGGGAACGCTACGGTATGCCCCTGTTACTGCTCATCATCTGGTTGGACCTCGGCGGTCAGTATCTCACGGATGCCATTTCTGCCGTCTACTATGGGATGTGCGGACTATTTTTCGGAGGATGAGGGAAGCAGATGGACAGTCCTGTATATAAGTTGGAACAGGTCGTGCAAAGTCGCAACGGCATGGAGGACTTTGAAGGTCCCCTCGATTTGATTCTGCACCTCCTAAGCAAGAACAAAATTGAAATTCAAGATATCCCCATCGCACTCCTCTTAGACCAGTATCTCGCCTACCTCGAACGGCGACAGCAGATGGATTTGGAGATTGCCAGCGACTTTATCGCCATGGCGACGCATTTGATGTTTATTAAGACGAGAATGTTGCTCTCGGTCGAGGATAAAGAGGCACAAAATGAGATGGATTTGCTCATCCAATCGCTCGAAGAACGGCGCAACACGGAGCTGTATGCGCGTATCAAAGCGGTGGTAGCGCAGTTGGAGCCGATGGGGGAGTTCGGGCGGAACATTATGGTGAAACCCCCAGAGTTGACTGGCACGGAGAAACGATATCTCTACGACCACACGGCGGCGGATTTGCTGTCTGCCCTGCGTGAGATTGCCAGCCGTACGGTGCGCAATGCACCGCCCTCGCTGGAGAGCTTCTCCAGGATTGTCACCCACGAGCCGTACCCTGTTTCAATGAAGGCAGGGGCGATTCTGGAGCATTTGAAATCCCTCGGTGCGACGAACTTTCGGACGCTCTTTGCCGACAGCCACAGTCGCAGTGAAGTCGTGGCGACTTTCCTCGCAGTCTTGGAGCTCTGTCGCAACCGCTTGATTCATCTCTCGGAGCGTGGGGGGGACTGTACCGTGTCCCCTGTGCAGGACGAGGAAGATACTGTACCCAGTGAGGTGACACCATGAAATTTGAAATGAAAGAACTCCAATCCGCAGTGGAGGCAATTCTCTTTGCCTCTGGCGAAGCGGTACATATCGACCGCATCTGTTTCGCCCTCGATTTGGACAGACTCTCGGTCGAGGAACTTCTGCACCGTCTGCGCGACGACTACACCTACGAACAGCGCGGGATTCGTCTGGTACAGATAGAGGATAAGTGGCAGTTGTGTTCTGCCCCAGCGTATGCCGACCTCATTCGGAGAGCCTTTGAAGTCCGCAAGCCAGCCAAACTCTCCCAACCTGCTTTGGAGGTGCTGGCAATCATCGCCTACCACCAGCCGACCACACGCGCACAGGTCGACCAGATTCGCGGTGTCGACAGTGCCTATACCATGACGCTCCTCTTGGAGCGCGGTTTCATCGAGGAGTGTGGCCGTCTGCAAGTCCCTGGCAGACCTATACTGTACCGCACGACCGACCACTTTCTGCGGTCGTTCCACTTGACTTCGTTGGAGGAACTGCCTGCCATGTTCCACGAGGAAGAACCCAATGCCGTGGATACCCCGGTACAGGAGCAGTTGGACGAGGTCGCAGGGACAGCCCCACAGGGATAACACGGAAAAATACCACACACGACAGACGGAGGTGACGCAATATGTTGGGAACTATTTTGCTCGGATTGCTCGCGCTCCTCTGCCTGTTTCTGCTGGTATTGCTCTGGCTTCCTGTTTCTCTCCGCGTCAGCTACGAGGCAGGGAACTTCCGCGCGTGGCTCCGCTACGCCTCACTGACCATCCCACTCTTTCCCAGAGAGAAGAACGAGAAACCACCGAAGAAAGAAAAACCAAAAAAACCATCGAAACGCAAACCCAAGCCAGCAAAACCCGAACCAGAGAAGAAAAAGTTCCAGAAACCCAATTGGCAACAGATTACCTATTCCCTCGATGTTCTGCCGAAAGTCCTGTTGCGTGCGGTACGGCGCATCGGGCGCAGAATCCGTATCACACCGCTAAAAGTCCATCTGCTGATTGCCACGAGTGACCCAGCCGATACCGCAGTGCTATACGGCAAACTGTATGGTGGACTGGACGCGTTTTTACCGCTGTTGCACCGTGCGGTGCGTATCGAGGAACAGGACATTCAACTCTTTCCCGATTTCACGCAGGAGAAGATGGACTGTATTGTGGATATCGGGATACAGATTCGACCGTTTGACGCACTCGCTGTCGCCCTCCGCATGGTGGGTGGGTGTATCAAATGGTTCATCGGATACCGAAAACGCGCAGACAAGATACCACCTGCACCACAAGAAACGGCAACGGCGCAAGCGACAAAATAATACTGCCAAACAAGAAAGGGGCATACTACAATGGACAAGAAAAATCCTCTCAGTGGCTTACTACAGGAGGGCATGGAAAAGGTACGGGCGATGGTGGATACCAACACCATTGTCGGAGAACCGATTACCACGCCAGACGGTGTGACGCTCATCCCCGTTTCCAAGGTCAGTATGGGATTCGGCGGCGGAGGTGCGACCTTCGGCAACAAAAATGCAACGGCAGAAGAAAACCTCGGCGGCGCACTTGGCACAGGTGTCAAGATTGAGCCTGTGGCGTTTCTGATTGTGAAAGACGGCTATGTGCGTGTCATGCCTGTGGCACTGCCTGCCTCATCCACGGTGGACCGTATCGTGGAGATGGTGCCCGATGTGGTCAACAAGGTCGGGGACTTCTTTGAAAAAAAGAAGGCGGACACCCAGCCAATCGACCCTGACATTTTGTAATTTGCTCTATTTCCCCGAAGACGATTGGATTGGTTGTTTTCGGGGAAATACTGTCATATTTTGCAAGGCAACTATCCATGCAAACAGGGGCATACTGATTCCATCGCATCGTGAGAGGGGATTGGTATGTTTCGTAGAACGATAAGCTATCTGTTGGCGATACTACTGGCAAGTGAACTGACCTGTCAGTCCTTCGCGGTCAGCACTTCCGCCCAGTCGGCGGTCTTGCTCGAACAGGCGAGTGGTCGCATCCTCTATGAGAGCAACGCAGACGAGGAGCGGTTAATCGCCAGTATTACTAAGATTATGACGGCACTGGTCGCCATCGAACACGGCGACTTGGATGCGGTTTACACCGTCACGGCGCAGGATATGGCGGAGGGTTCCTCCATGTATCTGCGTGTCGGGGACAAGCTGACGCTGGAGGAGTTGCTCTATGGTCTGCTTCTGGTCAGTGGCAACGATGCCGCGCTTGCCGTGGCGCACTGCGTCAGCGGTACGGAGGAGGACTTCGTGGCACTGATGAACCAGACGGCGCACTCCCTCGGCATGACGCACTCCAGCTTTGCCAATCCGAATGGACTGGACGCAGAGGGGCACTATTCCTCGGCGCGTGACATGGCAACGCTGATGGCGTATGCTCTTGAAAATGAAGTCTTTCGGCGGATGGTATCCACGGAATATATCACCATCGGGGAACGCTATCTGAAAAATCACAATAAACTCTTACAAATTTATGAGGGGTGTATCGGGGGCAAGACAGGCTTTACCAAGGCGGCAGGGCGTACGCTCGTTTCTGCGGCGGAGCGCGAGGGGATGACCTTAATCTGTGTCACGCTCAAAGACGGTGACGACTGGAACGACCACATGACGCTCTTTGACTACGGCTTCGCCAACTACCACAGGGAAACTTTAGTCACCGCCGAGCAACCCTTGGCACAGACACTGGTGGTGGGTGGCAGTCAGAGCAATGTCCTCTTAGTGGCGGAGCGCGACTTGTCCTACCCTGTCGCAGAGGGGGAGCAGTTGACCATGAAAATCACCGTGCCGACCGTGGTGACAGCCCCCATTACGGCGCGTCAAGTCTTGGGGACGGCGTTTGCCTATCTGGACGGCAAAGAGGTCGCCTCGGTCAATCTGGTGGCGGTCGAAACAGTCTTACCACCGCGCACCGAGGAGAAACACGGATTTTTGAAAAACCTATTTCGATAAGGAAATGCAATCAATACTGGGAGGGGAACAGGATGGAGCGGATTCAAAAAATCATTGCAACCGCTGGGGTATGCTCGCGCAGACAGGCGGAGGCATATATCGTCGATGGCCGTGTGACGGTCAACGGCGTGGTGGCGCAGTTGGGGGAGCGTGCGGATGTCGCACACGACACCATCTGTATCGACGGCAAACCGCTCCGTACCACCCCGACCAAGCGATATCTCATGCTCAATAAACCGCGTGGCTATGTCACCACCCTCTCGGACGAGCGCGGACGGCGCACGGTGGCGGAACTGGTGGCGGACTGTGGCGCACGCGTCTATCCCGTGGGACGGTTGGACATGGATTCCGATGGACTGCTCCTGCTCACCAACGACGGCGATTTTGCACAGCATCTGGCGCATCCACGCCACCAAAAGGAGAAGGAGTACCATGTCACCGTGTCGGGCAACTTGAACGGCTGTGCGGCGCGCATGGCGACACTGACGCAGTTGGAGGACGGCACGCCCATTGCCCCTGCCAAGGTGCGCGTCCTGCGGAAAACCGCAGGGGAGTGGACACTCTCCGTCACCATCCATCAGGGCTTAAACCGCCAAATCCGCCGTATGTGCGCCCTGGTCGGGTTGAAAGTCCTGCGTTTACAGCGGGTACGCGAGGGCGGTGTTCTCTTGGGAGAGCTTGCCTTGGGCAAGTGGCGTGAGCTGACCGCCGAGGAAGTCGCCCTGTTGCAGAACCAAGGGGCAGACCAAACACGCACAAGAACCAACAAAAAATAACAAGTTTTCCTGCATTTTCTCTTGTACATTGCCCCATCCTTTGCTATCATGTTTGGTTAGGAATCTCAGAACCAGATGGGGGCGCAGTACGATGAGCAAGGATGTTTTACATAAGATTCGGGACAAGATGGAGGGCTTTTCCAAGGGACAGACGCGCATTGCGAACTATATCCTCTCGAACTACGACAAGGCCGCCTTTATCACGGCAGGCAAACTGGGAAAGGCCGTGAACATGAGCGAATCCACTGTGGTGCGCTTTGCGTTTGCGCTGGGCTATGGCGGCTACCCTGCCATGCAGAAGGCATTACAGGAAATCGTACATTCGCGCCTGACCTCCATTCAGCGCATTGAAGCCTCCGATGCCTTTTTCGGGGAAGATGTGGTCACTTCTGTCCTACAGACGGATATGGACAAAATCCGTGTCGCCATTGAGGAGATTGACCGCACCGCCTTTGAAAGAGTGGTCGATAAATTGGTGGCGGCGCGCCACATCTATATTCTGGGGGTGCGCTCCAGTTCCTTTTTGGCAGGCTATCTCAACTTTTACCTGCATCTCATCTTTGAGAATGTCACCCTGGTGACCAGCAACAGTGCAGGAGAAATTCTGGAGAGTATGTTACGCATCGGGCCGGGGGATGTGCTGGTCGGCATCAGCTTCCCACGCTACTCCCAGTCCACCGTCAAGGGCGTGCAGTTCGCTTACGACAGGGGCGCGGATGTGGTGGCTATCACCGACAGCGATGTATCGCCCCTCTATCCGTTGGCTTCGGCGGTTCTCTTGGCACGGAGCGATATGATTTCTTTTGTAGATTCTCTGGTTGCGCCGTTCAGTTTGCTCAATGCGATTATTGTGGCGGCAGGCCATCGAAAAAATGCAGATATTGCCCAGACATTTAATCGTCTGGAGAGTATATGGGAGGAGTACGGTGTCTTTGGACAAGGCGATGAAATCTGATATTGTTATCATTGGCGGTGGCCCTGCTGGGATGATGGCCGCCATTGCGGCGGCGGAGTATGGGGCGCAGGTGGTTCTCTTGGAACCCAACGAGCGTCTGGGGAAGAAATTGAACATCACGGGCAAAGGTCGCTGTAATGTCACGAACAACTGCACCACCGAGGTGTTGTTACAAAATGTACCCTGTAATGGGCGATTCCTTTACAGTGCGTTTTCTGGCTACGATACCGCGGATGTGATAGCATTTTTTGAAACGCAGGGGGTCCCTCTGAAAACCGAGCGTGGCAACCGCGTCTTTCCTGTGTCCGACAGGGCATTCGATATCAGCGGTGCGCTGGAGAAGTACATGAAACAGCTCGGTATCCGTGTCGTACGCGACCGCGCGCGTACCCTGCTCATGGAGGACGGTGTCCTCGGCGGTGTACAGGGCGAGCGCAGTGCCTATGAAGCACAGCGCGTTATCATTGCGACAGGCGGTGTCAGCTATCCGCTGACAGGTTCCACAGGCGACGGCTACACACTGGCGGAGAGCGTGGGACACAAGATTATCGAGCCGAGTGGGTCCCTCGTTCCCCTGTGTGCCAAGGGCGACCTCTGCCAGAAGCTACAGGGCTTGAGCCTCCGCAATGTCGGTCTGCGTGTCTTTGAGAACAACAAAAAGATTTACGACGATTTCGGGGAGATGTTGTTCACCCACTTCGGGGTCAGCGGTCCCCTCATCCTCTCCGCATCCTCGCATATGCGAAAGTTCGGGGAGGCGGTGTACCGTCTGGAGATTGACTTAAAGCCTGCCTTGGATGAGCAGATGCTCGACAAGCGGTTGCTCTCCGACTTTGCCAAACACGCCAACAGCGATTTCGTCAATGCGCTGGGGGAACTCCTACCGCGTAAGCTCATCGAGCCGTTTGTAGAGTTGACAGGTATCGCCCCCCACACCAAGATGCACGACATCACGCGTGAACAGCGGAGAACCATCCTCACGCTGTTAAAGTCCCTTCCTGTGGAGATTACACAGCCCCGCCCTGTCAAAGAGGCTATCATCACTTCGGGCGGTGTCTGCGTCAAAGAGGTCAACCCCTCTACGATGGAGTCTAAACTGGTGTCGGGCTTGTACTTCGCAGGTGAGGTGCTGGATGTCGATGCCTATACAGGCGGATTCAATTTGCAAATTGCTTGGTCGACAGGCCATCTGGCAGGTATCTCTGCGGCGATGGCAGGCTATTGATAGGAAAGAAAAAAGGAGAACGCGGTTATGTGTGAGAAAATTTTTGCCGTTGCGATAGACGGCCCCGGTGGTGCAGGCAAGAGTACCGTGGCGCGTGTGATTGCGCGTGAGTTGGGGATTCTGTATGTGGACACAGGCGCGATTTATCGCACCGTTGGCTACCATGTCTACCTGCGCGGTCAACAGCCGACCGATGCGGTGGCGGTGACGGCTCTGTTGCCCGAAACCCACATTGAAATGAAGTACGGCGAGGACGGCTTACAGCGGATGTACTTAAATGGCGAGGATGTGACGACCCAAATTCGTCTGCCTGAGATGTCCATGTACGCCTCCCATGTGTCCGCCATTCCGCAGGTGCGCGACTTCCTCATGGAGATGCAACGCGCCTGTGCGCGGACGAACAGCGTGGTCATGGACGGACGCGATATCGGTACAGTCGTTCTGCCCGATGCACAGGTCAAAATCTTCCTGACCGCCGAGGTCGAGGAGCGCGCCAACCGCCGTTATAAGGAGTTAGTGGAGCGCGGTACGCCTACGGAGTATACCAAGCTGTTGGAGGAGATGAAACAGCGCGACTATCAGGACTCCCACCGCGCCACGGCACCGTTGCGTCCTGCCGAGGACAGTATCATTGTGGATACCACCGACCTCGACTTCGCCCAGAGCTGTGAAACCATTTTGAACATCATCAAGGAGCGCGTGGGGTTATGAACCGTTTCTTCCACTGGTTGTATTGCATCGTGCGCCCCTGTGTCAAACTGCTCATGCCCTTTCGTGCCGTTGGGGTAGAGAACATCCCCAGTGGCGGTGCGCTGTTGTGTGCCAACCATGCGAGTGCGTGGGACGCGATTTTGATTGCCCTCGCCATGCCCAATGATTCTTCGCTTGCTTTCATGGCAAAGGAGGAGCTATTCCGCAACGGTATCCTGCGGTGGCTGTTGTACAAGCTGGGAGGCTTTCCTGTCAACCGCGGAGGCAATGACCTTGTTGCGATAAAGACCGCCCTCAAAGCCCTCAGTAACGACCAGCGTCTACTGGTATTCCCCGAGGGTACGCGCGTGGAGAACGAGGGTGATGTGGAGGCAAAGGGGGGCGTTTCTATGATGGCGACGCGCACAGGTGTCCCCATCGTCCCCATCTACTGTGGTGGAAAGAAGAAGCTCTTTCACCGCTACACCATTGTCTTTGGCGCGCCCTATACCCCTACGATTGCAGGTCGCCGTGCCACACCAGAGGAGAACCGTGCAATTGCCAGCGAGATTCTCCGTCAAATTTATGCGATGCGTGAGGTGGATGCATGGAAGTAATACAGGCAAAGAGTGCAGGTTTCTGTTTCGGTGTCGACCGCGCTGTGACGATGGCGTATGAACTCTCCGAGCGAGAGTCGTCCTCCTGTATGTTGGGGGAGGTCATTCATAACAGCCACATCGTCCGCGAACTCGCGGCGCGCGGAATGCGCGTCATCGACTCCCCCGAACAGGCGAACGAGGGCGACTGCGTGTTGCTCCGCGCCCACGGCGAGGGCAAGTGGGTCTATGAGGTCCTCGAACAGCGTGGGACACGCATCGTCGATGCCACCTGTCCCAAGGTGGCGCGTGTGCATCAACTGGTCCAACAGGCACAGCAGGAGGGACGACAAGCCGTCATTATTGGCGAAAAGAACCATCCCGAGGTGCGTGGCATCGGCGGATGGTGCGAAAATCTCCTCGTTTTTTCTGGCCCCGACGAAGTGCAAAAATGGGCTGAAACCACTGCGGCTGTAAGAGAAATGGCGATTACTGTCGTTTCCCAAACCACCCAAATTCGGAATGTTTGGGAAAAATCTTTGGAAATTCTAAAAAAACAGTGTACAAATCTGAAAATATTTGATACAATATGCAGTGCTACGCATATGCGACAATCCGAAGCGGCAGAAATTTCCGCAAAGGTTGACGCAATGGTTGTGGTGGGCGACCCGAAAAGTGCCAATACCAAGCACCTGACAGAGATTTGTCGCACCCACTGTCCGCGTGTGTTTCAGATTGAAACCGCCGCACAGCTCGATGGGGAAGCACTGTCTGGTTGCCAAGTGGTTGGGTTGACCGCAGGCGCATCCACACCGGCGAGCATCATTAAGGAGGTCAAAAAGACGATGAGTGAAAAGATTTTGAGCGAAGGCATGGAAAATTTTGCCGAATTATTTGAACAGTATACCAATACTTTAAATACAGGAGATAAGGTCACGGGTGTGGTCACGCGCATCACCCCCACCGAGGTCCATGTTGACATGGGCTGCAAGCAGGCTGGCTATGTGCCCCTCGACCAGCTGACTGACGACCCCACCGCTAAGCCCGAGGATATCGTGAAGATTGGCGATGAGATTGAGCTGTTCGTTATCCGCGTCAACGATGTGGAGGGTTATGCTACCCTGTCCAAGAAGCGTCTGGATGCCGCTAAGGTTTGGGAGAACATCGAGGAGTCCTGCAACAACAAGGAGACCCTCGAGGGTGTCGTTACCGAGGAGAACAAGGGCGGTATCGTCGTTTCCGTCAAGGGCGTTCGCGTGTTCGTTCCCGCTTCCCAGTCTGGTCTGCCCCGTGAGGCCGAGATGAAGGAACTGCTGAAGCAGAAGGTTTCCCTGCGTATCACCGAGGTCAACCGCGCTCGTCGTCGTGTTGTCGGTTCCATCAAGGCTGTTGCACAGGAGGCTCGTGCCGCCGCCGCTGCCGAGGTCTGGAACAACATCGCTGTGGACAAGCGTTACACTGGTACTGTCAAGAGCATGACCAGCTACGGCGTGTTCGTTGACATCGGCGGTGTGGACGGTATGGTACATATCTCCGACCTGAGCTGGAGCCGCATTAAGCATCCTTCCGAGGTTGTCGCTATCGGTGATACCCTGGAGGTCTATGTCATCTCCTTCGACGCTGAGAAGCGCAAGATTTCTCTGGGTGTCAAGGACCGTGGCACCAATCCCTGGGAGAAGTTCATGCAGACCTACAAGGTCGGTGATACCGCTGATGTCCGCATCGTGAAGCTGATGCAGTTCGGCGCATTCGCTGAGGTTGTTCCCGGTGTCGATGGTCTGATTCACATTTCCCAGATTGCTGACCGCCGTATCGAGAAGCCCAGCGAGGTTCTGTCTGAGGGTCAGACCGTGCAGGCCAAGATTACCGCTGTTGACGAGGAGAAGAAGAAGATTTCTCTGTCCATCCGCGCTCTGCTGGTTCCCGTTGCTGAAACTGCCGAGGACGCTGAGTAATTCGGCTATCCATTTGCTGTAAGTGAATCTTTTCGACTGCGAAACTGAGTCCTGTGCTTGGTTTCGCAGTCTTTTTTTCACGGCATATTCCTGTGCTTGTTCTCATACAGTAGCGGTAGGGAAACGCTACATACACAGGAGGGTGCTATGACGAAAACCGATATCTATCAGGATATTGCAACGAGAACAGGTGGTTCGTTGTTTGTAGGGGTGTTAGGCCCTGTTCGCACAGGAAAATCTACTTTTATCAAGCGGTTTATGGAAACCTGCGTCATTCCCAACATTGCGAATGTCTATCGGCGCGAGCGCGCCATTGATGAACTCCCCCAGAGTGGAAGTGGGCGCACCATTATGACCGCAGAACCCAAATTCGTCCCAGAGGAGGCAGTCGAGCTGACCTTGGACGGCGGTGCGACTTTCTCGGTCCGTCTGATTGACAGTGTGGGGTATATGGTCAAGGGCGCGATGGGGCAATTCGAGGACGGCGCACCGCGCATGGTGATGACACCGTGGATGGAACACGAAATTCCCATGGCAGAGGCGGCAGAAATCGGGACAAGAAAGGTTATCGAGGACCACTCGACTGTGGGCATTGTCGTTACCACGGATGGCTCTATCTCAGAGATTCCACGCGAGGACTATGTGGAGGCGGAGGAGCGTGTCATCCGTGAATTGCAGGAGTTGGGGAAACCGTTCATTGTGTTGCTCAACTCGGCGGACCCCCATGCAGGGCGCACGCTGTCGATGGCGAAAGACATTGAGGCACGGCATGGGGTGCGGTGTGTCCCTGTCAACTGTTTGGAGCTAGGGGAAGAAGCCATCAGTGCTATCTTAAAAAGTATCCTCTACGAATTTCCGTTGCGAGAGATGGGGATTTTCCTGCCAGCTTGGGTGGACGCGCTTGCGATGGACCACCCCATTCGGCAGTCCGTCTACCAGATGATTCGCACGGGTGGGGAGCAAATGCACCACATCCGTGAGGTAGAGCGCGCCGTGCAACGGATGGGCGAGGAGGAGAATATCTCCCTCAGTCGTGTGCTATCCATTGACCTCGGAAAAGGCGTTGCCGAGGCGGAAATCCAGTTGCCCAGAGAGCTATTCTATCAGACGCTCAGCGAGCAATCTGGCTTCACGGTGGGGGATGACGGCGACCTGCTCGCACTCCTCACCGAGCTCGCGGAGGTCAAGACGCAGTATAACAAGGTGTCCTCCGCACTGGCGAATGTCTATGAAACGGGCTACGGCATCGTCATGCCCACCATCGACGAGTTGGAACTGGAGGAGCCAGAGATTATGCGACAGGGGGGACGCTACGGTATCAAACTCAAAGCCAATGCCCCCTCGATTCATATGTTCAAGGTGGACATTGAGTCGACCGTATCCCCGATTGTCGGCAACGAGAAGCAGAGTGAGGAGATGGTGAACTATCTCATGGAGAAGTTCAGTGGCGACCCGACAAAAATCTGGGAGTCGAACATCTTCGGTCGGAGTTTTCACGAGTTGGTCAACGAGGATTTGCAGGCGAAGCTCTACCGTATGCCGATGGATGCGCGTCTAAAATTCCAAGAAACCCTGCAACGAATTGTCAACGAGGGCAGTGGCGGTTTAATCTGCATTATTCTGTAATATCTTGAAAATGGTATTGGCAGCCTGTGTCTGTAATAAGCACAAGCTGCCAATGATTTTGTTGGATAGTGGAGCAAATCATCTTATAGGACGATATTTCTGGTGGATGCAAACTCTATAAAGCGATGATACACCTCTTTGATTTCCAAATTTATCAACTGGGAAAGCGCGTGTGTTTCGAGCAGATGGTGAACGAATCTAGCTCCCAGATAATAGCCAACATCACCGTGTCCCTGATAGCGAACCCAGTCACCGAAGTAACGCTGTGTTTCGTGCGTCATGGTCGGGAGGTCTGCACAAAAATCTCGGATAATCTCGTTGAAATGTTCCTCGCACCAGTTTTTCCATCCGTTCAAATCTTGGTGATAGTAGTCGGGGTTGCCAACAAGCACTTGCTCAAAATACATGGCAATGCCCTCTGTAAACAACTGCCATACAAAATTCTGTTTGGTATCCTCGCTGTGCTGTTCCAGAACGCCATACTGCTTTTGGTAAATATGACCCAACTCATGGTAGATTAGACCATACATTGCATCGAGTTCCTGCCAGTTCAGCTCGATGATTTTCTCCACACCCAGAAGGACAGCATCCTTGCCGTTCATCGTAGTGACCCATCCAGCGGCGTTGCAAAGTCCAAGGTAGAGAACCATCGCAACATCTAACGCAACATCGAAATGCTCCAAGATTTTTTCATTCAGACGATGCGTAACCGTGAGAAAAGAGGTGTGGAGCGTGTCCAATTTTGGATTCTGCCACACAGCATTGAGAATCGGCAGAAAATCCTTTTCGTAGGTATATTCTCCACTGGTAAGATACTCGTTCATATCCGCCTTGAATATCTCTGCGCTACCTTCATAAATCGAGTTGATATACTGCTCCCATTTTTCAAATTGAAATGTGTTATTTTCAAATAAACTACCGAGTTGCGGTATCGTGTCAATCATAGTTATCATTGCCTATACTTCTCCGTATATCTTGTATGTTGTTTCAGTTCAGCAACCGAATCTCTAAAAAAAGGTCGACGGTGCAGATACACCGCCGACCTCTGTTATGTAGGAGGAAAATTACTTATTGAAAGACTCGATGATGTCAACAATCTCAGCACCGATGCGCTTCTGGGCTTCCTTGGTAGCGGCACCGATGTGGGGCGTGCAGGAAACACAGGGATGGTTGATGAGCTCCTGATTCTTGGTGGGCTCCTCAACATAGACATCCAGACCAGCACCGCGCACCTTACCAGAGTTCAGAGCCTCCAGCAGGTCAGCCTCGTCGATGTTGGTACCACGGCTAGTGTTGATAATCACAACACCGTCCTTCATCTTCTCGATGGTCTCCTTGCGAATCATAGGCACACCGTCAACAGCGGGGGTGTGCAGGGAGATGAAATCAGCCTTTGCAAACAACTCATCCAGCTCAACATACTTGATGCCGAACTTCTCCTCAAAGCCCTCATAACGGGTACGGTTGTAAGCGATGACCTCCATGCCGATGCCCTTAGCGAGCTTGCACAGAGCCTGACCGATACGGCCAAAGCCGATGATACCCAGCGTCTTACCGCTGACTTCAAAGCCCTTGCCGTAAGCCTTCTTCTCCCACTTGCCCTCGCGCATGGTGTGACCTGCGATGGAGATGTAATGAGCGCAGGAAAACATATGAGCCATAGCGGTCTCAGCAACAGAGTTGGAGGAAGCGAGGGGGGTGTTCTTGACGGTCATACCGTTGGCTTCAGCGTGTGCAACATCAATGTTGTCAACGCCGACACCACCGCGGATAATCAGCTTCAGCTTGCCGCCCTTGGCCTCGTCGATGTGGTTGGCGCGCACCTTGGTTGCACTGCGGACAACAACAGCGTCGAACTCACGCAGGGCTGCGCCCAACTGGTCGGGCTCATAGAACTGCTCCACAACCTCGTGGCCATTGGCCTGCAGCTGTGCAACAGCGGACTTATCCATACCGTCAGTAACAAGGATTCTCATATTTTAGTTATCTCCTATTCAGTCGTTATCAGGCGTTTTCAGCCTCAAATTTCTTCAGGAACTCAACCAGAGCCTCAACGCCCTCCTTGGGCATTGCGTTGTAGGTGCTGGCGCGCAGACCGCCAACACTCTTGTGGCCCTTTAGGTTGTCGTAGCCAGCTGCCTTGGTAGCGGCAACGACCTTGGCATCCAGTTCAGCGTCACCAGTGACGAAGGGAATGTTCATCAGGGAACGGAACTCCTTGTCAACAGTGCCCTTGAACATCTTGGAGTTGTCGAGGAAATCGTACATGACCTTCGCCTTGTCGATGTTCATCTTCTCCATAGCCTCCAGGCCACCGATGCTCTTGAGGTACTTAAAGACCTTACCGCAGCAGTAGATAGCCCAGCAGTTGGGGGTGTTGTACATGGAGCCGTTGTCAGCGTGGACCTTGTAGCTCATGTAGGTAGGAACCTTGTCGCACAGGTCGTCACGGATGAGGTCCTCACGGATGATGACGATGACCATACCAGCGGGGCCGATGTTCTTCTGCACGCCACCGTAAATCAGGCCGTAGTCGCTGACATTGCAGGGCTTGGAGAGGAACATAGAGCTCTGGTCGGAAACCAGAATCTTGCCCTTGGTGTTGGGCAGGGTCTGCCAAGTGGTACCATGGATGGTTTCGTTTTCGCAGATGTAGACATAGTCAGCGTTTTCGGGAATGTCCAAATCGCTGCAATCGGGGATGTAGCTGTAGTTGCGGTCCTTGCTGGAAGCGACGACATGAACATCACCGTACTTCTTAGCCTCAGCAATTGCCTTCTTGGACCAAGCACCGGTCTCAACATAGCAAGCAACGCCGTTCTTCATCAGGTTCATGGGAATCATGGCGAACTGCAGGGTAGCACCGCCCTGAATAAACAGAACCTTGTAGTTGTCGGGAATGTTCATCAGGTCGCGCAGGTCCTGCTCGGCCTCATCGATAATCTGCTGATAGACCTTGGAACGATGGCTCATCTCCATGACGCACATACCGCTTCCACGGTAGTTCATCATTTCGTCGCGGATTTCCTCCAGGACAGACTCGGGCATGGTAGCGGGACCAGCCGAGAAGTTATAACTGCGATTGTAGTTCATCGTTTTTCCTCCTTGTTTTTAAGGGCTGCGCCCATTCGACTTTAGTATAGCATGACAATTAGGAAAAATCAACAGTATTTAGCAAAATCAAGGGTGTAATTTCAGCTAGTTTATCTATTTAGCTCGATGAAATACAGAATAACCATTGACAATTTCCGCATTTGCGCTATAATCTAATAAGGAATATTAGTTAATAGGTTTTTCTAAATGTTATTCTGGACGGTGTAAGTATGAAAAAATATAAAATCATTGGTGACAGCTGTACCGATTTGTCTGCGGAGATGATGAAAAGTGGCAACTTTGTGAAAGTGCCGTTGACTATAGAAGTAGGTCCCGATGTCATTGTGGACGATGAAACCTTTAACCAAAAATCTCTGTTGGAGAAGATGGCGGCATGGCCCGATGCGCCCAAAACGGCGTGTCCCTCTCCTGCCCAGTATTTAGCGCAGTTTGAGGAGGGGGTCGACAACTATGTTGTCACGCTGACTGCACGGTTATCTGGTTCGTACAATGCCGCGATGCAGGCGGTGTCCATCTATAAGGAGGAGGGTGGTACTGCCAATGTGTATGTCTTTAACTCGCGCAGTGCCTCCTGTGGACAGGTGCAAATCGCGCTGTTGGTGCAGGAGTTGTGCGAGCAGGGCAAGCCTTTTGCCGAGGTGGTAGAAACGGTCGAGGCGTATATCTCCCGTATGCAAACCTTGTTCGTTTTGGAGAATTTGGAAAATCTGCGGAAGAACGGCAGATTGACCAAGCTACAGGCACTGGTAACGGGTGCACTCCGTGTGAAGCTCTTTATGGGTGCGACCAGAGAGGGCGAGATTGAGAAACTCGGACAGGGCTTGACCACGCGCCAGACGATTGCACGCATGGTTTCGGCGGTGGTGGCGGATGCGGACCATGTCGGTCGCCGTCTGCTCATCACGCACTGCAACTGTCCCGACCGTGCGGCGTATCTGCGCGCCCAATTTGCCGAAAAATGTCGGTTCTCCGAGATTACCGTTCTCGAAATGGGCGGTATCTCCACCGTCTACGCCTACGACGGCGGTACGATTATTGCGTACTAAACGATACTTAGCGCGTATCCCACCATAACCATACAATAGCAATAGAGGAGTGCTGACATTTTACCGACAGCACCCCTCTTTTCTTTTTACATTTAATACAAATCCGTTGCCAACTGCGTTCGGATGTCAAACGCACCTGCATAATCCGTTGCCCATGCGACACCAAACATCACATCTCATTATTTTGTTATAAGTCACAAAAAAGTATTGTAATTTTATGTACTATGGAATATAATATAATCAAATAAAAGGAAAGGAGGTACAGTTATGGCAACATCGACAATCTTTGCGCATGTAAAAATCAGTGACCCGAAAAATGCAAAAGTTTTGATTGAAGCACTGGAATCATCAGAAAAGGAACCTGTAAGACGGCACACTGAACCTGCTTTTCGCGTTTTGAGAGATACGAAAGACATACAAAAACTCATGAGTAAAAGGTTTTCTTTATGAAAGATGATTTTTCTATAATCAATATCCTTGATATGCTTGATACGATTGGGGAGGATAATCTAAAAGAAATCCTCTCCAATTTTTCTTGTCCTAAGAATAGGGAAATCGAGCATTTTGTGCGGAATACTGCACTTGGTTTTGCTAAGAGTAAAATTTCTGTAACGCATTTGGTGATGGATGAGAATGGTGAATTAGCCGCGATTTTTACCATTACTCATAAGCCAGTAGAAATACTGAACCATGGTTTATCTGGTGAGATGCGTAAGAAACTTGGTAGATATGCACAACTAAATGAGGAAACGAACAGTTATCTTGTGTCTGCCTTCCTCGTTGCACAATTCGGAAAGAACGCAGTCGCTAGGGCTGGTCGACCGCTGGGTGGGGACGAGCTGATGGATAACACGCTACAAGTATTAAAACTCATCCAAAGAGATGTTGGTGGTGGTATTGTATTCCTTGAGTGTGAGGATAATCCAAAGTTGTTGAAATTTTATAAAAGTGAACACAACAAGTTTCGGGAATTCGGTAAGCGTATGTCAGAAGTGGATAATACACAGTACATACAACTGCTACGATTTTTTTAATTGAATGAGGTTCAGTGTCATCATTGTAGCGTGGTGATACTGAACCTCTTTTCGTGGCTGTATTCTTAATGCAGATGGGTTTCCCTATTCCTCCACCACAAAAACCATATCACCCTCATGGTATATCTCAATCACACATTCGCAGTGCTGGCGATTTGCCAAAAGATACCCACAGTATTTTGTCATGTTGTAGCCGTAGGTTTCATCTATGATGGAGAAACCAAACTGTTTATATCGGTCAATGAAGTCTTTCAAAAACATTTTTTCGCCGGTAAAAGTCCCGACATTTCCAGTCACACCGAGCAGATACACATAACTGAAATCCCATTGCACCTGATGAAAGGTCACAGAGCCGTCCAGTTGTCGATAGGGGGGTGCGGTTTCCACCATGCCTGATTCTAATTGCAGTACCATGTCATTACCTGAAACCGCAAAGGCAATCACAGTCCTGTCGTGCAAGGTATACGGCGCGTGGACGGTATCCCGAACGGTTTTTTTCATGGTCACTTCAACTCCCTACCGCAGTGTGGGCAGTACCGACCAAACAATACGCGCGACTTTCCACAGTGCGGACAACGATAGGTACTTCTGAGATAGATGATACAGGCGAAAAAGACCACCAGACAACCATAGGCGATATACGCTTCGGTTGTGAACAGGTAATCGTTATCCAATATTTTTACACCGATAATGCCCCAAACAATCACAAAGACAATACCCGATAGTACCGCCAGCCAAGTTGTAATCTTTTTCATGTAGTCCACCGCCTTTCTCACATCCAAATTTTTCTTCCTATTACGATAGACGAAAAAAGTGGGCAAAATGTTGCAGGGGAGGGGGAAATATTTTGAAAAAAAGTGGGGGAGTTTAGCTTTTCAGCAGTCGTTTACAGGCGCGGGAGAGTTCCTCCAAGGTACTGCACGGCAACATCTGGCACGCGTTGGAGAAGATTTGCACACTGCGGATATAGTTCCACTTACCCTCTGGGATGGGATTCAACCACATGACTTTGCCTGCTTTCCGCTGTGCAGTATCCAGTGCGTGCAATGCGCGTGGGATGTCGATGGTCTTAGTGTCCGACAGTACGAGCAGGGTACTGCCCTGGGTCAGCGGACTGTTCTTCAGATGGCACAGGTCGTCCAGTGCGCGCCCCACATCCGTACCGCGTCCATACAGTCCGCACGAGCTGACATATTTGCGGAACGCATCCATATTTTGCAGGGCGAACGGGTCGACCTCGCGCAGTTCCTCGGAGAACAGGAAAATGCGGATATTCTCCGACACCTCGGACATGGATTTCAGAAACCGCAGAGCAAATTCTGAAAATTGCAACATAGAACCAGAAACATCGCACAGTACAATCAACTGACGGCGTTTCTTGCGCTTGTGGCGGTAGGACAGGCGGTAAAAACTGCCACCTGTTTCCAGTCCACGCCGAATCGTGCGCTTAAAATCCAGCTTGCCACTGTGTCCACCGCGCCGCCGTTTCTGGCTCAGTTCTGCATTCAACTGACGCGCAATCGTGGCAATCAGTGCGGTGGCGCGTGGGATGTCGGTGTCCTTAAAGCGTGAGATATCCCGATACAGTAGCCCCACATCGGGGTCGGCTTCTGCGACACCAACCTCCGCATCCTCCAGTAACATCTGCTGTTCCAACAGAAAGCGCATAAACACGGAGCGAATAAAATTCGTATACAGCTTGGGGCTACGGTCAATATTCATCTTGGAACGCTCGGCGAGTTGGCGCAGTTCCTCGCGCTTCTCCTCCGACATATGCAGATAGACTTCCTGTAAGTCCTCGCGGATATCCAGCGGTTGCCCATTTATCTGAAAATCCTGCTCCGCCTGTGACCGCAGACGGGACAGCTCCTCCGCCTCCTCTTTCTGGTGCTTGATGGCGGCTTCTCGCTGTTCCGTGCTGACAAAGTAGGCATCAAACGCGCGGTAAAAGGCAAGTTGTTGTTCGCGTGTCTTGGCATACACAGCACAGAGGGCATCGCGCACAGTGGTGCGGTCATCCAGTGGCAACACGGACAGGATGGTGCAAGCGTCGGCAGTTTCCTGCATTCCTGCGGTAATCCCTTCTTCGCGTAGGAGAGCCGAAAAAGCGGATAGCTTTTCGACATACACACTCTCGTGGTACGCCATCAGTGCCCCTCCGCCATCTGCTGTGCCTGTGCGATGCGGTCGGCTTCGTCGTCCTCGCCGTGACCGCAGGTGCAGGCGTGGTCGTGCCCATGTCCACCGCAGTGGTGTCCGTGTGCATGACCGTGTTCGTGTCCGTGGGCGCAGTGGTGGTGGTTGACCGTGGGGAGTTGGGCGAAATCTTCGCTATTTTTCAGAATAAAGCCACGGGTCTGCTCCATCGCCTGCGGGGTCAGTTCGCGGATACCCAGAGCCTCCAGTGCAGATACCCAGTCCAGTGTTTCTGCAATGGACGGCTTTTTCATAATCACATCGTTCTCGCGCAGGTCGTGGACGGCCTGTGCCACCTGTACCGCCAGATGTTCATTGATGTGGGGGAGCTTGGCGCGAATAATTGCCACCTCTTTTTCTACGGAGGGATACTGGAGATACAGGTACGCACAGCGGCGGCGCAGGGCTTCGCTCAGGGGGCGCGTGCGGTTGGAGGTCAGCACGACAAACGGGGTGGTCTTGGCGCGGATACTGCCAATTTCGGGAATCGTCACCTGCATCTCGGCGAGCAGTTCCAACAGGAACGCCTCAAATTCCTCGTCCGCCTTGTCAATCTCGTCAATCAGCAGAACCACAGGCTCCTCGGCGCGGATGGAGCGCAACAGGGGGCGTTCCAGCAGATAGCTGTCACTAAACAGGGAGGCGGTCAGCTCGTCGGGGGAGCTGTTGTTCATATTCACCTGAATCGAGAGGAGCTGTTTCTGGTAGTTCCACTCATACAGTGCCTTGCTCTCATCCAAGCCCTCGTAGCACTGTAGGCGCACCAAGTCGCGGTCTAGGGCGGAAGCCATCACTTTGGCAATCTCGGTTTTGCCGACACCAGCCGCGCCCTCAATCAACAGGGGGCGACCTAACTTCAATGCCACCAGCAGGGTGGTAATCAGACTGTCATCATAGATATAGTTCGCGGCATCCAGTCGCGTTCTCAACAGGGTTGCGTCCATACAATTCTCCTTACTGTAATAAAGTATAAGATAAGTATACCAGATGACGGCGAAAAATGCAAATGGCAAGCCAAGCAGAAACGCTGTAAAAATTTTCTGGATGCTTGTGACAAAACAGCGTTCTCGCTCGTATGGTCAGTAGATAGCACAAAGGGGGGACAACAGACAGACATGGACAGAGAAACTTTCACCACGGCGGTACAGCAGTATCAACACACGGTTTTTCGTGTGGCATTCCACTATTTCGCCAATCGGGACGACGCGGAGGACATCGTACAGGAGGTTTTTTTACGGCTTCTGCAACAGGAACACACTTTCGACAGCGACGAACACACAAAATATTGGCTGTTGCGTGTCACCATCAATCTCTGCAAGGACACGCTCAAAAGTCCGTGGCGCAGACGGCGTGTGCGCTGGGACGCGGTACCAGAGGAACCAATCTGGGAGCGACAGGAACAACAGGCACTTTTTCAAGAGGTCATGGCACTACCCGAAAAATACCGCACGGTATTAAACCTTTACTACTACGAAGAACTGTCCACCAAAGAAATCGCCACGCTCCTACAGGTACAACAGAGTGTCGTGACCACACGCTTATCACGCGCCAGACAATTACTCAAAAAACGACTGGGGGAGGTATGGAGCAATGAGTAAACAACTGTATCAAGAAACTTTCGCACAGGTGCGTTCCACGCAGACCATCTCTTTTGACGATAGGAAACCTAAGACGGTCAGACGACAGTTACCACGAAAATTTTTGCTCGTGGCGGCGGTGGTCGGTCTGGTCACGGCGGTCGCAACCGCCACGGTTGTGGCGCGGTGGTTCTCTCTGCAAGAGTTGGCACTCACGGACGAGCATACCGTCCAACAGCCAGACGGTACAGAAGTGACTGCGCCTGTTGTCACAGGCATGATTAGCTTACAGGGGTTCGGACAGATGCCGGAGAAGTTGGCGGTGGAGGAGTGGAACAGATTCCTCGGCAGTTACGACTATGACAGCGTGTTAGAAGAACTCGGCAATGCGCCCACTGGCTTCGAGGAACAGTATGGATACTATCAGGTGTACACGCAGGAGATGGCGGACAAGCTGGAGGAAATCGTGGCAAAGTATGGATTGCGCCTGCATACCGATATGATAGACGACCTCTACACCGATAAAGCTCTCTGCGACCAAGTGGGCGGAAACTTTCTAGGGGACAACCGCGCCTACAGCACTTATCTCTACGAGGACGGCACATTCAAGTTTGACGGTTCCCTCTCTTTGCCAGAGTACGGGGAACTGGACTATCAATTTCTCCGCTGTGTCTACGGTACTTTTACGGATATTGTGCTCAACATTGGGGATGTGGCGGACTATACCCAGTGGAACTATACTACGAAAAGCGGTACGCCTGTGACACTGGCACTGTCTGCCAGCAAGGCACTGGTACTGGTCGACCTGTCGGACTGCTTTGTGACCATCAATGTGTTTGCTGGAACAGAAACATCGCTTGGTGCTACAGATTTGGAAGCGTTTGCGGACAGCTTTGCCTTTTCCGTTCTGACCCCTGCGCGCCCTGCTATTCCTGACCTGCCTCGTCCTACCTTGGAGGAGGTATTGAAAAAGCCCTCGGCGGAGGCGTTTCTCCAGACAACAGGCATCTCGGAAGCGGATGCCCAACAGTTCTTTGCCACCTTTTCTGCATACTTGGAAAATGGTGACAGGGAAGCGGTGGCACAACTGCTCAGCTACCCTGCGGTCGTTACGGTACAGGGAGAGACGAACTATGTGCATACCCCTGAAGAACTGCTCGTCTTGTATGACGACATTTTCACCGCTGACCTGTGGGAGAGTATCATCACCAACCAGTACACCAGGGAGCGCGCCGATTTGACCATCGAAGACAGCCGTGTGCTGGGTGCTGGGGGAGCCATTCACTTTGCACGCCGAGAGCATCAGATTTTGATTGTAAGCATAGAGAACGCCCTCGGCAATCGGTTTTGTCAAGGCATCGCCTAACAAATTTTGCAATCTCCGCACAAGTGTGGTATACTAGGCGGAGAAAGGTGGCGAACATATGATTGAAGTACAGGGAAAATACAACACCGCAAAAGTCTTCACGGATGTGGTCGATTCCGCGTCTATTGCCCAAGTGGTGGAACTGTGTAACCAAGAATTTGTGGCAGGGAGCAGAATCCGCTTAATGCCCGACATCCACGCAGGGGCTGGCTGTACCATCGGCACAACCATGACCATCACGGACAAGATTGTGCCGAACCTCGTCGGGGTGGATATCGGCTGTGGCATGGAAACCATCCGCATCCGAGAACGCCATTTGGAACTGCAAAAACTCGATAAGCTCATCTATGCCAAAATCCCCTCTGGCTTTGCCATCCGCGATAAGGCGCACCGCTATGCGGAAAAAATCAATCTGGAGGAACTGTGCTGTGCCAAGCAGGTGGATTTGTTGCGCGCAGAGAAAAGCATCGGCACGCTCGGCGGCGGCAACCACTTCATTGAGGCGGATACAGATGATGATGGCAATATTTATATTGTGGTTCACTCTGGCAGTCGCCATCTCGGATTAGAGGTTGCGCAGTACTACCAGGAGGCTGGCTACCAGATTCTCAACCAGTCCGATGACACATCTATTGAGCAACGCATCGCAGAGCTAAAAGCAACGGGACGCAAGAAGGATATTGAAAAAGAAATCAAGAAATTAAAAACCGTCAAGCACACCAATATCCCCAGAGCATTGGCGTATGTTTCTGGCGACCTCTTTGCACAGTATATCCACGATATGAGAATTGTGCAGAAGTTTGCTTCCCTCAACAGACAGGCGATGATGGACGAGATTGTGAAGGGCATGGGTCTGCATATCGAGGAGCAGTTCACCACCATCCACAACTATATCGACACAGATGCCATGATTCTGCGGAAAGGTGCGGTTTCTGCCAAGCACGGAGAACAGCTCCTCATCCCCATCAATATGCGAGATGGCAGTCTTATCTGCATCGGCAAAGGAAACGAGGACTGGAATTGTTCTGCCCCACACGGTGCTGGTCGTCTGATGAGCCGTGCCCAGGCGAAGCAGTCCTTTACCGTTTCGGAGTTCAAAAAGCAGATGGCGGATGTCTATACAACTTCCGTCAGCCGTGCGACACTGGATGAATGTCCGATGGCGTACAAGAATATGCAGGATATCGTGGACAACATCGGACCAACCGCCGAGATTGTGAAAGTCATCAAGCCCATCTACAACTTCAAAGCAGGAGAATCGGACTAAACAGGAAGAACAGCCACCCAACAAGGCGGCTGTTCTCTTTTTCCCTCTGCGAGAAATTCTTTTGCCATCTCCGCAGACTATCACTGTTTTTCCATTTTGAAGCGCGTCATGTGCTGATAGATAGCCGTTGCCTGAGAGGACAACTCCTCGCAGGTGGCGGCTGTTTCTTCTGCGAGGGCATTGTTCGCCTGCACGACATCGTTGATACCCTGTACATCGTGGTTGACCTGTTCAATACTGGCGGACTGCACGACACAGCTTTCGGAGATAATCGACACCTGCTTCTCCGCTTCCACCGTAGATTCTGCTATCTGTGCCAACACCTCTGTGGTCTTTTGCGCCAGTGTCAAGCTGTGACGGATGGCGTGCACAGTTTCCGCAATCAGTTCCGCTGTGTTCTTGGAGGCACTGGCGGATTTCTGTGCCAACGAGCGCACTTCCTCTGCCACCACAGAGAAGCCCTTTCCGGCTTCGCCAGCTCTGGCGGCTTCCACCGCCGCATTCAATGCCAATAGATTGGTTTGGGAGGCGATGCCGTCAATCGTGTGGACGATATTGCCAATCTGATTGGATTTCTCCTCCACCTGTTGTATGGTGGCGATAAACTCGCGCAGACGCGCATTGCCCTCCTCCACGCACGCACCTGCATTTTGGGATTTCTCCACCGCCGTTGCTACATGGTGGGCTACGCGCTGCGTCTGGTCGTAGATGTCCTGCATGGCATCCGAAATGTGGGAAACAGATACGGTCAGCTCCGCGGTTCGCTCACTCAGATGCACCGTACCTGTCGCAATCTGGGCAGAGCCGACATTGACCTGCGCGCTCGCCTCGTTTATCTCGCGCATGGTCCCATTCAAACCACTGCGGATGCCGTTTAGGGCGGTCAGTATCTCCACATAGTCGCCCTGATACCGTTCGGGACACGCACTGTGTACGCAGTAGTTGCCGTCGTGCATCTCACCGAGCTGATAGCGGATATCTTGAATCATCTCCCGTAAATTATCGGCGGTCGAGGCAAAGGCGGCGGTCAACAGTCCAATTTCATCATTGGAGTAGGTGAGGTTCTCGTTTCGGCTCAAGTCGCACTTGCGAATTTTTTCGGCAATCGCGGTTGCCGTCTGTAGCGGATATAAGACGCGAGCAATCACCACGGTAGCGACCGCGCCCAATAACAGGATACCAACGACAGTCAGTACAACGACAAAGAGAAGATTGAGGCGCATCATCTGTGCAATTTCTTCTGCATCGTAGTCACAGCCGAGGATAGCCAGCACCGTACCGCTACTGTCACGGAGGGGGACATAGCAGGAAATCAGGGTGCCATCCTCCGTATAGTGAATCGTCGTATCCAAAATCTCGATGCCGTGGAAAGCATCTGCTAAAGCATCATACGATTCCTCGAATACTGAGCCGATTGCCTCCTCCTGCGATGCGTCCAGCGCGTATTGCACCGTCTGCCCAACGGCGGTCAGTGCGTACGCAAAGCGCACACCTGCTTCTGTGCGCGCCTCGTCCAACACCTCCGCCGCGTGGATGTAAGTACTACTGGTTTCATCGCCGTGTTGGAAATTCATCAGTACCTCGACATCTACGCTGTTCGCTGTCGCACGCGCGGCAAGTAGTGCTTCTTCGGCGGCCATCTCCCGTGTGAGTTGGCTCATCCGCGACCCTAGAAACACGCCCTGTCCGATGCACACAAGGGTGGCGAACAGTAGAATTGGGGTGAGAATCTTCCCTTTTACGCTGATGTTCTTTGTCTGCTTTCTTTTTTTGCTCATACTGTACTCCTTCGCGGACAATCATTCTCCCATTGCCGTATCATACCAGCCGATACCACGGCGTGCATATACCAGTTCATTCTATCACCATTACACAGCTTGTCAATGCGTCCCCTCTTGATTTTTCACAGAAAACGGAAATATGTAGTGTCACTACGATATCTGAACAGCATTCATCACAGGGAACACGCCAAAAATAAAACAGATTCGACAAAATCCGAGCAACAAATTGAATTTTTCATGCTATAATAAAAAAACTTAGATTCTGTGAAACAGAATCTAATGTGGAGGAGGTAGTGAATCGTTCTCAACATTGACAAATATATATAAGGGGGCGGATGTACCCATACAAAAACCGACGGGGGTATGTAGTGACGCACATACCTGCCAAAAATAAAATAGCGAAGCTACAAAAACCTGAATGAGAGGTACGGTGCGAACCGTGCAGACTTTCCCCAAAATACGAAAATTAAAATTATAAGAAGGGAGAAGCTACTCGCTAAAACATCCAAATACAGGTGGTGCTCATAGGAGGAAGCAGGAGCTTTCTCAAATATGGATGTTTGTCTATCGTTTGAGTAGCAGGCATAGCAATGTTATTTGATGACCTTTTTTATCCTGATAATCGAAAACGCCGCGATGAGGTATACCAGTTAAAGGCAGAGGTTACAACCGCTTTTCGGGATTATCATTCAGCGTGGAACACATGGGCAGGACTGCTCAATCATGCTTTTGCGGAATGTTCTGTAGAGGCATATCATTCACTACATATTCCCGTATTGGTAGCGGATGTGGAGAAAAACACACTGCAGGAGTGCCTGGATGAAATCCATGTGGCGGTCACACAGACATCGGAAACAATGGACCGTATTGTAGAGGCTATGGGGATTCGCCCATTTTTGCCTCCCGACTGGAAGACGAACGGCATCAAGCTCGACAGTATCGATGGGGATGTTCTCTTAAAAATTGGAAGAGCCATCTCCTGCGTAGGGTCGGTTGTACTGGCAGGTTATGTAGGATATTACACCATTTGCGGTGTTGCGGCACTGTCTACGCTCATTGCCGCAGTGGAGCAAACTGCAATTTCTGTAGGTGCTCTGGTAGGTGGTGTCATCGGTGGAGTCGTTTTAGGTGGTGTAGCATTTGTCATCACAGACCTCATCGCCAGTGCCATCACAGGTGCGATTGAGAGAAAGGAACTGAACGAGGCAATTGATATCCTGAAAAAGCTGAAAGCCGATGTTGCCCAGCCGTTGCGGGAATCTGCCTTTACGATTCATGCAGTTTGTACCGATATTAAGCATAAACAGTTCCCTCTGGGTGATGGTTATGTGCTGGTAGGGCAGGCAGATGGAACCTATGTCATTATGCGGCTGCAACCGCTCTCGACGGCACATAGTGCCTGTGTACAGGGGCAGCAAAAACGACACGAAAACATGGAGTTTATTCCTGTAGCCGTTGCTGGCACTGGCGTTTCGTAAGATATCAATTCCACTCTGCTGGCATAATTTTTTCACAGGTCGCCGCACAAATTTTTGAAATCCCATCCGCTGTGTATGACAACAGCTTTTCCGCCTGCATATGGTGAACTATGAGTTTATAGAGCAGGAGGAACCAATATGGGCAATGCTACACACTTCTTTCTGGGCGCGAATAGCGGTCAGGGATTTCAAAATCTATTTTCGACTTTCTGTCAAGCGGAGCAGTACCACGATTTTCTGGTGCTGAAAGGCGGACCAGGCTGTGGAAAATCGACGATGATGCGAAAGATAGGGGAGGCGATGGAGGCACGGGGCGAAACGGTGGAATACCTGCACTGCTCAGGCGACCCTGATTCTCTGGACGGTGTGTATCTGCCACGCATCGCCACGGCGGTGGTCGATGGCACCGCACCGCACACCATTGAACCGCGCTATCCTGTCGCAGTAGACCGCTATGTAAATCTGGGACAGTTCTATGATATCCCCTCTGGCAAGCAACACCGCGCGGAAATCATCTATCGTACCAACGCGTACAAAGAGGCATACCGCGGTGCCTACCATCTATTCGGGGCATCGCGTGAATTGGAGGACCATCTCTCCGCGCTTCTCCTGCAAGGTGCAGACATGGCAAAACTGGCACGGCGTACGGACGGTATCATTGCGCGAGAACTCCGTGGCAAGGGCAAGGGCGCACGCGAGCAGTACCGTTTTCTGGGCAGTCTAACCCACAAGGGGGCAGTCTGGCGGTTCGATACTGTGGAAACGCTCTGCCCACGCATCTATCATCTCTTGGACACCTTCGGGTTGTCTGCGCCCATGTTGGAGCAAATCCGTACCGTGGCGCGAGCGAAGCAATATGCGATGATTCTCTGCCCCGACACGGAACATCGGGAGCGTATCCAGCACCTCTTGCTCCCCGAATTGGGGCTTGCCTTCGTGACTGTCCGCGAGGGGATGGCGTGTCCCTCGGAGGCATACCGCCGTATCCATCTGGACGCGATGATTGCGCCCACCCATCGCAACCAGTGGAACGGCAAAGTCAAACTCACTAAGAAGATAATTCGTACCCTCCGTGCGGAGGGGGTCGACCTGTTGCGCCTTGCCAAGCAGGAACACGACCAACTGGAAGCCATCTATCAACCCTATGTGGACTTCGATGGACTCGACGCTCTCACCGCGCAGGAGATTGCGCGCATCGCAAGCTATTAAAATGTCAATAAAAAATGCAGTGGTTGCCGTATCTGCGACAACCACTGTTTGCGTTCTCTGATTAGATATAGGTAGGGGAGTGTCAGGGATTCCCTTTCTTTACGGTTTTCACCGCGATGACATCCACACCAGTGTGCAGGATATCACGCACCACCACTTCACCGGCTTGGATGGGGGCGGTGAGGGTTACACCGCGCAAAGCGCGCGCGCAGTCCAGCAGAAGTGCCTTCGGAACTTCGCCGTTGGTTTTCACGGCAACGGTGGCGCGTTCACCCTGTAGAACAGGGAGCGTGGTGGTCAGCAATCTAGTGGGGGAGATGACTTCACGGCGCGCATATGCGTCACCGCGCTTGCAGATATTCCCCGACACCTCCGTGACACGAATTTCTGTGTCACAGTCCACGGCAACCGTCAGGGCGCACCCCATCGGGCAACCGATGCAGGTCAGTTCTCTTTTCTCTGTCATTCCGCCACCTCCAATGCGACCGTTATTTCGCGGATATCATTTCTTTGCATGATATCGGCGCGTTGCAGGGTTACTTCTTCCATCTCTCCTGGGGCGACAATCATCCGCTTGCGCCGTACCAGTTCTTCTCCTGTGTCAGTACGCACGACAATCGTTGCATTGCGGTACACATCGGCAACACGGAAGCGAATCGTCACGCTTTCGTCCATGCGGTTCGGGGCAATCTGGCTCGGTACGGTGTACCGCACGCCACCTTTTGCTGTAATGCAAATCTCCTTGTCATCCGTTGCAACACCGCACTGTAGGAACTTTGCGGCATTTTTCCCTGCGGTGACGGCCTCCTCCGATACAAAGTCCACCAAGTCGTGGACATGGAGGACATTACCACACGCAAAAATACCCTGTACGGAGGTTTCCAAACTCTCATTCACGATAGGACCGTTGGTGACGGGGGACAGTTCCACGCCTGCGCCCCGACTCAGTTCATTTTCGGGAATCAGTCCCACGCTCAACAGGAGGGTGTCGCAGTCATACCGCTGTTCGGTTCCAGCAATCGGACGGCGGTTTTCATCCACCTGTGCAATCGTCACGCCTGTGACGCGCTCGCGTCCGTGGATATCGACAACCGTATGGCTCAACTTGAGCGGAATCCCGAAGTCGTCCAGACACTGCACAATATTGCGCTTTAATCCACCAGAGTACGGCATCAGCTCTGCGACCACCTGCACATGGGCACCCTCCAGCGTCATGCGCCGTGCCATAATCAAGCCAATATCGCCACTGCCGAGAATCACCACCTCGCGCCCAGGCAGATAGCCCTCCATATTCACCAGACGCTGTGCTGTGCCAGCGGAGTAGATACCAGCAGGGCGGTAGCCTGGGATATTCAAGCTCCCTCTTGCGCGTTCGCGACACCCCATCGCCAGAATCACGGCATCCGCTTGGATTTGAAACAGTCCCTGTTCGCGGTTCATGGCGGTTACGATGCGGTCGTGCGACAGCTCCAACACCATCGTATTCAGCAGACAGGGAATCCCCAACGCCTCCACGCGGTCGATATACCGCTGGGCATACTCGGGGCCCGTCAGTTCCTCTTGGAAAGTGTGCAGACCGAAGCCACTGTGGATACACTGGTTCAAAATACCGCCTGCTTCACGGTCGCGCTCCAGTAGTAAGATATCCTGTACCCCTGTTTCGCGGGCGGCGATGGCGGCCGCCAGTCCAGCAGGGCCAGCCCCGATAATCACTAATTCATGGTGTTCCATCGTCTGTCCCTCCTGTCGCGATGTTTTTGTTTCGACCGACAATCATCTTGGAATTGCCGCCCGACTTGGTAATCTCCTCCATCGGGATACCCAACTCACGGGAGAGAATCTCCATCACACGGGGGGCACAGAACCCACCCTGACAGCGTCCCATCCCAGCGCGCACACGACGCTTAATCCCGTCCAGACTGCGTGCGCCGAGGGGGCGGTGGATGGCATCGAGAATCTCACCCTCGCTGATACCCTCACAGCGACAGACGATATTGCCATATGCAGGATTCTGGCGAATCAGCTCTTGACGCTCTGGGAACGACAGCTTCGCAGGGTTCAGCATCCCTGTTCGGGTCGCTTTGTAGTGCGCCTTTCTGGGTAATAGCAATTTGTCACGCACAATCTCTGCCACCATCTTGCCGATGGCAGGGGAGGACGACAGACCAGGTGACTCGATGCCAGCGCAGTCAATAAAGTTGGGTGCGCCCTCCGCCTCGCCAATCACAAACTCGTGGCCGTCCTCGTGGGCGCGCAGTCCTGCAAACGAGGTAATCACTTGGCGCAGGGGGGCATCTTTCACAATAATGCTCGCTTTCCGCATGACATCCGCCAGACCCTCCGCCGTGGTATTCACACCGTCGCGGTCGTCAATATCAATCGCAGTCGGGCCGACGATGGTATTGCCGTGGACGGTCGGCGCGACCAGAACGCCCTTGCCGTACTTACTGGGGAGCTGGAACAAGGTGTGGTGAACATATCCGCCTGTCGTGCGGTCCAACAGATAGTAGTCGCCTCGGCGTGGGGTAATGTGCAATTTCCGTGTACTCACCGCGTTGTGCAGTTCGTCCGCATACACGCCAGCGGCATTGACAACCATCCGCGTGGACAGGGTGCCTGCTGTTGTCTGGACATCCCAGCCATCCCTCGTGCGTGTAAACCCTGTCACGCAGGTGTTGAAGCGAAATTCTACGCCATTCTCGGCGGCATTTTCCGCAAACGCAATATTCATGCCAAATGGACACACAATACCGCCTGTTGCCGCCTGCATTCCTGCGACGACACTTTCCTGTACATTCGGCTCCAGTGCCAACACTTCCTCTCGCGTCAGCAACCGCAGAGCCGACACGCCGTTCGTACGGCCGCGCTGGTACAGGTCGTGCAGGGCAGGCAAATCCTCCTCGTGCATACACAGCACAAGAGAGCCGTTGTTGATATACGGGAAGTCGAGGTCACGGGCGAGTTGTGGGATGAGATAACTGCCCTCCACATCCAGCCGTGCCATCAGGGTGCCAGGTTTGGCATCATAGCCTGCGTGGACGATGGCACTGTTCGCCTTGCTTGTGCCACAGCACACATCATCACATCGTTCGACTACGCAGATGTTGGCGGTAAACTTCGCCAATTCTCTGGCAATCGCGGTGCCAGACACGCCAGCACCAATGATAATCACATCATATAAAATAAGAATTCCTTCTTTCTCGTCGGCGGATTCCGTCAGGAAATCCTATCCTTTTTACCCATCGTGCGTCGCAGACCAATTTCCTCGCCTTGGATAATCCGCTTGATATTCACTAGATGTTTCAGGAACATCACGACGGACGCGACACACACCACCGCGACCATCAATACACCGCAGTGGCAAATAAACAAGTACACAGGGAACGCCACAACCGTGGTCAGTGTTGCGAGTGCAATATAGTCGGTCAGCAAGGTGACACACAGCGCAATCAGTAGAATCACCAAGAAAAACCGCCAGTCGATAGCCAAGGTCATACCGAGGAACGAGGCAAAGCCCTTGCCCCCGTGGAAGTGCAGATAAAAGGGAAAGATGTGTCCCAGCACGGCGGCGACACCAGCGACTGCGGCGGTGGCAGGAACGGCAGGGAACAGCAGTGTGGCGAGAAATGCGGCGGCAAACGCCTTGAGGATATCGTGCAGTGCAACGAGAATACCGACTTTCCATCCCATCGTCACGGTGGCATTACTTGCCCCTGCATTGTGGGACCCCTCGGCACGGATATCAAATCCTCTGGCTTTGCCCAGAAAGAATGCCAGATTGGAACATCCGAACAGATACCCCATCAGGGCAATGATAATATAGTATAGACTCATACCGTTCTCTCCTTGTCACGCTGTATTTGTTTGGCATAGCGGTCCTCCTCGGAGAAGACACAGCCACAGTATTTCTGCATATAGAGGCCATGTTCCCGCGCTTTGGCCTGTCCCTCACGGAACCCCACGCGGAAATCACGGTACAGGAACGAAACCCCGTACTGTTCCGCCAGTGCATGGGCGGTACGGCAGATGCCCTCGTGGTCCTGATACGGACTGACTAATAGTGTAGTAGAGAAGTGGGTGAACCCATGTTCGGCGGCGTACCGTGCGGTTTCCTCCATGCGTGTGGTGTAGCAGTAGCGACAGCGGTGGTCGATATCCTCCGCCACGGCGCGGACAAAATCGCGCAATCCGTAGTCCTCGCGCACGAGCAGTGCCAAGTCAATGGCTTTCGCATAGTCGCGCAGGGCATCACGGCGCGCCTTGTACTCCTGATAGGGGTGGATGTTCGGATTATACCAGAAGGCGGTGGGTTCGATTCCCTCGCTCCGCAACAGGTCAACACAGTACACACTGCATGGGGCACAACAGGTATGCAATAGTAAACGCTCCATCAATCATACTCCTCTCGCTTTAACCCACATTTGGTTGTGTTCTTCTGGTCAATGGGGGTTCTAAAATTTTCGTTGGGATATGCAATGCAGAAAGCCCTCGATATAGAATGCTCTCCTTGTCCCCATAAACATATCCCTGTGGTAATGTTTCCAACGCAGAAATCAATTCTTCTTCCGTGGGGAGAACATCCAAGTCATAGAATGCGCTGTAATCACGGTTGGGCGATAGACGGTTAATGCGTTCCGCAAGTTCGCTGGTATCGGCAAACCGCAGGTCACACAGTAACGCGGTTTCCATACCCGTGTTGCCGACATACAGCTTACCATCGGGGTGGAGTGTCAGATATACCTCGTCCTGCTGTTCTTGGAACTTCTGACGGAGGTTCATCCCCTGTTTCAATGCGGTTACGGTTGCGGCGATGGTATATTGGTCCGCCTGTTTGCCAATCTCCTCGCCATTCCACTGTGGCAGGTAGTTCGCCACTGCGGTCAGCGCGTCAATATCTCCGCGGTATGGTTCAAAGGCCTGCATATTGGCATGGGGGGTGAAAATGGGAACAGCAAACCCAATGTAATGGGGGCGAAGTTGCTCCAACATCACGCTCAGTTCTTCTGCATCACTGGGAAAGAAGCGATTGAACATCAAAACCACTTCGACACGCGCGCCTTTTTCCTGTAGGTACTTGACAGAGGCAAGAGCCTTCTCATATGCACCTGCTCTGCCTACAATTTCGTCGTGGTGTCTACCAATACCGTGGATGGTAGTGCCGAATATTTGATAGCCATTTTCCAAGTACGACTGTACAACGGCATCTTTATCTCGGCGCGCCATCAGTCCGATACCCGTTGTCATGCCGTGGTGGTAGTTGTTGATGTACTTGGTATGAGCCGCCGCATTTAGAATCTTATCCAAATGGGGGTGATTCATCGGCTCATGGTCTAAAGTAAAAGAGGTCCCTGTAGGAAGAAACTGTGCCACGGCATCCAGTTTTTCGATACAAGTCAGCGCATCATCAATATCCATCAGTGGACCAGGTCCGCCATTGACATAACAATGCTTGCATCTGGTATTACAGCCAGATACTAAAAAATCAATGTTGATATTCATGGTAGATATCCTTTCGGTTTTGCGGTTGCACTATCATTTTACCACAGAACCGCAAGGCTGTCAAAAAGGCGGGGGAATTTTGATGATTTTTTTAGGCAACCAGTTTTTTCGACCAAATGAGCGCAGGGCGGTCGGTATAATACAACCATAGTACACAAAAAGGGGAAAAGCTATGGAAATGACATATACCGCAGAAAATCGGCAACTGACGATTCGCATGACAGGGGAGTTGGACCACCACGCGGCGCGGACGGCGATTGGAACCATCGGGGAGTGGATTGAGCAGAGTTTGCCACGCAAGACGGTACTCGACCTCGGTGGATTAACTTTCATGGACAGCTCAGGCATTGCGGTGGTCATCCGCACCAAGCGTCGGATGGAGGCACTCAATGGGAATCTACTGGTGGTCAATATTCCGCGTCAGGCGGCGCGCGTGTTGGAAACCGCAGGACTGGAACGGTATTTGAATCTTACCCTAGGGGGCGAAGTATGAAAAGTACAAACTACATAACTTTTGAATTTCTCAGTCGCAGTGCAAACGAGGGGTTTGCGCGTACGGCGGTCGCGTGTTTTGCGGCGCAGTTGGACCCCACGCTGGACGAATTGGGCGACATCAAGACCGCCGTGAGTGAAGCGGTCACCAATGCGATTGTCCACGCCTACCCCGATACCTTGGGGCGCATTGTGGTGCGTGTCCGTATTCTGGACGACAATGTATTGGAAATCATGGTGCGCGACTGGGGCTGTGGTATTGCGGATGTCCAGCGTGCCCGTGAGCCGATGTACACGACGGGCGGTGAGGAGCGCAGTGGCATGGGCTTCACCATCATGGAGAGCTTCATGGACAAGGTGACGGTGCGCTCCCAGCCTAACAAGGGCACACGCATCACTATGCGAAAGAGTATGCGGCCGCGTCCGAGTAAGCGATGACAGCGGAAACCATCGAACTGCTGACGCAGGCACAGCAGGGGGACGAGGCGGCCACGGAGGAAGTCCTGCGACAGAACAGCGGTCTGATTTGGGCGGTGGTGCGCCGTTACTACGGCAGAGGGGTGGAGAGCGACGACTTGTACCAACTGGGGTGTCTGGGCTTCCTCAAGGCGGTGCGAGGATTTGACACGGCATACGGGACGCAGTTCTCCACCTACGCCGTGCCAAAGATTGCAGGGGAGATTCGGCGGTTTCTGCGCGACAGTGGGGCGATGAAAGTCGGTCGCGCGGTGCGTGAGCAGAGTTTTGTCATCTATGGGGCGCGTGACCGCCTGCGTTTTACACTGGGGCGAGAGCCCACCTTGTCCGAACTCTCCGAGGCGACTGGATTGTGCGCCGAGGAGATTGCCGCCACCGAACTGGCAACCGCTGTCCCAGACAGTTTGCAACAGGAGAATGCAGACGGCTTGCCGTTGGAGTCCACCTTGGCAGACAGTGTGACGGAGGAGCATATGGTGGAGAAAATCGCGCTCCGTTCTGCGGTTGACCGCCTCCCAGAGCAGGAGGGGCAGACGATTCTCCTGCGGTTCTTCCGTGGTCTGACCCAACAGCAGTGCGCGAAGATTCTGGGGGTCAGTCAGGTGCAAATCTCCCGCCTGGAGAAGCGCGCCATCGAACGGCTACGGCGCGAGATGGGGTAGGCGGAAAACAAAAGAAAAACAAAAAAATAAGTAACCCCACGATTCGGTAGAACAAAAATCGTGGGGTTACTTCATCTGTTCAATTGTCAAATCATGTTCCCACCTTTCTATATATCCCATAGTAAAAACTTTTTTCCATCCGTTTGAATCAGACACAATTTGTATGGTGGATAGATATATCCGTACTGTTTCGGTTGTGAAATTTGTTTTTATTGGGATAGTAAGTTGAAAGCTAGGGGATGTCCGCCAATCTCAAGTACTCGTCGACGGACTGAGTTTACTTGCACATTGGTTTGTACCTCCTGTTTGGGATGTCTAAAATATACCACAGTAGCGAAGTAAAGTCAAGTACTTTTTTGAAAAAAATGTTGAAAAATTTTTTGCCTGCGTGCTATACTGTAGGCACACATTTGGAAAGGGAGTAACAGAGCTATGTACGACGAGTTGACCGCAGTAGATATCCAGAAGATGAAAGAGGAATTGGAGCATCGCATCCGTGTCCTGCGTCCGCAGTTGATTGCGGATGTGCAGACGGCGCGCGCCTTTGGCGACTTGAGCGAAAATTTTGAGTACAAGTGTGCCAAGCAGGAGAAGAACCGCAACGAGAGCCGTATCCGCTATCTGGAGCGCATGATACGCACGGCGAAAGTCATCACGGTACAATCGGACGAGGATGTTGTGGGTCTGTTCGATACCATTGTGGTATTCCATGAGAAGTTGGGGAAAGAGATGACCTTTCGGATTGTGACCACCCTGCGACAAGATGCACTCAAGGGGCGTATCAGTAAGGAGTCCCCCGTGGGGAAGGCTCTGTTGGGACACCGTGTCGGGGAGCGTGTCTTGGTGCGCGTCAACGACGACCTGCAATACCATCTGGTGATTCGCGCCGTCGAAAAAGGGGAGGATGATACCACGATGGAGATTAGTTCGTATTAAATACTCCCTTTTACCTTTTGTGTGGATGGAAGATTTTCTGTTGATTTTACCAACTATTGAATCTTAGGCAGGTGTTTGTTAGAATATATCTGACTGATAAATAAGAATTTGGAGGTGATGTGGTTTATGGATCCAAGACTTGAATATTGCGGTAATTATATAGAAATCAGAGATTTTCACCATTCAATTGATGATGAGCAAAACGGGAATCCATATAACTGTTCATTTGATATTAAAGTCAAATCAGGCGTGTTTACTGGTATTGCAGACGGTTGTGAATACGATTATAAGGAATTACAGAAATTCATTGAGGCACTGGAAGATTTAACCTCATTCCAGAGAAAAGAAATAACCTTTATCGAAATTGGATATGGAAACAAAATCGAATTTAAATGCGACAGAACAGGACATATCAAAGTATCCGGCAATATACAAGGCGATGCAGGTAGTCACTTTATGAAATTCGAGTTTATAACAGACCAAACGGTTTTTTCAAAATTCATAAATGAATTGAAAAGTTTGTAAATTCCAATTTATCGAATAGTTTCTGCTCAAGAAAAATCTCCCTCCGTCAACTTGACGAAGGGATTTTTTAGAGCTAAAATCAACACAAAAGGTAAAAGAGATATTAAATATGGTGTAAGAAAAGAGGAGTGTTGCCGTTTTTGGTGCAACACTCCTTGCTTGTTATTCTTCGGTTGTTATTCTTCTTCGGCGGTGGTCGCAATGACCTCAGCAATTCTGGCATTCTTAATCTTGCGCGCACACATCTTGCAGGGGACAGCGGTAATTACCTTGCCGTGTTCGATGCCAGCCAGATACAGTGTCGCACCGATGGACTCGCGTCCTGCCTGACTGATGGCATTGTCCTCGGCGTGGACGGCAACACACTCCTCGTAGCGTTCACCGTGGGGGATACCGTTTGCCTCGCGCCAGCACTGCCCGATATCACAGCAGTTGGTTTCTCCGCGTGCCGCACCGTTGTAGCCAGTGGCGATGATGATATCATCCTTGACAATCACCGCGCCGTACTGACGGCGCAGACAGGTAGAGCGCAGAGCAACGGTTTTTGCAATTTCCAGATAGTAGTCGCGTTTGCTGATTCGAGCCATACTGATACCTCCGATATCTCTTTCTTCTTTTCTCTATCATTGCAGATTCTAAAAAGGAGTGTTGCAAAAGATATCGCAACACTCCATGTGAACGAGTAAAACTGTAAGCCGGGTTCTGTATTTGACAGTCATCTATCTCGACGCTCTGTTGCCAGAACGCTCTAGCCACCTCCCGAGGACGGCCGGGCAAGCCATATGTCCTCCCACGGTGTTGCTCCGGATAGAGTTTACAGCATCGGACAGTTTCCAGCCGATGGGTGAGCTCTTACCTCGCCTTTCCACCCTTACCGTACCAAGTACGGCGGTATCTCTCTGTTGCACTTTTCCTGAAGTCGCCTTCGGCGGGCGTTACCCGTTATCCTTGCCCTGTGGAGCCCGGACTTTCCTCATGGCAGGCCTTTCGGCGTTGCCACGCGACTGTCTGTTTTACTCGCGTGACTATTTTACAGGAGCGAAGAAATATTGTCAATGGGAATCCGACGGAAATCAAAAATATTGTTTGTAAACCGTAGGGAGATAGTGGTATAATAAATCGTCATATTATATGGATGGGAGTGACCCCTATGAAACTATCGGAGTATTTAGAAACTTTACAGGGAAAAAGTGTGGCGGTTATCGGTATCGGTATCAGCAATCTACCCCTCATTCGCCTGTTGCGTGGGGCGCAGATTTCTGTGACAGCCTGTGACAAGAAGGACCGCACCGCACTGGGCGACATTGCGGAGGAGCTGGAGAGCCTCGGCTGTACCCTGCGTCTGGGGGAGGACTACCTCAACGGACTGTGTGAGGATGTCATCTTCCGCACCCCTGGTCTGCATCCGCGCTACCTCGAAGAAGCGCGCCAGAGAGGGAGTATCATCACCTCGGAAATGGAGGTCTTTTTTGCCGTCTGTCCCTGTCCCATCATCGCCATTACGGGCAGTGACGGCAAGACGACCACCACGACTATGATTGCAGGCCTGTTGCGCGCCACAGGAAAAACGGTTCATCTGGGGGGCAATATTGGACACCCCCTGCTGGCGGATGTGGACACCATGCGCGCGGAAGATTTCGCGGTGGTGGAGCTGAGTTCGTTCCAGTTGATGACCATGCAACAGAGCCCCTATCGCGCTGTTTTGACCAATCTTTCCCCCAATCACCTCGATGTCCACACGGATATGGCGGAGTATGTGGAGGCAAAACGCGCCATTTTCGCCTACCAGACCGCGTCTGATTTACTGGTAACAAATTTCGACAACGAAATTACCAGAAACCTCTCCGTCCAAGCGACTGGCAAGCTAAATTACTTTACACGAAAATGCGAAAAAACTGGAAAAAGTGGGTGCTATTTGCGCGACAATGCCATCTGGTATCGGGCAGGGGAGGACGAACGCTGTATACTACCGCTCGAAGATATCCTACTCCCCGGTGTCCACAATGTCGAAAACTACATGGCAGCCATCTGCGCCGTGCAGGGGCTGGTCGACGACGAAACCATCCGCACCTTTGCGCGCTCGTTCGGCGGTGTCGAGCACCGCATCGAGTTGGTGCGAGAGCGTCGCGGTGTGCGCTGGTACAACGACTCCATCGCCTCCAGTCCCAGTCGTACCATCGCAGGCTTACGCTCCTTCCAACAGCGTGTGGTTCTCATCGCAGGTGGCAAGGACAAGGGCATCGACTACGCCGAGATTGGTCCTGTTATCAACGACCATGTGCAACTGTTGATTCTGTGCGGTGCGACCGCCGAGGTTATCCGTCAGGCAACCCTACAGGCAGACAACTACCGCGGTCTGGAGATTGTAGAGGTCGAGGACTATGAAGCCGCCGTCGCCTTGGCAGACGCACGCACGCAGTCTGGCGATGTGGTTATCCTGTCCCCAGCCAGTACATCCTTTGACCGCTTCAAGAACTTTGAGGCGCGTGGACGGGTCTTTAAGAATATCGTCCATCAGCTTCCCGATTAAGGTAGGCATAGGGAAAAGCTGACACCGCATAGCCTCCTAGCGAGGGGGTGGGTACGATGCGACGACGGCGACGCTTGCCACTACGCACGGCACAAAAAATCAAGCTCATCTGTTTCTTGTCCTCGGTCTGTGTGCTGACATTCGCGTTCGTGTGCGCCATGCACTTAAAGACGCTGTTGAGTAATCTGGCGGTCACACGGGTATCCAGCTCTGTGAACCGACTGGTCGCACAGGCGGTCAATGACGCGGTCAACAGTGGAGATATCCTCTATGACACGCTCATCACATTTGAAAAGGACAACGACGGAAAGATTACTGCCTTGCAGAGCAATATTGCGGAGTTCAACCGCTTACAGGCATTTATTACGCAGGATGTATTACAGCGGTTAAGCGAGAGCAAAGAGATGGTACTCGCCATCCCCTTGGGGACGCTCATGGGGTCGGCTCTGTTGGCAGGCCACGGCCCTGCGTTCCGTGTCACGATGCAGACCGCTGGCAGTTGTACCGCACACTTTGAAAACCAGTTTTCGGACGCAGGCATCAACCAAACCACACATCGGATTCTGCTCTTTGTCGATGTGTCAATGAGTATCCTGCTCCCTGGGTTTCGGACCTCTACCAAAATCAGCAATTCCTTTTCCGTGGCGGAAACGGTCATTGTGGGGGCAGTGCCAGACAGTTATACCTACTTCCACTCAGGGAATGATATGGAGGAAGATGCCTACGATTACAGCTTGAACAATGCCTAATGTGAATAGGGAGGAATGTCAAATGGACTACAAAGCGGAGCTTGCACAGCTCAGACAGGAATTAAACGAAGCGGGGTACCGCTACTATGTACTCGATGACCCGACGATGTCGGACTACGAATACGACCAGAAGTTGCGCCGTCTGGAGGAACTGGAGGCGGCGCATCCGGAGGAAATTACCAGCGATTCCCCCACACAGCGCGTCGGTGGCGCACCGCTGGACAGCTTTCAACAGGTGGTGCATCCTGTCCCTTTGGAGAGTTTACAGGATGTCTTTTCCTCGGCGGAAGTGGCGGACTTCGGTGCGCGCATGACCGAGGCACTCGGCACGGTGGCGTACAGTGTCGAGCCAAAAGTCGATGGCTTGAGTGTCGCCTTGGAGTACCGTGACGGCAGTTTCGTCAGCGGTGCGACACGCGGGGACGGCAAAGTGGGCGAGGATGTGACCGAAAATCTCCGCACCATTCGGTCGATTCCCATGAAGTTACCAGACGCACTTCCGCGCTTAATTGTCCGCGGAGAAGTGTTCATGTCGAAAAAGGTATTCCACACCTTGAACGAGGAGCGCGAGGCGCGAGGGGAAGCCCCCTTTGCCAATCCGCGCAACGCGGCCGCAGGTTCTCTGCGCCAGTTGGACAGCAAAATCTGCGCCAAGCGTCGGTTGGATATCCGCATCTTCAATCTGCAACTCGCGGACGGAAAAACTTTCGACAGCCACGAGGAAACGATGGCGTATCTCGCCTCGCAGGGCTTCCCCATGATACCCTGTAACATTCTGGATTCCATCGAGGCAGTCAACCAAGAAATCATGGATTTGAACGAAAAACGAGAGCAATTTCCCTTCGATATGGACGGCGCGGTCGTGAAGGTAAATGCCTTGTCACACCGTAGAGCTGTAGGCAGTACGGCGAAATGCCCCCGTTGGGCGATTGCCTACAAGTATCCGCCAGAGCGCAAACCCACCAGAGTTGTCAATATTGTCGTGCAGGTGGGCAGAACGGGCGTTTTAACCCCGAAAGTTGTGGTCGAACCTGTGCGTCTGGCAGGCACGACCGTGACCAATGCCACCCTCCACAACCAAGATTTCATTGATGAAAAGGATATCCGCATCGGGGATACGGTCATCGTGCAGAAAGCAGGGGAAATTATTCCAGAGGTGGTCGAGGTTGTCCACAGCCTACGCCCAGAGGGGACGGTGCCGTATCGTTTGCCAGAGGTCTGTCCCGTCTGTGGGGCGGCAGTCATGCGTGATGCCGATGGGGCGGCGGTGCGCTGTACAGGCGCGGAATGTCCCGCCCAACTCCACCGCACGCTGACGCACTTCGCCAGCCGTGATGCCATGGACATCGAGGGGTTAGGGCCTGCTGTGTTGTCCCAGCTCATCGAGGCAGGCTTGATTGCCTCCAGTGCCGACTTGTATTTTCTCAAGGAGGAAGACCTGGTCGGTTTGGAGCGCATGGGTGAGAAATCTGCCAAGAATCTGCTCCATGCGATTGATGTCAGTCGCACCCGTGGACTGGAACGACTGCTCTACGCGCTCGGTATTCGTCAGGTGGGGCAGAAGGCAGGCAAGGTGCTTGCCGCGCACTTCCAGACTTTCGATGCCTTTGCCAACGCAACCGAGGCGGAGCTGACCGCCATTGCCGATGTGGGTGCTATCACAGCGACCTATATTCGACAGTGGTTGGACGACCCCCAGTCGCAACACCTCATCCAGCGGTTGCAGGATGCAGGGGTGTCGATGGAGGCCGCCCAGCAGAGTGTCGGAGAACAGTGGAAGGGTATGACCTTCGTGTTGACAGGTACATTGGAACGCTTCACCCGTGACGAGGCCACCGAGATGATTGAGGCCCGTGGGGGAAAGGTAAGTGGCTCTGTCAGTAAAAAGACCACCTATGTGGTGGCAGGCGAGAACGCAGGCAGTAAACTGCGGAAAGCCACGGAGCTGGGGATTCCTGTCTTGACCGAGGACGAATTCTTAGCCATGCTACACGAGAAACAGGGGGAATGACCTATGACCAAACAACAGTCCTTACTAAAACGGTTCGGTGCGTTTCTGCGCCATGACCCTGTCTTAGCGGCGGCTCTCCTATTGGCTGTCGTGTCCATGTTCTTCGTACCGCCGTCTGCGGCATACCTCGGCTATATCGACTTCCATGTGCTTGCCCTCCTGTTTTCCCTCATGTTAGTCGTGGCAGGCTTGCAAAAATCGGGGGCATTCACGCTTCTGACGGACAAGCTCCTACAGCGCGTCAAATCCACACGCTCCCTCGCCGCCGTCTTGGTCGGTGTCTGCTTTTTCACCAGTATGCTCATCACCAACGATGTGGCACTGATTACCTTTGTACCGCTGTCCGTCATGCTCTTGGGGCAGGCGAAAGACGAAAAATTGCTGATGGTGGTCGTGGCATTGCAGACCATCGCGGCAAACCTCGGCAGTGGTTTAACCCCACTCGGCAATCCGCAAAACCTCTATCTCTACTCGCTGTCTGGGATGTCGTTGCAGGAATTTCTGTCGGTCATGCTCTTGCCGACCTTGCTCTCGGCGGCACTCCTGACGGTTGCGGTGTTCCTCATTCGTCCGCGTGCGGTGACACGCAGTACCGCACAGGAAACCAAAGTCAGTGGCAAACAGCTCGCTCCGTGGCTTCTGCTCTTTGGTGTCTGTATGGCGACGGTGCTTCATGTCATTCACTATGTGTATATGCTCGCCATTGTCACCGTGGCGGTGCTTTTCTTAGACAGAACGCTTCTGCGTAAGGCGGACTACGCACTACTTCTCACTTTCATCGGTTTCTTCGTATTTATCGGCAATGTCAAAAACATCCCTGCGGTCAGCGAGGTGCTGTCTGCACTGGTGGCAGGTCGTGAGCTGGGGGTCGGTGTCCTGCTCAGTCAGGTAATTAGCAATGTCCCTGCCGCTATGCTCCTCTCTGGCTTCACGGAAAACTACGCCGACCTTCTGGTGGGTGTCAATGTGGGTGGTCTTGGTACGCTTATCGCGTCTATGGCGAGTATGATTTCCTACAAGCTGTACGCCGCTACCCCCAACGCAAAAGCAGGCAAGTACTTTCTTCTCTTTACCGGATTCAATCTCATCTTCTTAGCAATTTTGCTTATCGTCTTATTATAAAACAAAACATAAAACTTCGGAGGATATTGCTATGGTTACTATGGCACAACGCATTGAACAGCTCCGCACGGAGCGCAATCTAAGCCGTCCTGCGCTGGCGGCGGCACTGGGACTGCCCAAGAATGCCCCAGAGAAATTTGAAACGGGCAGACAGTCCCCGACCAAGGAGCAGGCACAGAAGTTGGCTGACTTCTTTGATGTGTCCCTGTTCTATCTGCGTGGGGAGAGCAACGACCGCACGCGCATGGACAGCTGGATGGAGAGCGTGCTGTCTGGCGTGGACGAGGGAGAGGGTCATATTCCCATCCAGCCCAAGAAGCCCAAGCCCAAGGCACAGCCCGAAACGGCATCCTCTGGACAGGGCACGATTTTCGACTCGTTCCTCAAGAGCAAGGCATTTCAAGAGATGGTGCGTACCACCGTCGCAGAGGTGTTGCGCTCCCCTGAGGGACAGGAACTCATTGCAAAAGCGGTGCAAAAAGAGTTGCAACGCAGATAAGGACAAGCTATGTTTAATTTTTTTGTAGAACCCTCCGCGCGTATCGGAGATTCTTTCCGCATCGGCGGTTCGGATTATAACCACATCTGTAATGTGCTACGGATGCAGGTGGGGGACACCTTCTTGGTCAGCTGTGACGGCACAAGCTGTCTGTGTGCGCTGGACCACACGGAGGAGGATACCGTGGTGGCGCGCATTGTAGAGGAGGACTATCAGAACACGGAGCTTCCTGTGCAGTTCTATCTGTTTCAAGGATTGCCCAAGGGCGACAAGATGGAGCTGATTATTCAAAAGACCGTGGAACTCGGCGTGGCTGGTATCATCCCTGTGGAGATGAGCCGTTGTGTGATGAAGTTGGACGAGAAAAAGAAGAAGTCCCGACAGGAACGGTGGCAGTCCATCGCGGAGAGTGCCGCCAAGCAATCCAAGCGCAATATCATCCCGGAGGTGCGCGAGGTGATGACCTACAAGCAGGCGATGGCAACCGCATCCCAGATGGACCTGTTCCTCGTGCCCTACGAGAACGAGCGCGGTATGGTGGCAACCCGTGAGGCACTTGCCACCATCAAGGCAGGGATGTCGGTCGGTATTCTGGTCGGACCAGAGGGGGGATTCGACCCCAATGAGATTACACTGGCACGGGACAACGGTGCGGTTAGTATCTCGCTCGGCAAGCGCATCCTCCGTGCAGAAACGGCGGCCGTCACAGCGGTCGGCATGGGAATGCTCCATGTCGAGATGAATCTAGGCGGTGGCGAACAGTGAAACAGTTACCAAGTGCCTTTGTGGAACGGATGCAGGCGGTGTTAGGGGAGGCGGAATTTGCAAACTACCTCGCTTCCTTCGACGAGAACGCCGTGCGCGCCTTTCGTGTCAATACTGAGAAAATCTCCCTCGCAGACTTTGAGAAAATCAATCCGTTTTCGGAAACAAAAATCCCCTATGTGGAAAACGGCTTCTATCTGGACTATGAAAAAGTGGGCAACCACCCCTACCACCACGCAGGTATGCTATATGTACAGGACCCCGGTGCAATGGCTACCGCGGAGTGCCTGGCGGTACAGCCCGACTGGTGGGTGTTAGACCTCTGTGCCGCCCCAGGCGGAAAGAGCAGTCAGCTCCGCAACAAGCTCGGCGCGGATGGGGTTCTCGTTGCCAACGAGATTGTGCCATCGCGCTGTAAAATTTTGACAGGTAATATGGAGCGACTGGGTTTTCGGAGAACCGCCACCACCTGTCTGGACTCTGCGCGCATCGCCCAAAATTTCCCCGAAACATTCGACATGATTATGGTCGATGCCCCCTGTTCGGGGGAGGGAATGTTCCGCAAGGACGACACCGCCATCCGCGAGTGGAGCGTGGAAAATGTGATGCACTGTGCCCAACGGCAACAGGAGATTTTGGAGAATGCGGTCAAAGCACTCCGCCCTGGCGGATATATCGTCTACGCCACTTGTACTTTCTCTCTGGAGGAAAACGAGATGGTGATTGACCGCTTTTTGCGCGACCATACGGATTTTGCGTTGGTTCCCGTCTGTGAAGCGGTTAAACTTTACACAGCCGACGGTATCAGCTTTGACGGCTGTTTCTGTCAGAATCTCTCGGATGCGCGCCGATTCTACCCCCACAAGAGCAGAGGAGAGGGGCAATTCATGGCGGTTCTCCACGATACACGCCCCTCTGCGCCCCGTACCACGCCAAAAAAATCCGCAAAGGACAGCAAAATCGACCCCATTGTACTGGACTTTCTCAAGGATACGCTCGTATCGTACGACCCCACCGAGGTATCCCTCTACAACGGCAATCCCGTCTATGCCGCCCCTGCCTTGGAGATGGGAAAAGGTGTGGCATTTTCCTACGGTGTGACCATCGGCGAAATCAGAAAGAACTACATCCAACCCCACCACCAATTTTTCATGGCGATGGGCAGTCAGTTCCAACGGCAAATCGAGCTGTCGCCAGACAGTGCAGAAATGGAACGCTACCTGCGCGGCGAGGAGATAGCGGTCGACTGTGAAAACGGTTGGGCGGTCATCACGACACAGGGATGCACGGTCGGCGGTGTCAAGGTGGTGTCTGGTCGGGCAAAGAACCACTACCCTAAGGGACTGCGAAAAGTATGACCATCGTTTGTTTCGGGGACTCCAACACCTTCGGCTATGACCCACGCTCGCCACTGGGGGAGCGATACCCAGCCGAAGCCAGATGGGTGGATATCTTGGCACAAAAAACGGGGTGGGACATCCGCAACAACGGCAGGAACGGTCGGGAAATCCCACGGCGCGAAACCATCTTCTCCAAATCGACCGACTTGCTCATTGTCATGTTGGGCACCAACGACTTACTACAGGGAAACTCTGTTGCAGAAGTTTCTGCGCGCATGGAGCGATTTTTAACGACGCTCCCCTTTGCCAGAAATCACATTCTTCTGCTCGCACCGCCCCCCATGCAACGGGGGGAGTGGGTGCAGGAACAGGCACTGCTGGACGCTTCAGTTGCGCTTGCGGACAGCTACCGCACACTGGCGGAGCAGGTGGGGGTGCGCTTTCTCGACAGTGGTGCATGGGATATTTCCCTCGCCTTTGACGGTGTGCATTTCACCGAGGACGGCAACCGCGTCTTTGCCGAAAAGTTGTATCACTATCTCGAAAATTTGTAAAAAATTTGTATTTCCTCTTTTCAAACCGCCGATAATGTATTACAATACAAAGAGGATTGTTGATAGAGGAGGTACCCTTATGGGAGAAGCAATTTATAAGCGCGTTATGCTGAAATTGAGTGGCGAAGCCCTTGCTGGTGATAAGCACACGGGACTGGATTTTGAGGTCATTGGTCAAGTCTGCGATATCATCAAAGAGGCGGTTGCGATGGGCGTGCAGGTCGGTGTGATGATTGGCGGCGGCAATTTCTGGCGCGGTGCCAAGGACGGCGCAGACAAGATGCAGCGCAGTCATGCCGACTCGATGGGGATGTTGGCGACTGTGATGAACTGCATTGCGGTGTCGGATGCCCTCGAAAAGAAGGGGGTCAGCACCCGCGTACTCTCTGCGGTTGAGATGCCGAAGTTCTGTGAGTACTATACTTATGATGTCGCCAACCGTTATCTCAACGAAGGCAAAGTCGTTTTCTTTGCGGCAGGCACGGGCCATCCGTATTTCACGACTGACACTGGCATCGTGCTCCGTGCGGTTGAGATTGAGGCAGATGCCATTCTGCTGGCCAAGAATGTGGACGGTGTCTACTCCGCCGACCCCAATGTTGACCCCACGGCAGTGAAGTACGACTTCCTGACCTACGACGAGGTGTTGGCAAAGCATCTGAAGGCGACTGACACCACAGCCATGACTTTGGCGATGGATAACCATATGACACTGGTGTGTTTTGCACTGAAAGACCCCTACAACATCATCCGCGTGTTGCGTGGTGAAAAGATTGGAACAATTGTGAAGGAGGAAATTAACTAACTGTTAAATATAAATTATAAAAACTATCAATAACTGGTGGCTTCATCCTAACAATATGCTCTATAGGTAAAAGGAGTGATGAAGTTGAAGTATGATACAATACACGAAACCGCAGAAATGCTTGGGAAATCGCGCTAACAAAGCGAAGAAAATGATTCGGTAGTTGATAGAAGATGAT
>JAZOVU010000062.1:0-4813 GCA_045658885.1 Candidatus Pelethomonas sp. | reverse complement strand
CTTCTTTTGTGGCCCGTATATGTGTGCTGGACAAAAGAAGAATGGGAAAACGGCGGCAAGACCGAATATGCAGAGCAAGCAAAGCTGTGTTGCGATAATACCTTGTATGTCAACTCGATTTGTGTCGGTGATGCTTTTGGTGGTGCAGCTCACTTTCTTGGCGGTTTGGTTCAGAAAGAACTACCAATCTTCAATGAGGGGTTGCTTGCCGTAGAAATTTAAGAGGTTGGATATGGACGAAAAATTACTTGGCAAATGCGGCTTTTACTGCGGTGCTTGCCCTACATACATAAAAGGTGGTTGTCGTGGTTGCGAGGAAGAACACACTACGGGAGATTGCTTCACCCGTGATTGTGTGAAAGAAAAGAAGCTGAATTTCTGCGGTGAGTGCAAGAGCTTTCCATGTGATACGATTATGACCAAGCCGCACTCCACTGTGCTTGATAAGGATTGGCTTGCGTGGAAAAAGAAAAGCGAGAGGAACGGATAATTTATGTCTGATGGAGCTTGGTTTACAATAGATAAGGTCAATGAATCAACTTATATCATAAGTGAATACCGTCATCCCGAGGAAACACATTGTTATTTGCTGTGCGGCTCTGAAAAGGCATTATTGATAGACACCGGTTTGGGAATTTCCAATATATATGGTGAAGTTATAAAACTGACGGATAAACCGGTTGTGGCGGTAGCCACGCACGTGCATTGGGATCATATTGGCGGTCATAAATATTTCAGCGAGTTCTACGCTCACAGGGATGAACAGAGTTGGCTTTGCGGTGAATTTCCTTTACCAAGAGCCTTTATTCAAAAAATGCTTGTCAATGATTGTGATCTGCCAAGCGGTTATAATTTGGAAGAATATGAGCTGTTCCAAGGAATCCCCGGCAGATTGCTTGACGATGGCGACATAATCGAATTGGGCGATAGAAGCATAACAGTTATACATACACCGGGACACTCTCCGGGGCATATGTGTTTTTGGGATGAAGCCAATCGGTTTATGTTTACCGGTGATTTGATATACAAGGGAGTCTTGTATGCGAACTATCCTTCGACAGACCCACAAGCCTATTTGGATTCTGTCAAGAAAGTATCTGCTTATAACCCTATACGGATTTATCCCGGACATCATTCATTGGATGTTTCCACAGGACTTGTCGGGCGCATAAAAAATGCTTTGCAAAAACTTGACGATGATAATTTGCTTTGCCACGGAAGTGGCAGATTTGACTATGAGGATTGGTCAATTCTTTTATAGGAGATAAAAATGAGCGACATACTTTTCAAAACCGACGATTATATCTTTTCGTACCGTGTCGGCGGCGTGCTTATACATAACGGAAATGTGCTTATGCAAAATGCAGAGGGAGACGATGGCTATGCCTTTATTGGTGGTCATGTTGCCTTTGGAGAAACGACCGACGAAACCCTTGTGCGAGAGTTCAAGGAAGAGATCGGCGCAGACATCAAGATCGAAAGATTGCTTATGGTGAATGAAAATTTCTTTCCTTGGGGCAATCGTCCTTGTCAGCAGATCAATTTGTACTATCTGATTTCCTTGAAGGACGAAACGCAAATTCCCCTTGATAGAAATTTCAAGGCACTTGACGATTTGGGCAACGAGCGAATTGAGCTGAATATGTGTTGGATACCGCTTGAAGATGTACCGAACAAGAATATCTATCCGCCGCAGGCAAAGAAATACATCGTGAATATCCCCGACGAGATCGTGTACTTTGTATATAAGGAGTATCTGTAACGGGGAATGTTGATGATTGTTGCCCACTTGCTCGATTCTTTCTTGGAGATTTTTTATAAATCTCAAGTTTCACTCGCTTCTCCTTTTAGTGTGTACTGCTATAATAAAGGTATCCAAATGAAGGAGGAACTAGAATGATACTGAACAATGAACGAATCGGACAATTTATTCAAAATCGCAGAAAGTTTGCCAGATTAACACAGGCAGAACTCAGCGAGCGTCTGAATGTCACAGAGCAGGCGGTTTCCAATTGGGAGCGCGGAGAAAGTCTGCCAAATACGGCATTACTCCCTGACTTAGCCATGATATTGGATACCTCTGTGGATGAGCTTCTCGGCGCAGGGTCTTGTACATGGCGGTATCGCCGCAGAGTTACGGTGGAGCGAATGGAGGAAGCCATCAACTTTATTCGTGATTTGCGTGAGCTACTGGGCAGTGACCATTTTATCTACCGCACAATGGTAGACGCTTTGGATGCCAAAATGAACAGTACTATTGAGAAAGCCTTTACTTCTGAGCAATATCGGGACGCATATGTGTGCGAAGCAATCCTCACCTGCGTGCAGAATGGCGATTATGTGGATATCGACGATGTGAAGAAAAATATCACCAGTGAGAAACCACGGGAATTTACGGTAAAGGCTCTGCGTGAGATGGGGATGAAGTAATTCATTTTCAACTAGTAGTTTAGTCTACCAGAAAATGCAGTCATTGTATTTGCGTGCCATTTCCGTTATCATAATCTTGCCGGCACGAAAGGATAAGAAAAATGGAAATTGGAAACCAGATTAAAGCACTGCGTACACAGCGCGGGCTGACCCAAGAGGAACTAGCGGAACAGCTGGGGATTAGCGCACAGGCTGTTAGTAAATGGGAGCGCAACGCGGCAACGCCCGACATTCAACTGCTCCCTGCACTTTCTGCGTATTTTGGGGTCACAATTGACGAGTTGTTTGCACTAAGCGATGAGACGAGAATGACGCGAATTCAAAATATGCTCTGGGAGGAGAGCGTACTGAATCCTGCGACCGTAGAAACAGAGCGTGCTTTCCTGTTGGAAAAGGGAAAGCGTGAAAAGAATAATGGCGAAGTGTATCGCCTGCTTGCAGATATGGAATACCATCTCGCTGAGGAACATAGAAGTGCGGCACGGGAGTATGCCAGAGAAGCCATCAAGCGAGAGCCAGAGAACAATGATGCACATTCTACCTTTGTACAGAGTAGCTGTGGCGAATGGGGTGTGTGGTATAGTAGGAATAAACATGAGTTGATTCGGTACTACAAAAAATTCGTTGCCAACCATCCGCACTGGCGCAGTGGCTATATGTGGCTGATTGACCAACTGATTGCCGACAATCGACTCGAGGAAGCGGCACATTACTGCGACGAAATGAGTGTTGCGACAGAGGCAGGGTACCGAACCCCAATGTACCGCGGTGAGATTGCGTGGGCTGACGGAAAACAAAAGGAAGCTCTCGAAATCTGGGACAAGATGAGCCGTGATTTTGCCGATGAGCGTGGTGTCTGGGTCTTCATGGGAGATTGTATGGCTCGCATGGGACGCTATGAAGAAGCGAAAAAGCAGTATCGCAAGTCGATGGAAGTCCAGACGCAGATTCCGCGTTATCTGGATGGGTTGGCCTCGATTGCCCACATCTGCAAAATACAGGGAGATTGGGATGGTGCGATTGCCACCAAAGAGGAGGAACTTGTCATCCTGCGAGAGGAGTGGAACATCACCTCTGGCGAGGAGATTGATGCACGCCGTCGGGAGATTGCGCGTATAAAGGAAGCAAAGGACACAATAAACTCTTAACTTTGCCGTGATTTTGCCGATATAACCTAAGGAGTGAGTGTAAACTTGTGCGTTAGGTGATACGGGAAAGACGGTGTTGGTATGGTGTGGCATTATAATGCGTTTTTAGCATATAGCCCGCAACCTGTTGAGGAGAAGCGTGTGTGGTTGGATACCGATACGGCGAATCTGCAACAGGTGGATTTGAACGCCTATTTTCTTGCAAACGGCACCCCAAGCGAAGATGCTATCATAGAGCAGGGGAGAATGGCAGAGGGATTATATGCGAGCGCGTTGGCTTTTTGGGAGGACAACAAAGAGGAGAAAGTCCTCGATAAGCGTGCGTGATAGCAAGATACTACTATTATAAAATATGTGCGCCAGTGGGTACATCCACTGGCGTTCGTTTTTGTGCGTTGCGAGTGGGAAATAAAAAAGTCGAAAAAAGATGAAAAAAGGTGTTGACAAATGGGTAAAGGCGTGGTATATTAGTCAAGCTGTCGCGAGCGGTCGAGCTTCAGCGACGGTGAAATGAAAAAAGTTTTGAAAAGTCGAAAAAAGTGCTTGACAAAACGAAAACGGTCTGATATAATGACCGAGCTTTTAGCCGACAGGTTCGAGCGAATGAGAGTGCTGAAAAAACTTCAAAAAAGTTGAAAAAGTGCTTGACAAACGAAACTGAGTGTGCTAAAATAACAAATGTTCCGTCGCTGAACGGACGGGGCGAGTACCTTGTAAATTAAACAATGTAACGAACGAAAAGCACCAGAGTTCGTCGTTCTACGGAACGATTGAATGATGAAAGTCTGCGTTTGGGGTTAAGTCAATTACCCGAACGAAAGACTATAAACAGTTTTTGAAGCTAAGATTGCTTCAATAGAATGATTTGGACAAGCCCTTGGGTTTGTTTAGATACCATTTTATTGAGAGTTTGATCCTGGCTCAGGACGAACGCTGGCGGCGTGCTTAACACATGCAAGTCGAACGAGAATCGATGGAAAGAGACTTCGGTCAATGGAAGTTGAGGACAGTGGCGGACGGGTGAGTAACGCGTGAGGAACCTGCCTTTCAGAGGGGGACAACAGTTGGAAACGACTGCTAATACCGCATGACGCATACATGGGGCATCCCATGAATGCCAAAGATTTATCGCTGAAAGATGGCCTCGCGTCTGATTAGCTAGTTGGTGAGGTAACGGCTCACCAAGGCGACGATCAGTAGCCGGACTGAGAGGTTGGCCGGCCACATTGGGACTG
>JAZOVU010000061.1:0-18142 GCA_045658885.1 Candidatus Pelethomonas sp. | reverse complement strand
AATTGATAAGAATATTCCACTTTCTCACCTCACAATCTCATATATTGTTTGATTTTCTATGGGTATAGTATAGCATTTTTCGCTCCCTATTGCAACTTGTTACCCTCTTTTACGAGGGAATAATGTGTGCCTTATATCCCCATGTCTAAAGTCAGGGGCTTTACGGCACGGATGGTAAAATTTCACAACGACCCACTCTTGACAGACCCACGCTAGAAGTATATGCTACAAAAGAAAGCCTCCCCTTGGTGTGAGGGGAGGCATGGAATATGACAAAGAAATGAGGGCTCTATGAAACAACAATTTTCCGTCACGGGAATGACCTGCTCCGCCTGTTCCGCCCATGTGGAACGAGCAGTCAACAAAGTGGACGGTGTCACGGCGGTCACGGTAAGTCTGTTGACCAATTCCATGCGTGTTACTTATGACGAGGAAAAGACCTCGGCACAGGCGATTATCAAGGCGGTCACGGCTGCTGGCTATGGCGCAAGTATTGCGAATGAAAAGCAGTCTGGCAGGCGCGCAGAACCAAAAGAGGATGTTCTGGCGAAGGAACTCGCTAGTATGAAACGCCGTCTGCTCCTGTCGTTTTTGTTTTTGCTCCCCCTGTTTTATATCTCGATGGGGCATATGTTCGGTGCACCGTTGCCGTCGTTCCTCACAGGACTGCAAAATGCGCTGTCGTTTGCGCTGACACAGTTTCTGTTGACCTTGCCGATTCTCTATATCAATGATACATATTTCAAAGTTGGTTTCAAGAAACTGTTGCAGTGTGCGCCGAATATGGATTCGTTGATTGCGGTAGGTTCCTCGGCGGCGATGGTCTACGGTCTGGTTGCTATCTACAAAATCGGCTATGGCTTGGGGCACGGCGACTGGGACTTGGTACACCAGTACCATATGGACCTCTACTTTGAGTCCGCAGGTATGATTCTGACCTTGATTACTATGGGAAAGTTTCTGGAAACACGCTCCAAGGGCAAGACGGGTGAGGCGATTGCGCGTTTGATGGACCTTGCCCCCAAGACGGCGACGGTTTTGCGTGGCGATGAAGAAGTGGAAATTCCTGTGGAAGATGTCTGCGTGGGTGATAGAGTTGTGGTGCGTCCTGGCGAGGCGATTGCCGTCGACGGTGTGATTGTCGAGGGTGTGTCCACCGTAGATGAAAGTGCGCTCACTGGCGAGAGCCTGCCTGTGGATAAAACGGTGGGCGATACGGTCGCCGCCGCAACGATGAATCGCTCGGGCTCCTTTGTGTTTGAGGCACAGCGCGTGGGTGAGGATACGACCCTTGCGCAGATGATTCGTCTGGTGGAGGAGGCCGCCGCCTCGAAAGCCCCGATTGCCAAACTGGCAGATAAAGTAGCCGCTGTGTTCGTGCCAACGGTCATCGCGATTGCGCTTCTGAGTGCGGTTGTGTGGTTGCTGGTGACAGGCAGTGCGACACAGGCACTGACGGCTGGCATTTCTGTGTTGGTGATTTCCTGCCCCTGTGCGCTGGGATTGGCTACGCCAGTTGCTATTATGGTTGGTACGGGCAAGGGTGCGGAAAACGGTGTGCTAATAAAATCGGCGGAGGCACTGGAACTACTGAAACATGTGGATACCATCGTACTGGACAAAACCGGTACATTGACCCAGGGCAAGCCACGGGTAACAGATATTATTCCTGCCGAGGGGTTGAACGAAAACGCACTGCTCGGTCTGGCCGCCTGTCTGGAAGCTCCATCGGAGCATCCGTTGGGTACAGCGATTGTCGAGGAGGCGATGACGCGCAATCTGCCCCGCGCCCCTATTGAGAATTTTGAAGCAATTCATGGACAGGGCGTGCGTGCGATTTTGGGTGGATACCTGTGCTTTGCTGGCAACCGTGCGCTGATGGAGGAAGCTGGTGTCCTCGGTTTGGACGAGTGGATTGCACGAACAGAGGAACTAGCAGTACAGGGAAAAACACCGCTGTTCTTCGCCAAGGGGACTGGGATGTTGGGTATTATCGCCGTGGCGGATACCCCCAAAGCCACCAGTAAAGATGCGGTGGCCGCATTTCGTTCGCTCGGTCTGTCCGTGGTGATGCTCACGGGCGATAACCACCGCACCGCCGATGCCATTGGCGACCAGCTCGGTGTGTCGGATGTGCTGGCAGAAGTGTTACCACAGGATAAAGCGCAAAAAATCGCAGAGTTGCAGAGCCGTGGAAAGCGCGTGGCGATGGTCGGTGACGGTATCAATGATGCGCCTGCACTGGCGAAAGCAGATGTGGGTATTGCCATCGGCGCAGGTACGGATGTCGCCATCGAGAGTGCGGATATCGTGCTGATGAAAAGTGATTTGCTCGATGCCGCCGCCGCGGTGGAATTGAGCCGTGCGACCATCCGCAATATCAAGCAAAATCTATTTTGGGCATTTTTTTACAACTGTCTGGGGATTCCCCTCGCTGCTGGCGTGTTCTTCCCTGTGCTTGGGTGGCAGTTGAACCCCATGTTTGCCGCCGCTGCGATGAGTTTGAGTTCGGTTACGGTGGTATCCAATGCCCTGCGTTTGCGCTTTTTCCGCAGTAAATTCCGTGTGGTGCAGGAAACCGCGCCTGTGCAGGAGCCTGTCGCGCACTCTGTGGTAGAGGAAGTAATTCCCAACGAAGTGGAACCTACTACCGTAGAACATACCCCTGAGAATCCCATAGAACCTACTGAAATCAATGAAGGAGGAAACGAAACTATGCAGAAAGTGATGAAGATTGAGGGCATGATGTGTCCGCGCTGTGTCGCCCATGTGGAGAAGGCTCTGGGTGCCATCCCCGGCATTACCGCCGTGGTCGATTTGGACGCAGGTACTGCCACTGTCACGGGTGAGGTCGAAAACGAAGTGCTGACCAACGCTGTGACGGAAGCTGGTTACACCGTACTCGGTATTGAGTAAGATACCACCTCGTAGGATGGAACAAGTTGTTACATTAGAACAGATGCTTTCCGCAAGGGAAGTGCGACAGGCGCGGCTTACGGCCGCGCTTGTTCATGCGCCGTTGGTGTCGTTTACCATGAATATCGCTGGGCCAGAGAAGTCCTCTCCGCTGATTCACCGTGGCTTTTTGGTCGGCTGTCAACGGCTGACGGAGGTATTTTCTACCCACGGTATCACGCTGACGCTGTTGGAGCAAACGGACGAAATCACGGGTTACGAGGCACTGTATGCTGTGCAGGGGTGTCCAATGACCGCCAAAGCCCTGTGTGCCGCCTGTGAGGACGCGGACGAGCTGGGTCGCCTGTTTGACATGGATGTTATCGACAGAGATGGCAGACGGCTCTCGCGTGGGGAATTGGGACTGCGTGAGCGCGGTTGTCTGGTGTGTGGGGCAGAGGGACGCGGCTGTGCCGCACGGCGCAAGCACAGTGTGACGGAACTGCAACAGGAAACCAGACGGCGATTGTCCGCGTTCTTTCGACAAGCGGATTGCACCACCGTCGCCACCATCGCCACACAGAGCCTACTGGACGAGGTGCGTGTGACCCCGAAGCCGGGACTGGTCGACCGCAACAACAGCGGTAGTCATATGGACATGAACCTCCCTCTTTTCGAGCGCAGTGCCACCGCCCTTGCGCCCTATTGGGAACAGTGTGTGACGATTGGCATGGAGAGTGCGACGCTCGCACCAGAGGAAACTTTTGCTCGACTGCGCCGTGTAGGATTGTGTGCGGAGCAGACGATGCTCGCCACCACCAACGGCGTGAATACCCACAAAGGCGCGATTTTTTTGTTGGGGATTTTGTGCGGTGCGGTGGGACGACTGTGGTCCGCGGAAGAACCTTGTCGGGATGCCAGACGGCTATGTGCCGAGTGTGCGCGGATGACCCAAGCACCACTGCGCGAAGAATTGGAGAGGATAAGCGTCCAATCGCCCGATACCGCTGGCGCACGGCTGTATCAACAGTGTGGGATACGCGGTGCGAGAGGTGAGGTTATGGACGGTCTGCCCGGTGTGTGGGAAGTGGCACTGCCGACCTTGCGCGATGCCCTTGCCCATGGCTGTGACAGGGAACACGCGGTGGCAATTGCGCTATTGCATTTGATTGCGCGTGGAACGGATACGAATATGGTCAAGCGTGGCGGTATTGACGGTGCGACATGGGGCGCAGAACAGGCGAGAGCATTGCTCCAACGCAGTTCGCTCCCCACGATAGAGGAAATTGCACAACTGGACTCGCAGTTTATTGAAAAAAATCTCTCCCCCGGCGGTTGTGCCGACCTCTTGGCACTGACCCTGTTTTTACACGAGTGGGGAAGCACGGTATAACCCCGAAACAGAAAAAAGGCTCCCCACGCAGGGGAGCCCTTTCTATAACTATGATTAGAAATCGACGCTGGGGAACAGGCTTGCATCGGTATGGGGCAGGAAGCAAGCGGCAACAAAGGAATCCATATAGCCAGGCTCATTGGACAGCTCCATATAGGTGATGGAACGACCGAGTTCAAAGACCTTCTCCTTTGCCTGATTGCTGACCAGCATAGCGTATGCACCAGTCTGGGAGGAGTTACCGATGTAGTGGAAGTTTTCGAGGGGAATATCGGGGAACATACCGATGGTGACGGCATTCTTCATGTTGATACCACTGCCGATACCGCCAGCGACATAGACATGCTCCACGCAGGAGGCATCGAAGCCAAGGGAGGACAGCATGGTGGTGGTAGCGGAGAAGATAGCACCCTTGGCGCGGATGAAGTTGTCGATATCCACCTCGGTGATGGTGATATCTTTCACGCCACCCGTGTCTTTCTGCCAAGCCAACACATAGCTACCCATGCCGTAGTTGTCATACTTGATACGCACACCCTCGCGGGCAAACTTGCCCTTGCCGTTGATGATGCCACAGCGGAACAGCTCTGCAATGATGTCGATGATACCGCTACCGCAGATACCAGCAGGCGCGACACCGCCCACCACGGTCAGAGAGGGCTCCATCGTTTCCTTGTCGATGGTACAGGCCTCGATAGCACCGTCGGTGGCGCGCATACCGCAGGAGATATCACCGCCCTCGAAGGCAGGGCCAGCGGAGCAGGCGCAGGACATCAAAAATTCCTCGTTACCGAACACCAACTCGCCGTTTGTACCGAGGTCGATGAACAGGCTCATCTCAGGCTTGTTCCAAATCATACTGACCAGTGCGCCAGCGGTGATATCGCCACCGACATAGCTACCGATGTTGGGAGCCAGTACCAATTCCGCCATCGGGTTCATCTTCAAACCGATATCACGGACATACAGATAGTTGTTATAGAAGAAACTGGGGATGAAAGGCTCCATACGCACAGGGTCGGCGTGCAAACCCAACAGCAGGTGATTCATTGTGGTATTGGCGGCCAGAACCATGCGGTAGATACGGCGAGGATTCACGCCAGAGGTACGGTACATCTGCGCCAACATGGGGATGATGGACTCCTTGACCACGGCATCCTGCAACTTTTTGCGGCCGCCGTCCTTGCAGGACTCGATAATGCGGTTGATGACATCGGCACCGTAACGGATTTGGCCGTTACCACCGCTGGCCTTGGCAAGAATCTTGCCAGTTTCCAAATCGACCAACACACCAGAGAGGGAAGTGGTACCCAAGTCCATGGCGAAGCCGACCAGAGGCTCGGTGTTGTCGGCAGGGAGGACATCGCGAATCAGAATACGGTCTGCATCGCGGGAGATAACGCACTTCACGGAGAAGTTGCTCTCGCGCATGGTGAGGGCGAGGTCCTTCAGCACGCAGAAGGGAATCATAATATTGTCGGTGGTGACACCCGTGGCGGCCTCGACAGCGCGTGCCAGACGCTCGTTGTCGGGCATGGTGTCGTCCAGAGAGGGCTCGTCCATGGTGATGGGGAGTGCTTGAATATCCGTGCCGAAGGTCATACCAGCCTCTTGGAGCTGATTCTTCAAATCCTCAAAGATGGCGATTTCCTTGGGGGAGCTGAGGTCTGCCATCTTCATACGACTGCGGTAGGCACTGGCGATATCGGGCACTTCAATCACGGCATCGCCGATGATGGTGGCGACACAGGCCAATCGCCAGCCTGCGTCGTACTCCTCTTGGGAAATGTGGCGGTTGATGGGGGCATCCAGATTGCCCTCCACCAGACGGACGCGGCATTTACCGCATACGCCGTTACCAGAGCAAGGTGCGTCGATAGCGACATTTGCCAGACGCGCGGTGTCCAGCAACTTGTCGCCCACATTGGCGGAGATGGTCACAACCTCGCCACCAGATACTTGAAATGTAATAGTAGCCATATCGTTGTCCTTTCTATAAGGTGTGATAGGTATTCTCCTACTGATTATATCAGTTTTTACCGCAATTGCAAGAGGCTTGCAAGTCTCTCGTGACCTGACCCCTCAGTCACGGCTGCGCCGTGACAGCTCCCCTTGTGACAAGGGGAGCCTTGAGAGAACTGAACCTCTGAAGCCTCCCCTGCGTGCAGGGGAGGTGGGTGAGCGAAGCGAACCCGGAGGGGTCGTGTGTATGCAGTGCGGTGATGAATACCCCTCAGTCAGCCTGACGGCTGACAGCTCCCCTGTAAACAGGGGAGCCTTTCTTTTTTGCATTCCCTTATGATAAGGGGAGCCTTATTTTGTGGATAAAAAATAAAATTTTTATAATACGCTTAATTTTCTGGAAAAGGCACCGATATAAGGAGTGTAAGCAGGTTTGGAACCTGTGAACTGTGTTCCCTCTGATTGTGCGCAGGTTGGATGGAACACCCCCTGCCGACCTATCTCTCGGTGCAAATCGGCCGATTGCACCGTGGGCGAAGCGGCAACCCACGAACGGCGGAAAGGACTCTGCCGAATAAAAGAAAAGGAGATTCTAATTATGCGTATTCAGCACAATATTATGGCTATGAATGCCTATCGTAACTTGAGCATGAACAATAAGAGCCTGAATAAGAATCTGGAAAAGCTGTCCTCTGGTTACCGCATTAACCGCGCCGGTGACGACGCCGCTGGTCTGGCAATTTCCGAGAAGATGCGCGCCCAGATTGCTGGTCTGGACCAGGCTCAGAAGAATGCTCAGAGCGGTATCAACCTCATTCAGACTGCTGAAGGTGCACTGACCGAGGTTCACGATATGCTCAACCGTATGGTCACCCTGTCCACGCAGGCTGCTAACGGTACCTACACTGAGCAGGACCGCGAGAAGATCCAGTCCGAGATCGACTCTCTGACTAAGGAGATCAATCGTATCGCCGAGAATTCTAACTTCAACGGCAAGAAGTTGCTGGACGGTACTCTGGGCGCAGGTACAGTTACTCCTAACGCTGGTGACGCTATCAGTGCTGGTCAAAGTATTGATAATGCCCTCATTACCGGTGTCCACGGTCTGACTGAAGCTGGTAACTACACGCTGGAAGTGGGTACTTTGTCTGCGAATGGTACTTGGACAGCAGGTTCTGGTACCACAGTTAAGGTGGCATACGATCCCGATAATGGATCCGGTGAGATCCAGAACACCTATGTTGATCTGAGCAATCTCTCCACTAGCTTCAAGTCTGGCATTGGTGAGACCAATAACATTAATCTGGGTAAGTTTAGCATTACGACTGTGAATGCTGATGTTACTGTTGCTGCTGACTTCATCGCTGAGCTGGATGGTAAGGATCTCACTGGTGTGGCTGGTACTCCCGGCACCGACGGTTTGCAGTTGCAGATCGGTGCCAGCGCAGAAGAGACCATCAAGGTTAGCGTCGAGTCTATGTCTGCCACCAGTCTGGGTGTTGGTGCCCTGTCCGTCGCTGATGAGGCTGCTGCTAACGCATCCATCACCCTGATTAACGATGCTATCGAAAAGGTCTCCACCCAGCGTTCCAACCTCGGTGCATATCAGAACCGTCTGGAGCACACCATCAACAACCTGGGCGTCATGGAAGAGAACATCCAGGATGCAGAGTCCAACATCCGCGATACCGACATCGCCGACGAGATGATGGCTTACACCAAGAACAACATCCTGATTCAGTCCGCACAGGCTATGCTGGCGCAGGCAAATCAGGTGCCTCAGGGCGTCCTGCAGCTGATGGGCTAAGCCGTAGCTTACCCTTAGACGCGTACAAAGCCATAGCATACACTTTTCCGGGGACGGGCAAACGCTCGTCCTCGGTTTTTTGACCCCTCAGTCAGCCTAAGAGAACGCACAATCAAAAAGCCTCCCCTGCGTGCAGGGGAGGTGGGTGAGCGAAGCGAACCCGGAGGGGTCGGGAATAGGCAGTGCGGTGAAAGGACGAGAATACATAGTGGGATGGCGAAAAAACCACACCCAAGGAAAATCCTCAGGTGTGGCATTTTCAACGATTCTTTACAGATTCAGCGATGGCTTCGTGATCGCTTAGCCGTTATTCAGATTTAACGGTAATCTGGAAGGTCACGGTGAGAGCCTCACCATCTTCACCAAGAACAGTCTGACCCTCCTCATCAACGAAGGTCACCTTATAGGTACCGCCGCCCTTGCCGATGAGCTTAGTGCCACCGGTAACATGGGTACCCTTCAGCGTCATCGTATCGCCAGCGATTTCCAAATAACTGGCGGAGGTGAGGGTAGTAAAGGAGGTGCCGCCATTGAACATATACTCAACAGTGCCGATTGCTACAGCATCACCAGCAAGGTTAGCTGTAATCTCAACCGTGGTAGCGTCAGAGGTAATTTCTACATCCTCAATGGTGGGAACCTTCAAAACCTCAGACCAGCCAGCATACAGAGTCATATCCTTAGTGATAGTGCCTTCATCAAAGTCGAAGGGGACAGTGCAATCGGAATCGGTGTACCAACCAGTGAACGCCCAATCACCAGAAGAATCCGTGGGATCCGCAGGCTTCTGCTCGGTAATCGTCGAGCCATCAACAACATTAGTCAGAGAACTGGGAGCTTCGCTATCACCGTGCTCGCCTAGATCGAAATCAACGGTGAACTTTTTGGTTTTCTCCTCAACACCAACATACCAAGTCAGCTTGACCTCAGGTGCCAGCTCAGACATGCCTTCCCAATCGCCGTTGGGGTTGCAAGCACCAGTCAGAGTGAACTCCATGGAGGAGAAGTGCTCAGCAAAGTCCCCCTCGGCAATGTCAGAATCAATCACATAGTTATACTGGCCTTTATCATCATCATACACGACTACATATGTACCTTCATTTGCACCATCCAGAGTAGTCTTGAATTGAGCACCAGTGGCAGTGAGGACAGTAGTTTCCTCATCCTCTCTGGCCTCATCAAGATACTCGGTAGTGACCGTGGTGTTCAACGCCAGATAAATGCTGGCAGAGGTATCACTTTCAAAGCCATCATCCTCCGTCAGAACGGCAGACTTGGCATCTTCACCGTCACCAACAGTGAGCTTGGTCACTGTTGCATCCAACTGGACATGAACGTCCATGGTGCTCTTGTTCGTGATTGTAAGAGAATTGCTGATATTGGAATAGTTCGTCGCGTCATTCTGGAAGAAGAGGTTTCCATCACCGAAGGATACATCTTCGTACTTCGAATTGTTCTCTCCGGTCGCTTTAATCAGGCCTTGAGGATCCAGAATAAAGTCGAAAGTATCGTTTGCAGCAGGCAGAACAACATCGAACACATCGGATGCGACGATGCCCTCGACCGAGCCGTCACCTTGACCAGTACCCTCCTGAGAATTCTCCGCAGCAAATGCAGGAAGCGCAGAGCCGAACGCCATGCTCATTGCCAAAGCAAGCGCCACTAATTTCTGGTTCTTCTTTTTCATAAACTACACACTCCTTTTCAAAGTCCAGACATTACATCTGGGGTTAATATATTTTAATCAACCAGAACCAGATTGATTAAAATTCGCACAACCAGTGAAACAATGCGATACTGTGGTGATACTATCCCTCGATAACGACCGTAACCGCCATACGGACAGTGCTCAGTGTTTTCTGATTCTCGTCCACCAGATGGTAGACCAACACACAATCGTATGTACCTGCGTCCAAATCCTTATCCAAGGTGATGTCCTCCATGTAGCTACCACGGGGAATAATGGGAGAGGCTAGAATAACCTCCTCAGTGTCTGCAAGGATCAGATCAAAATAGACATCGTTGGTGTTGCCAAGGACATTCTCCACATAGGCATTGCGAGAGGGAGAAACACCGTCATTGAAATACCAGGTGGAGTTCATCTTGACCTCATAACTGCCAGCGGGGACAAACTCTTTCTTATCCAGTTCTTTCAATGCTTCTTCCACATTGTTCTCATTGACCACAACATTTCGTCTGGGTTCTTCCTCGCCGCCACCACCTTGTCCCTGGCCCACCAGAAGAACCACGACAGCCGATAGCAGAACGATGATAACGCCACAGCTAGCGACCAGTCCAACCATCAGTCCATTCTTCTTCGTTGTATTCTTGCTCGTCTTCAACACTCCTTTCGCAATTCCGCTGTTTTTACCCGTGTGATGACAGCCTTTTTATAATACGCTTAATATATCGGCACATAAATAAAAAAGTTAATAGATATCTACCACTTTTTATTTAAGTTTCCAATATATTCTTATATACCATATCGGCAGTTATGTCAAGAAGTTAATAAGGTTAATGCAGACCTGCGGTTTTTCTTTGTTCGGGTTCCTCGATTGGTTCTTCTTGCTCGGGTTCCTGCTCGGGCTCTTGCTCAGGCTCTTGCTCGGGCTCCTGTTCAGGTTCCTGCTCGGGCTCCTGCTCGGGCTCTTGCTCGGGTTCCTGCTCGGGTTCTTGTTCGGACTCCTGTTCGGGTTCCTGTTCAGGCTCCTGCTCGGGCTCTTGCTCGGGTTCTTGTTCGGACTCCTGTTCAGGCTCTTGTTCCAACTCTTGCTCAGGCTCTTGCTCGGGTTGTACTACTACATCAATCAGCGTGGGTTCTGTCGGTTGCGGTGTGACTGTCCACTGTACCGTGACTGTGGGCGTGATATGCGCCAGTTCTAGCCAATCTCCGTTGGGGTTACACGCACCCACTAGCGCAAAGGAATAGGTGGGGAAACCGTCGTAGTCCTCGCTCTGTGCCTCCTCCGTCAGTGCATAGTAAAATCCCTGCTCCGCGTCGCCCACAATTTCATATGCACCCCAGTCGGCAGGGACGGTGACTGTCAGTAACGCACCGTCATAGGTGATGGGGAAGGTATTCCAGCCGTCCGTCAGTGCCAGATAAATACTCGGAGAAGTATCCCCCTCAAAAAAGGGGTCGGCAGAGAGGGTCACACCTTCTGGCAAATCCAACCACGCCTCCAGTGTCACATCCACCGCCATCGAACTGCGGTTGGTGATGGTGAGAGGGTCGCTCATGCCACTGTATCCGCGCAGACTGCCGTCCTCGTTCGTGTTGGCAAAATAGAGGGTGTTCCACGCGAACTGCGTCCCCTCCTCGTAGCGTACAGCGTTTGTCTTTTCAATAACGCTCTGGGGGTCCATGATAAAGTCAAATACCGTACTATTCCTGCTGATGACAGGTAATGCGACGCTGAATACATCCTCTACCAAAAAGGTGACGGTTTCCAATTGCTCATTTGCAGTGATGGTATCGACCAGTTCGTCGGTTCCCTCGGTTTCTCCCTCGCCTGTCGCGTGAATCGGAGAGGATAGGCTGGTCAGCATCGCTACCGCTAGCGCAAGAGAGGTGATTTTTTTGCGTGCTTTTATCGTCATGTATCTCAACTCCTTTCTGATTTGCACGATATACCCTATATTATTATATCGGTTAATGGACGGAAAACTTAATAGTACACCCCAGTTCATCAAGATTTTTATCCCCACGCTCCAAGTTCTCTTGGTACAAACCTCCCCTTACTGCAAGGGAAGCCTTTTTCGTGCGGTGCGTCCTTACGCAAGGGGAGCCTTTTTTCGCAAATAAAGATAACACTTTTTTGCGATATGTGGTATACTAAACTTGAGGTGAGGATAGTGCGTTTTCAACCATTTGTTTTTGATAATGATACGCAACAGATACCAGTAACAATTGAGCAGATGACACAAGAAGATGCAGAGTTGACCAATGCAGACCCAATTTGGCAAACCTCTTGGACCAGTGCGTATCTAACGGATAAGCGATTTGAGAAATATGCGGCCAAAGTCGGTGAGGAATTGATTGCTCTGGGAGCCTACGAGATTCTTGCCAATGCTCTGGTTGTCCATATTGTGTACATGGAAGCACATCCAGAATCTAATCCTACACTCCATAGCGGTTTGCCGAAATATACTGGAATTGGACGGCTGATGATTGCATATGGCATTAAACTTTCTATTGATAATGGATTGACAGGGGATGTCGTTTTGGAGGCGAAAACAGCGAGTTTGGCACGACACTATGAAGAAGATTTCGGCGCAGTTCGATTGCCGACTTTCCGTTCCTCTGCGCCGAGATACTTAATTGCAGATGAGGCCGCCAAACGAATTTTTTTCACCTATTTGGTTTAACGGTATAGGGAGGTGCGCTGAATGAGTGACAACAGAAGTCGAATGGTATCGGATGCCGCGTGGTATTGTCGAAAAGATGCGGAGGAGGAGCGATTCTACGAGATTTTTTTCCAGTTGTGCCACAAGTACGGTGTGCGTTGGGCAAGCGCAACACCAAAGGAACAGCAATTTATTGAAGAAGTAACCAGAGTAACCTATGAACGGGACAGAGCCATACGACTTGGTTTACCCTTGTCTGATGTCCGACCAGCTTTTGCGTAATCGAAAAGGGAGCGTTGCTGTGCATTGCAACACTCCCTTTTTTCGTTTTTATTGTTTATTCACGCGGCAGTCGTGCAGACCGTCCTCGGTGGCGAGGTAGTCCATGATGAGGTCATGCTCCTCCACGGGGATATCGTCCTTGACCAATGCCCGACGGCACAGCAGTACCTTGGGGGCGTTGGTCTTGCCGAGATAACGGTCATAAAAACCGCCGCCGTAGCCCAGACGCTGTCCCTTTTCGTTGCCAGTGGAGCAGGGGACAATCACCAAGTCGAACGCCTCAGGCGCGACCAGTGGACAATCCACACGAGGCGCAGGGATGTCAAACTTCCCATTGACCAAATCGTCGAGGGAGTGAATCTCACGCGCCTCCATGATACCCTTGCCCACGCACAGGGGCAGAGCTAACCGCTTGCCATCCTCCAGTGCGGCGAGGAGCAGAGCCTTGGTGTCAATCTCACGGTCTGTACCGATGTAGCAGAAGATGGTTTGCGCCTGTCGATACAAGTCACTCTTACGCACAGCGGCACAAATCGCCGCATCTGCGCGCGCACAGTAGTCGCTGTCGAGTGCCTTGACCTCGGCGGCAATCTGTTTCCGCAACTCCTGTTTTGTCATTGCACCATGCCTCCCTTTGCCTCGTGCTTGGCGCGCTGTTTGTCACGGCGCAAATCCTTGCGCTCGCTCTTGGTCTTGACAAATGCCTCCAACTGGGGTACCAACAGCACTGCAATCAGAACGGAGGTGAAACCGCCGTTATACAGGCAGAAACCGCCGTGTAGGGCAGGGACGGAAGTGACAAGGGTGTAGTGTGCCGCACCAGCCAGAACGCCGTACAGAGGGCCGTAAACGCCTGCAATGGGGGCAAGTCCGCTGGCGTAGCACAGACCGACCATAATCGCCTGTGCATTGATGGGGTTCACACCCAGCAGAGAAGCGAGGAAGTAACCCACCATAATCGGCCAGACATTACCAGGATGGCTACCAGCACACGCAAAGCAGGACATACAGAACACGATACCACAGGTGACACCGTTGAAAGAGCCACCAATCAGCGTATAGTAGCCGACAATGAACAAGCCGTACACACCGAAGTTAATCAGTGCCAGACCGGGGCCAAACAGCGCAGTATAGTCGCGCTTGTGGCCAGCGTCGGTCAGGATGTCCAGATAGCCACGGAAGCTGAACTTGTTCAGACAGAAACCCGTGATAATGCTGATAAGGAACACACTGCCGAAGAAGCTGTAGGCAATCATCGGCTGGCTCGCGCCCAGCGTCGCCTCGATGGGGGGCACGGTGTTGCCAGCGGTCTTATAGAATGCGGCGACGATGAAGAAGCCCATCAGACCAGCAGGCAGTGCGGCGGAGTAGAAGTTAAAGCCTTTGTGCAAGTTGGGGGAATGTGCCGCGAGGGCAGGGGTGAGGAATCCCACACCCGTACCGACCGCCAGTGCGAGCAGTGCGCTCTGCCATGTGGGGGCGTGTACTGCCTCGCCGGGGTAGCGCAGGAGCATCTCACTGACAATGGGACACAGACCCGTTGCGAACATCGCCATATCGACCGAACCAGAGAGTTTCTGCTTGCGTACCAGCGCACTCAGAAAGACACCGAGGAAGAACGGCCAGATGTTCAAAATGTTAATACCCCAAGTGGTGAAGCCGAGCGTCAGGAAAAATGCCGCTACGGTGCTTCCTTTCACCACTGCACCGGGGAGGAACTGCAACAGGACACAGGCGGTTGCCACCAGTGCCATGTTGAGGAAAGTGCCAGAGAAATTGCCAATGACAAAATAGTCTTTTGTGACCTGTGCAGGGGAGAGGAGGATATTCGTAAGCCCGTTGAGCATTTCACTTCTGTCGGGCATGGCAAAAGCATAGGCGTAGAAAAAGACTGTCATTGCTAGCATAAACCGACGAAGGATTTTGCTAGTTTGGTCGGGCTTAACGGACATAGCTTCCTACCTTCCTTTCTCTTGTAGACGGAAGATTAGGCGAGGGTACGCTTAGCGGCCTCAACAACATGGCCGATGAGCACGGAGGTGGTCACAGCACCGACACCGCCGGGAACGGGAGTGATAGCCTCGACGATGGGCTCCACTTCCTCGTAGACAGCGTCACCAGCGATACCGCCCTTGCCGCCCTTGGCGTTAATCTTCTCAGCGTCCCAGTTAATGGAAACATCGACAACAATCTGGCCGGGACGGACATACTCCTTGGTCAGGCTCTTCAGCACGCCAGCGGCGGAGATGAGGATATCAGCCTCACGAGCGATGGCGGCGGTGTCAACGGTCTTGGTGTGGCAGACGGTAACGGTAGCGTTCTTGCCCATCAGCATCATAGCGGCAGGCTTACCGACAACCAGAGAACGGCCAATGACAACAGCCTTCTTGCCAGTGCAGTCGATGCCGTAGTGGTCGAGAATCTCCATGCAAGCGGCGGGGGTGCAGGGTGCGAAGCCGAGCTGCTTGCCCATGAACACACCAGCGTTGGAGCCGTCGGTCATACCGTCAACATCCTTGCGGGGGTCGAGGCGGTTGCAAATCTCATCCTGGTCTGCCTTCAGGTGCTTGGGCAGGGGACGGAACATCAGAACGCCGTGAATCTTGTCGTTAGCGTTGATGTCGTCAATGACCTTGAGCAGTTCTTCCTTGCTCACATCCTCGGGCAGAACGAACTTCTCAACAGCAACACCGAGGGTCTCAGCGCGCTTGGTTGCGCCACTCTCATAGCTCAGGTCGTCGGGACGCTCGCCGCAACGGACGATAGCCAGCGTGGGGTTGACACCCTTTTCCTTGCAAGCCTCGCAATCAGCGATGATGCGAGCATTCAGCTTTTCGTTGACTTCCTTACCCAGTAACTGCTTAGCCATAGTAATTTACCTCTTTTATGTAGTATTTGATAGATATTTGTTGTTAGTTAAAGAAACCAGCCTTGACGGTGTTGAAAATCTCGTCGGCCAGTGCGCCGTACTTGTCCAACATACCGAGGCACTTAGCGTTCATCTCCTCAGCGACCTCGCGGTTCTTCAGGGTCTTAGTGTTGATGAACACATTCAGGGAAGCGGCCTGCAAAGCGGCCTTGACGCACACTGCGCCACAGCCAGCATCGCTGACAGCCAGACGGCTGCCCTTGGCGGCAAACACGGCGATAGCATCCAGAGCCTCACAGCACAGCTCCATAATCTTGACAGGGGTGGAGCAAGCGATGATGGTGGCTTCCTCCATAACCTTGTCGCGGTTGGGGTCGTCCTTGGGGATACCGTATGCCTTTGCCAGAGGCAGGAAGTTGACCTCGTCAGCCTCGACCTGATTGAGCAGTTCGGTCTGCAGAGCGTCGCACTTTGCCTTGAGAGCGATGATTTCGGCCTCGACATCAGCATACTTCTTCTTGCCAACGGTCAGGGAGCCGACCATGTTGCCCAGCGCAGTACCGACAGCAGCGACCAGAGCGGCGGCACCGCCACCGCCGGGAGCGGGCGCGTCGGAGGCCAGAACTTCCACAAACTTGCGGCAAGATTCCATCGTCATATCCATAGTGATAATCTCCTTATGTTATGATAGTTGTTGATAAACAAGGGAAAAAACCCGGCGGCGGAACGCCGCCGGGTTTGGTTTCCGGTAATGTATTGATTAGAACAGGCCGCTGACCTTGCCGGTCTCGGTGTCGATGTCGACACGGCGATATGCGGGGTCTGCAGCGGTACCGGGCATCATGGAGATGGTACCGGCCATGGGGCACAGGAACTTGGCTCCGCCGTACTCCAGAATGTCGCGCACGGTCAGCTTCCAACCGGTGGGCACGCCCTTCTTGGTGGGATCATCACTGAGGGACAGGTGGGTCTTAACCATCATGGTGCAGTAGTCAGCGTACTTGGGATCGTTCTCAAAACGCTCTGCCTTCTCAACAGCCAGGGGCTGCCAGATAACACCGTCAGCACCGTAGACTTCCTTGGCGATCAGCTCAACGCGCTGACGCAGGGGCATATCCAGGTCGTACAGGAACTTGACCTCTACGGGATCCTCACAGGCCTCAACGACCACGCGGGCCAGTTCAGCAGCACCTTCGCCGCCGTAACGCCAGTGGTTGGACTCGGCGCAACGCACACCGCGCTCAGCACACAGCTTCTTCAGCAGAGCGATCTCAGCGTCGGTATCGGTGTAGAAGCGGTTAATGCAAACAACGGGGTTGATGCCGGACTTCTTGATGGTGTTGACATGGTGGAACAGGTTGCAGGTACCCTTCTCCAGCAGCTCCAGGTTCTCCTCCTTGTACTCCTTGGGCAGGGGTGCGCCGGGGGTGACCTTGGGGCCGCCGCCGTGCATCTTCAGGGAGCGGACAGTAGCGACCAGAACGGAAACATTGGGAGTCAGACCGCTCAGACGGGTCTTAACATTCCAGAACTTCTCGAAGCCGATGTCGGCAGCGAAGCCGGACTCGGTGACATGGTAGTCAAACAGCTTCAGAGCCAGACGGTCGGCGATAACAGAGGACTGACCGATGGCGATGTTAGCAAAGGGACCGGCGTGGATCAGCACGGGCTGATGCTCCACGGAGTAGCACATGGTGGGGTTGATGGCGTTACGCATCCAAGCGGTCATAGCGCCGGCAACATCCAGATCCTCACAGGTGACAGGCTCGCCACTGCGGGAGTAAGCCACAACGACTTTGCCGATACGCTCACGCAGATCCTTCAGGTCCTTAGCAACAGCCAGGATAGCCATCAGCTCGGAACCGACAGCGATGCCGAACTTGGACTCCATCATGAAGCCATCCAGACGGCCGCCCAGACCGATGATGATGTTACGCATGGACTGTGCGCAGAAGTCGATGACCCAGCCCATTTCGACGCGCTTGGGGTCGATGTCCAGACGGCGCAGGCCCTTCTTAGCCAGCCACTCGTCGGTGTTGTTACGCTCGTGCTGCATACGGGCGGTCAGAGCCACCATAGCCAGGTTGTGAGCGTTCATAATGTCGTTGATGTCGCCGGTCAGACCCAGGGAGAACTCGGTCATGGGCATCAGCAGAGCGTTGCCGCCGCCGGCAGCAGTACCCTTAACGTTCATGGTGGGGCCGCCGGAGGGCTGACGCAGAGCGCCGCCGACGTTCTTGCCGATGTAGCCCAGCCCCTCGATCAGACCCAGAGAAACGGTGGACTTACCTCCGCCGAAGGGGGTGGGGGTAACAGCGGTGACCTCGATGAACTTGCCGTCGGGCTTGTCCTTCAGACGGTTCATGACTTTGATGAAGCCGATCTTGGGGGTCTTGCCGTAGGGGATGATCTCCTCCTCCAGCAGGCCCAGCTTCTGGCGGAAGAAGTCGACGGGGGGCAGAGTCTTCTCTGCTTCCTCAGCGATCTGCCAGTCAGCGTACTGAGTGGGGTCCAGCTTCACGATGCCTTTTTCGTCAACATACTTGCCGTCTACGAAATTGATTGCCATTGTCTTTTTCCTCCTTAA
>JAZOVU010000060.1:0-7718 GCA_045658885.1 Candidatus Pelethomonas sp. | reverse complement strand
ACTTCCTCCTTTCTTATTTTTGCAATATTTTCTTGAAACTTTGCGCTGTTGTCTGCGCTGGCGTTTCCGAAGCCTCTTGATTTTTCTTGTTTTATTGATGTTCGTGTAGGTATTACCGTCTGAACAAACCGCCAAATCCTTGATACCGATGTCGATACCCACACCTTCACCACTCGCATGTTCCTGCGGTTCGGGACATTCCACACCGACCGACAACCACCAGCGCAGGCCATCGAAAGTCACGCGAGGATTGGAGTATGATACACCGACTGGAATTCGGTCATGTTCGGCAAGTTTGACCCAGTTCAGCTTCTGACGGTTCATCTTTCGGCTCTCAGTCAGTTTTTCCAGTTTGACATGGGTTGCCGTGATTTTGATTTTTGCGGTATCCACATAGAAACTTGGCTTAGATTTTTTCTTCGACTTGAATCTCGGGAAGGATGATAAGCCCTTAAAGAATTTCCTGTAAGCATCACAGGCATCCTTGACCGCTTGTTTTGCGATATTGTTACTATAATTGTTCAGCCAGCGGAAAGCATCCGTCTGTTTTAGCTGCGTCAAAATCTTACGCACTTCATAGTCAGACAGGAACTTTCCACCAAATTCATAATTTTTCTGCTGATAAGCGAGCGTCCAGTTGTAGATAAAACGGGCTACACCTGCACTTTGGTACAACTTTGTTTGTTGTTTGTTATTCGGGCAGAGCATGACTTTATATGTCTTTATCATCTTCCATCAACTCCCGAATCTTTTTCTTTGCTTTGTTAGCGCGTTTTCCTTGTATCTATACCATAGCATATCGATATGATGAACGCAGCACTTGTTTATAACTTTTTATAATTTATATCTAAGAGTTAAATACCTCCTTATTGATAGTCGTTCTTCATTGTATCGCTAGTAGACGAAAAAGTCAATTTATTTGTGTATTACGGCGACAAGAATGCTTTTCTACAAATCCTATTGACATTTCTATAACAACTGTATATAATCTATATATACGGTATAGACAGATTGGAGTATCGATATGTATATTCTCATCGACAATAAAAGCGGAACCCCCATCTATGAACAAATCTATTCCCAGATGAAAAGCCAGATAATCAGTGGCGCATTACAGGAACACGCGCTTCTCCCCTCTATTCGTGGACTGGCCAAGGACCTGCGTATCAGCTTTATTACCACCAAGCGCGCCTACGAGGAATTAGAAAAAGACGGATTTCTCTATACGCTCCCCGGCAAAGGCTGTTATGTCGCCCCCAAAAATGTGGCACTCCTACGGGAAGAAAATCTAAAGAAGATTGAGGCATATCTGGACGAGATTGTAAAACTCGCCGCCTCCTGTGATTTGAGCAAACAGGAGTTGCTCGATATGCTGCACTTCAGTCTGGAGGAACAGCAATGAATGCACTGGAAATTAAAAATTTGACCAAATCGTATCCCGATTTCCTGCTGGACAATCTGAATTTAACCCTGCCAAGTGGCTGTATTATGGGTCTGGTCGGAGAAAATGGCGCAGGAAAAAGCACCACCATCAAACTGATTCTCGATATGGTGCACAAGGACAGCGGAAGTATTACCATCCTCGGAAAAGACAATCAGGACCACATCGAACTTATCAAAGAGGATATCGGTGTTGTAATGGACGAGGCTGGGATTCCCGAATGTCTGACGGTGCGTCAAGTTGGCAAGGTAATGAAACACACTTTCCGCAATTGGGATGAGAACGAGTATGCGCGTCTGGTCAAGAAATTGGCACTCCCCGATAAAAAACAGTTCAAAGATTTTTCGCGTGGTATGAAGATGAAATTGGGCATTGCGATTGCGATGTCCCACAACAGCAAATTACTGATTCTCGACGAGGCAACCTCTGGACTTGACCCTGTGGTACGAGATGAAGTCGTAGAGATGTTCAGCGAGTTTACACGCGACGAAACCCACTCCATTCTCATTTCCTCTCATATCGTCAGCGACTTGGAAAAACTGTGTGACTATATAGCATTTTTACACAAGGGAAAGCTGTTGCTCTGCGAGGAGAAAGACCGCCTGTTAGCGGAGTACGGCTTACTCCACTGCACCGCCGAGGAACTCCGCAACCTCCCAGCGCAGGCGGTCAAATACAGCAAACAAAATCCCTATGGGATAGAGGCGATGGTTCTGCGAAGTGCTGTTCCGACGGGAATCAACATCACTCCCATCAGTATCGAAGAACTTTTTGTTTTCATGGTAAAGGAGGCGCGATAACATGAAAGGACTCCTCTTAAAAGATTGGTATATGATGCAGAAATATTGCAAAATGTATCTGCTGATTGCCGTCGTATTTATCGCGACATCTCTTGTCAACAGTGACAATCTGTTTTTTGCGTTCTATCCCTGCCTGCTCTGCGGCATGATTCCAGTCAATCTGCTTGGGTATGACGAACGAAGCCGTTGGATACAGTACAGCAGTACTCTGCCGTATCGCAAAGCGCAGATTGTTTCCGCCAAATATTTGATTGGTTTATTCGCACAGGTAGCCATGTTACTCGCGACAGGCATCGCACAGGGTGTCAAAATGGCAATCAGTGGAACTTTTGTCCTCGATGATTTTATGGCGCTATTGTTGCTATTGCTCATCATATCAACTTTGACATCCTCGATTTCGCTTCCGTTTATCTTCAAATTGGGTGTTGAAAAGGGGCGAACGGCTTACTATGTGATGGTTGGTTTTGTCTGTGGAGCCAGTGCTTTCGCCTCCCATCTGTTTGGCGAGCAACTGCAAACGGAAATACAGCCCAATCTGTTGTTGGCACTACTATCTTTGGTCGGCATCGGTGTCTATGCCCTGTCGTGGTATCTGTCCATTGTCTTTTTCAAAAAACGAGAACTTTGATTTTTCCAGCGTTCTCCAAACCATAAAACACAAAAATCCGAACCTCTCGCCAACTCGGTAAAAGGTTCGGATTTCATTTATTTGGTGGACTCGAAGTGAGCCAATCGTTAAGATAGGATTTTAAGCAAGCGGATATCTGTTGGGAGTCAAGGTATGTCTGAGCAAGTAAATGGCATCGTTGCTGTTGACATACCCGTCGCCGTTCATATCGCCACTCTGATTGATAGGATAACGGTCGGGAGACAGTGTGTAGCGGAGCAAGTAAATAGAATCGTTACTATTTACATAGCCGTCGCCATTGACATCGCCGCGCAGGATATCTGAAGTAGGCTCGCTGGGTTCTACCGTGTAATGACACTCCACCAGACCAGTATAATTGTAAATACCACGGATATAGCAGATGTATTCACCTGCTTCGGTATAGTCCACAACACCAGTTATGACATAATCCTTGCCCTCCGTCAATGTTTTACCATCGTACACGACGGTAGGATTGACAGTCCACAGGGTACCGTCTGCGGTCATCTCAGGGAATGTGATCTGTGCGTCGCTGAGGTTCTTGTTCGACGCACCGCAGGCCATGACATAGGATACCTCGACAGACTCGCGTTGGATATACTGGAAGGTCAGGGTGCCATCCTCCAGAGCTTCCGCCTGATAGATATACAGCAGGTTGTCCGCGGACAGGGGATTGTCCGCCTCAAGACTCTTCAGTGCGAGCAGTATGTACTGCTGTCCCGGGACAAGCCCGGTAAAGGATGCGGTTTTCAGAGTGTAATTGTCCGTGATTTCTGTGCTGTAGTCGCCTGGATAGACAGCAGAAGGCTCCGCACTATCCATGTCATGCGGATTGTTGCGAACGATACTCTCGGAAATTGATATCGCACCGATGGTTTCGTCCACTGCGTGCGCTGAGTTCGTTGAGTTGAAATGAATGCTTGCATTGAGCAAGTCCTCATTACCGTAACCGATGCTGATTTCATCCCATTGCTGTTCCGTTCCGCTGTAATATACATCGGTCAGGCTGTAGCAAAAACGGAACGCAGAACCACCAATGGTCGTCACACTGTCACCGATTTCCACGCTGGTCAGGCTGTAGCAAAAGTAGAACGCATAATCACCAATGGTCGTCACACTGTCTGGGGTGGCATAATGACCACTGATACAACTAGGTGCTTGTATCAATGTAATTTGGAACTTGTCAAATAGGACTCCTCGATCATCACTTGAATAATTGGGATTTTTCTCGTCTACATAGATTCCCATCAGGCTGTCGCAATCGCAGAACGCATAATCACCAATGGTCGTCACACTGTCACCGATTTCCACGCTGGTCAGGCTGTCGCAACCGTAGAACGCATAATCACCAATGGTCGTCACACTGTCACCGATTTCCACGCTGGTCAGGTTGTAGCAATCCTCGAACGCATAATCACCAATGGTCGTCACACTGTCACCGATTTCCACGCTGGTCAGGCTGTCGCAATCGCAGAACGCAGAATCACCAATGGTCGTCACACTGTCACCGATTTCCACGCTGGTCAGGCTGTCGCAATCGCAGAACGCAGAATCACCAATGGTCGTCACACTGTCACCGATTTCCACGCTGGTTAGGCTGTAGCAACCGCAGAACGCATAATCACCAATGGTCGTCACACTGTCACCGATTTCCACGCTGGTTAGGCTGTCGCACCAATAGAAAGCAGAATCACCAATGGTCGTCACACTGTCACCGATTTCCACGCTCGTCAGGCTGTTGCAATCGCAGAACGCAGAATCACCAATGGTCGTCACACTGTCACCGATTTCCACGCTCGTCAGGCTGTCGCAATACCCGAAAGCATAATCACCAATGGTCGTCACACTGTCACCGATTTCCACGCTCGTCAGGCTGTCGCAAGAACTGAACGCAGAACCACCAATGGTCGTCACACTGTCACCGATTTCCACGCTGGTCAGGCTGTCGCAATCCTCGAACGCATAATCATCAATGGTCGCAACACCGTCCTCAATAATAAGAGAGGTAATCTCACTCCGATAATTATACCACGGTGTATTCGCATACCAATAATCTTCCATCTCACCGTAACCGGAAATTTTCAACAAACCGCTGTCATACAATGCCCAAGTAAGATTATCACCACAGCTACCAGAATCTATAAGCTTGCCCGGGTCGACGATCTCGCCGGGGTCGATATCGCCGATGATACCGCCGAGGTTAATATCGTCCCAAGAAATATTTTCATCATCGGAACCGCCACCGCTACTACTATCGTATTCAAACATCATTTGTAATTTTATTTTTTTTGCAGACTGAATGTTTATGCTGGCACTATCATAGTATCCGTCCCTTTCGGCTTTGACCAGAATACTGCCAACACGGGTATAGAACACTGCCACGCCATTTTTGTTGGTAGTCAACGGTTCGTCCAGTGTACTCACTGCCACATCCCAATCAGGAACAGGATTCCCCTCTGCATCTCGCAATTCAACCGTAACACGATAGGTCAGATTAGGACATGAGCCTGAATCAAATATATCCTGATCTATAGAATAATACATCTCTCCAAGAGGAAACTTAAACTCTCCAATATTGATCTTTACGGTAAGCCAATCTTGATTCAGAATTTTCAGAGTTCCTCCGATCTTTGCAATGATGCTGACATCCATGGCCACACATTCGCGGCATTGGTGATGGCTGGGCGCATCTTTCTCGTAGGCTTCATACATATAACCTGATGTTGTAGCCTTGATTTCGCCACCTACAAGCATATTTACCTCAGCAAACGCAACCGTATCGTCTAAAATTTTGATCTTGGGGCAAAAATCTAGCCCAAGGAAAATGGTGCCGTCAACATTGACTTTTAAATCAAGATCGGGAGCAGTTGAAATATTCTGTATGCCGCTATCATTGTCATACTTAAATCCAATCACCATAAAGATGGTAAGCTGTGTTGAAAGTTTTCCAGAAAATTTCGCCTGAAGCTCTGGTTCAAACCCCACATAGACACCCGGACATGGACTTACAAACAGATATCCTATTTTTTTCGCCAAATCAATTTTGGCTTCAATTTCCACTGAAAAGTCTGCTTTCGGTGTTACCTTAAATTCTATGTACTGTGTTTTTAATGATAAGTAATACTTGACACCAACATCCAATTTCAAAAGAATAGTGCCAGATGCCGCAACCGAGACGGAGACACCTCCGCCCTCGGTGCTTTCCTTTATTTTTTCCTCAAATTTAAACTTTTTGGAAACAGTCATCGTGTTTCCACCTTGCCAATCGTAGGTGCCGGCATCGCCGTCTACTTCTTCACCGAGATAGGTAATGCCCTCGTCGGCGGTACTATCATCCACGATGATATCACTCGTGTCACTTTCGCCTTCGATTTTTACAGCATCGAATACTTCTTCCATTTCCAGCGTATTATCACCGATAATGGTGACAGTCGTACCGCTGATGGAGATCGACGCGACCTTGATAATCAGAATGTCAGAATCACCATAAGGGTAGACAAAGACATCGCCTACAACAAGAGATGTTATGCTCTCATCTGCGTTTTGAATGACATAGGTTGTGGTTTCATCATCGGCAGAGACGATTGTATTTACGCCAACCTGTTCTTCAATCACAATAGTATCTTCGCTATAAACGGCGAAGTTTGTGGTTTCATCCTCGTCCAGATTCAGAACTCTATCTTCCTCGTAGTCATGCACCGTAGAAGCCAACAACTCCTGCATCGCCTGCGTGTACAGCGGGGTGGTATAGGCAGGGCACAGAGGCGATAGGTCGTATGTATCCATCAGGTATGCCATTGCTTGAAAATACTCTGGCATCTCACCCTCAATCGTCACAACCGCCTGCGTCTCCTCGGAATTGACGATCACTTGTCCACTTGCCAGCAATTGCATCCAGTCCTCGGAGTAAATCGCCACCAACAACACGGCTGTTTCCATCGAATTGTATTCCACGGTTGCCGTATTGCCGACGATATCCAAAGCAGTTACCGAGTAACCTGCTTCGTATTCGGACTGTCCTTCCGCCGCTTCTGTCTGGTTTTTCGTAAGTTCCGTACTGAGCAACGCACCGAACCCATTGGTACCCTCGATAGAAACATCGCCAGTATCAATTTCTGTTGTGTCGCCCTCGTTTGTGGCATACCCAGTCGTTGGGAATATGCTCACCAACATCACAATCGCCAAAAATACTGAAATCACTCTCTGTTTCACGGTTGCTTCCTCCTTTTTCTCTTACACAACGGTAAAATGATTTGTTTCCATTATACACCATTACCGAACTTTGTCAATGTAATGTAGCAAAGCAAAAAGCAATGAAAAATCCCGACGCGTAATTTCCAGTGACAATTTGGCATTCGTACACTTTTTTGTGCACTGTCTTCCTTTCTCTGATGAGCTAGTCAAGTGCAAGCGAAAAAAGAAAAAGACTTGAAACCATTGCAGTTCCAAGTCTTTCCAGTTGGTGGACTCGAAGGGGATCGAACCCTCGACCTTACGGATGCGAACCGTACGCGCTCCCAGCTGCGCCACAGGCCCATGTGCCACTGCTGAAATTATACCCGCCCGCTCTTTTTTTGTAAAGCGAATCTTGGGGAGGGCAGGAGCGGCATCTCTTCTGACGGAAGAAATTTTCCCTCCGGGAAATTTACTGTTGCGAAAAAGGAAATAATATAGTAAAATATAGCTTACCATGTTCCGCTTCGGAGCGGAGCAAGGCCGCACTAGTTGGGGAGTTAGCGGTGCCCTGTATCCGCAATCCGCTACAGCGGGAATGAATCCCGACCCCCGGAGGTGTGATGTGTCGTCTGACCTGGATAAGCAGTGATGATAG
>JAZOVU010000059.1:0-11218 GCA_045658885.1 Candidatus Pelethomonas sp. | reverse complement strand
CTGACGGTTCGCTTTCCGACTGTCCGTCAGTTTTTCGAGTTTGACATGAGTTCCTGTGATTTTGATTTTTGCGGTATCCACATAGAAGCTCGGTTTTGATTTTTTCTTCGACTTAAATCTGGGGAAAGCCGATAAACTCTTTATTGGCGTGTTTTCTTTGCATATCGTTATGATGAAACCAATCGTTATTTATAACTTTTTATAATTTATCTTTAACAGTTAATGACCTCCAATATTTTTTGTCGTATCTGTAGCATATCATACTTTTTTCGGTGTGTCTACCAGAAATGTAGCGAGCAAAAGCGAACGAAAACGGTTGACAAATTTGTGCTTTGCGTATAATATGGATAATGTTATGACGCAAAAATGCGTGGATGAGGCAGAGTAATCCGTGGAAACTGCACAGAGAGCCGTCTGTTTTGGTGCGAGGACGGAGAGGGAACACGGGTGAATATCCCCTCGGAGCAGGTGGCTTAACGGCTTCGACCAAGTAAGCTGACCCGGGCGCGACCGTTATATCGCAGAGCTTGAGTGGTCGTATTGTGCGACAAAAAGAGTGGTACCGCAGAGGGATTCGCCTTTGTCTCTTTCAGGGGACAAGGGCGTTTTTTATTATACCCTCTCAGTCAGCTTCGCTGACAGCTCTCCCAGAGGGAGAGCTATGCCTTAGTGACAAGCATTATTTTCACATACAGGAGGAATCAACAAGATGGACTACAACAAGACATTGAATCTTCCCCAGACCGAATTCCCCATGCGCGCAGGCTTGCCCAACCGCGAGCCCGGTATGCTGGAGAACTGGGAGAAGATGGACCTGTACAACGAGCTGATGAAGAAGAATGAGGGCAAGCCTCGCTTCTCTCTGCACGATGGCCCTCCGTTCTCCAACGGCCATCCCCATATGGGTCACGCCATGAACCGTTCCCTGAAGGACTTCATTATTCGTATGCACGCTATGCGCGGATACTGGACTCCCTTTGTTCCCGGTTGGGATAACCACGGTATGCCCATCGAGTCTGCTATCATCAAGGAGCAGAAGCTCAACCACAAGCAGATGAGTGTGCCTGAGTTCCGTACGGCTTGCTATAACTATGCCATGAAGTATATCGATATCCAGAGAGAGGGCTTTAAGCGTCTGGGTACCCTCGGTGACTGGGAGCATCCCTACATGACCATGGACCCCAGCTTCGAGGCAGAAGAAGTCAAAATCTTCGGTGAGATGTACAAGAAGGGCTATATCTATAAGGGCCTGAAGCCTGTGTACTGGTGCGCCAAGGACGAAACCGCGCTGGCAGAGGCAGAGATTGAGTACAAGGATGACCCCTGTACCACCGCTTATGTGCGCTTTGCGATGAAGGATGACCAGGGCAAGCTGTCCGCGTATGCCGACAAGAAGCTCTCCTTCGTTATCTGGACAACGACCATCTGGACCTTGCCCGGCAACCTCGCGATTGCCCTGCATCCCCGTGAGAGCTATGCTATCGTGAAGGCGAACGACGAGTATCTGATTGTCGCTGAGGCCCTCGTTGAGAAGGTTATGAAAATCGGCGGTTTTGAGAACTATGAAGTCGTGGAAACCCACGAGGGTGCCTTCTTCGAGAATATGCTGGCACAGCATCCCTTCCTCGATAAAACCAGCCGTCTGGTGCTGGCGGAGTATGTCACGATGGATAGCGGTACTGGTTGTGTCCATACTGCCCCCGGCTTCGGTGCAGACGACTATCAGACCTGCCTGCGCTATGGCATGGAGATGGTGGTTCCTGTGGACGACCGTGGCCGTCACACCGACTATGCAGGTAAGTACGCTGGCCTGAAAACCGACGAGTCCAACCCCATCATCCTGCAGGATATGAAAGACAACGGTTCTCTGTTTGCCAGCGAGGAGATTGTCCACTCCTACCCCCACTGCTGGCGTTGTAAGAGCCCCATCATCTTCCGTGCTACCCCCCAGTGGTTCTGCTCCGTCGATGCGTTCAAGGAAGCTGCGGTTAAGGCAACCGAGGATGTACGCTGGCTGCCTGCTTGGGGTAAGGACCGTATTGAGTCCATGGTGCGTGAGCGCGCCGACTGGTGTATCTCCCGTCAGCGTCGCTGGGGCCTGCCCATCCCCGTGTTCTACTGCGAGGACTGCAAGAAGCCTATCTGCGATGATGCTACCATTACGGCAGTGAGCGAACTGTTTGGCGCAGAGGGCAGTAACGCATGGTACGAGAAGAGCGCAGAGGAGATTCTGCCCAAGGCCTACAAGTGCCCCCACTGCGGTGGTACGCACTTTACCAAGGAGGAAGACACCCTCGACGGCTGGTTTGACTCCGGTTCTACCCATTTCGCTTCCATGAAAAAGACACAGGGCTTCTGGCCCAGTGATATGTATATCGAGGGTCTGGACCAGTACCGCGGTTGGTTCCAAGCGAGCCTGTTGACCGCTGTTGGCGCGATGGATGAGGGCGCACCCTTTAAGCAGTGCCTGACCCACGGCTGGACGGTTGACGGCGAGGGCCGTGCGATGCACAAGAGCCTCGGTAACGGCGTTGACCCCGCCGATATCGTGAAGAAGTACGGCGCAGACCTCCTGCGTCTGTGGGCTGGTAGCGCAGATTACCATGTCGATGTGCGTTGCAGTGACAATATCTTTAAGCAGTTGTCCCAGAGCTATCTGAAGTTCCGCAATACTGCCCGTTACTGCCTGGGTAACTTGGATGGCTTTGATGCGAACAACCTCGTTTCCGCCGAGGAGATGCTGGAGCTGGACCGCTGGGCTGTCACCAAGCTGAATGCACTGATTACCAAGTGCTTTAACGCATACGATAACTACGAGTTCCACATTGTTTCCCATGCGATTAACGACTTCTGCGTGGTGGAGCTGTCCTCCTTCTATCTGGATATTATCAAGGACCGTCTGTATTGCGAGGACAAGAATAGTCTGGCTCGCCGTAGTGCCCAGACTGCCCTGTGGATGATTCTCGATACCATTACCAAGATTTTCTCCCCCATCCTCGCCTTTACCTGCGACGAAATCTGGCAGGCAATGCCCCACCGCACCGAGGATGATGCACGCAATGTCGTCCTGAACGACATGAACCAGCCCTTTGCCGCCTATGCCCTCGATGAGGCAACGATGGCAAAGTGGAGCCGTATTATTGCCGTGCGTACCGCAGTGAACGGCGCACTGGAAACCGCCCGTGCAGAGAAGAAGATTGGTAAGGCCCTCGAAGCCGATATCTACCTGACCGTCACCGCAGAGGACGCATTCCTCAAGGAGATGGACGGCGTAGAGCTGGCCGATATTATGATTACCTCTGGCGTTGTTGTCACCGTGGGTGATGAATTTAAGGTCGAGGTTGTCGAGGCTAAGGGCGAGAAGTGTGAGCGTTGCTGGAAGGTGCTGAGCAGTGTCGGTACGGTTGCCGAGCATCCCACCCTGTGCAAGCGTTGCGCTAGCGTCGTCACCTGCTAAATTCTCATCGGAGGTCGTCGGAAGGCTCCGACGGCCTCCTATCTTATGCGGCGCACCCACCATGCGCGCCCAAGGGGCAGGGTGGCGCGGGACGAGTGATGTGGACCGCACGGCCGAGTGCATTTGCCGCTCACCGTATCGTATGACACGATGGCACGCAGGGTGCCTTGCCCCTATACAATGCATCGGCGGAGTTTGATAAAACAAATCAATTTTGAAAGAAAAGGAAGTGGTTGGCATGATAAAAATTTCGCCCTCCATCCTTGCAAGTGATTTTGCAAATTTGGAGCAGGAGATTCGTCGCATTGAAACGGCGGACTATGTCCATGTCGATGTCATGGACGGCCTGTTTGTCCCCAATATTACCATCGGTATCCCCGTGGTGGCATCCATCCGTAAAAAGACACAGATGCCCTTGGATGTTCACCTGATGATTGACCGCCCTGTGCGCTATGTGGAGGAGTTCTGCAAGGCTGGCGCGGATATTGTGACCGTCCATGTGGAGGCAGATACCGAGGAGAATACCCAAAAGGCTCTGGATGTTATCCATGCCTGTGGAAAAAAGGCTGGTGTGGTGCTGAAGCCGAAAACGGATGCCGAGGCTGTCCTGCCGTTCCTCGACAAGTGTGATATGGTGCTGGTGATGACCGTAGAGCCTGGTTTCGGTGGGCAGTCCTTTATGGTGGATATGATGCCCAAACTCAAGCAGATTCGCACTTGGATTGACGAGCGTGGTCTGGACTGCGAACTGGAAGTAGACGGCGGTGTGGATACCGTGACCTGTAAGACGGTAATTGAAAACGGTGCGAATGTTCTGGTGGCAGGAAGTGCCGTGTATAAGGCGGAGGATATTCCTGCAAGAATTCGTGAGCTGAGAGGATAAGGCGGATGGAATATTTTCCTGCTCCGTTGGAAAAACTGGTGGAGCAATTTGCAAGTTTGCCCGGTATCGGCGGAAAGAGCGCACAGCGTCTGGCGTTCCATGTGTTAGGGATGTCGAGAGAGGATGCGGAGGAGTTTGCAGAGGCGATTTTGAACGCAAAACGAACCGTGACGACCTGCCCTGTGTGTCGCAATTTGACCGCTGGGGGTCTGTGTCCTATCTGCGCTAGTCCGAAGCGTGAAGCGTCCACCATCTGCGTGGTGGCGGATGCGCGCGATGTAGTGGCGATGGAGCGCGCACGGGAGTTTAACGGAAGATACCATGTCCTGCACGGTGTTATCTCCCCGATGAACCATGTTGGCCCTGATGACTTGGAGATTCGCTCGCTGTTGGAGCGCGTGTCTGCGGGGGAGATTGAGGAGGTCATTATGGCGACGAACCCAGATACCGAAGGAGAGGCGACCGCCATGTACCTCGCGAGATTGCTGAAACCGTTTGGGGTGCGCGTCACGCGTCTGGCGTATGGTATCCCCGTGGGCGGACATCTGGAGTTTGCAGACGATGCGACACTGATGCGCGCCTTGGAGGGCCGTCAAGAAATCTGACGCAGAAAAGGAGAACCACGATGGAATGGAAGAATATTCTGGCTACCGTTGACCATACCTTGCTTGCACAGGGGGCGACTTGGGAGGAGATTCGTGCCACCTGTGATGATGGGATGCGGTTTGAAACTGCCTCCGTGTGTATTCCGCCCTCCTATGTGAAACAGGCGAAAGAATATGTGGGGGAGAAATTGCCGATTTGTACGGTGATTGGATTCCCTAACGGCTATTCCACGACTGCGGTGAAGTGCTTTGAAACAGAGGATGCCGTGAAAAATGGCGCGGATGAAATTGATATGGTTATCAATATTGGCTGGGTCAAGGATAAGCGTTGGAATGACCTGCTGGAAGAAATTCGCGCAGTGAAGGCGGCGTGCGGTGAAAAAGTACTGAAAGTGATTATTGAAACCTGCCTGTTGAACGACGAGGAAAAAATAAAACTGTGCGAAATTGTGTCTTGTTCGGGAGCAGAATTTATTAAGACCTCGACTGGCTTCGCAGGGGGCGGTGCGACACGCGAAGATGTTGCGCTGTTTGCCCAGTATGTAGAGCCTCATGTGAAGATAAAAGCCGCGGGCGGTATCGCGAATGTACAAGATGCTGAGGATTTCATTCGCTTGGGTGCGTCCCGACTGGGGACGAGCCGTATTGTGAAAGCGGTAAAAGAAGCGGAACAAGACAAGCAGTAAGTATAGGTATTGGTTGTGAAAGGAGAATGACGATGGCTACACCTCATAATAGTGCAAAGATGGGGGATTTTGCAAAAACCGTGCTGATGCCCGGTGACCCCCTGCGCGCCAAGTTTATTGCAGAAACCTTTTTGCAGGATGCGAAGTTGGTGAACAATGTGCGTGGTATTCACGGCTATACGGGGCTGTATCAGGGCACACCTGTGTCCGTCATGGCATCCGGTATGGGTATGCCCTCCATTGGTATCTATAGCCATGAGCTGTATACGCAGTATGGTGTGGAGAATATCATGCGGATTGGTTCCGCTGGTGCGATTAGCCCGAAGCTGAAATTGCGCGATGTGGTTGCCGCACAGGGCGCGTGTACCAATTCCAATTTTGCACACCAATATCAGTTGCCCGGCACATTTGCGCCGATTGCAGATTTTACGCTGTTAGAAACGGCGGTTTCTGTGGCGCGCGAGATGGGCGTGGAAATGCCCGTGGGTAATTTGCTGTCCTCGGATACCTTCTACGACGCATCCAATTCCACGATGGATTGGGCGAAGATGGGCGTTCTCGCCGTGGAGATGGAGGCCGCAGGTCTGTATATGACCGCCGCATCCCTCGGTAAGCGTGCCCTTGCTATTTGCTCCATCTCGGATAGTCTGGTGACAGGTGAAGAACTGTCCGCCGAGGATAGGCAGATTACCTTTACTACCATGATGGAAATTGCCCTGAAAACCGCTGTGGCGATGGAGAAGAAGTAATTCTGAATACACGGATTCGGGCGATGCGAGAGGATAATGACCTGACGCAGACGCAGGTGGCGATGGCATTGGGGATATCCCAACGAAAATATAGTTATCTGGAAACAGGGGTACAAGAGTGGACGGAGGAGTTGTTGATAGGACTGGCAAGGTTTTATCAGACCAGTGTGGATTATCTACTGGAACTCACCGACGAGAAAGTGTCGTACCCCGATAGACGAAAGTGATATAGGGTGTGTTTGTGCTGTGTCCAAAGGGTGCGTTTTGTAGCGCACCCTTTCCTTTTATGGAGTTTGTGTTGCATTTTGTAATACATTATGGTATACTATAAAGGGATGGGGGATGATAGAAATGCAATTTGCGTGGGATGAAAATAAAGAAAAAATCAACATCGTCAAACACGGTATAGATTTCAGCACGGCGGCATATGTTTTTCGAGATGAGAATAGAATAGAGTTTTATGACGATGCACATTCTGAATACGAAGACCGATACATCACCATTGGACAGGTCAATGGCATTGCCATCGTGATTATGGTTGTGTACACAGAGCGAGGAAATACTATCCGACTGATATCTGCACGAAAAGCTACGCCACAAGAAAGGAAGATGTATTATGATTGTCCGTAAAGAAATTGACCTCAATGCGCCGTTGACAGCATCGCAAATGGAGATGCTCAACGATTTGGAAGCCCGTCCCGTCACACCTGATGAGGATTGTCCTGCACTGACCCCTGAACAGTTGGCGCAATTTCGGAGAATTTCTGCCGAGAACAGAGAGGAACGCTGTAAGCAGACGGTCACTCTGCGTCTTTCTCCGCAAGCTCTCCGCAAAGCCAAATCTCTCGGTAAAGGATATACCTCGGTTCTCAGCCGTATTTTAGAAACTGCCCTCGAAAATCCAGAAATCATCAGACAGAACCTGTAAGCAATAGAGATAGTATGCTATACCATAAAAAATACCGGCCGTTTTGATGACGGTCGGTATTTTCTGTTTCTATTTATACAATTTGTGTTTAGAGTATCAGAAGTTTTCGATGATATCGGCGGTATTGGCGAGCCAATCGCCCTCGAAGTCCTCGATACGACCAGCATCAACCAGCTGTGCCAACTGGGGTGCGATGGGCATACGAGCCAACAGCTTCAAACCGTGGGCATCTGCCGCCGCCTGTGTCTTGCCCTCACCAAACAGAGGAATCTCCTTGCCACAGTCGGGGCAGAGCAGATAGCTCATGTTCTCGACAACACCAACGATGGGAATACCCATGCGCTCTGCCATCTTAACAGCCTTTTCCACGACCATGCTGACCAGCTCCTGCGGAGAGGCTACAATGATGATACCATCCAAGGGGAGGGACTGGAAGACGCTCAGAGCAACATCACCAGTTCCAGGAGGCATATCGACAAAGAGATAGTCGACATCCCAGATAACATCCGTCCAGAACTGGGTAACAACACCGCCGATGACAGGACCGCGCCACAGAACGGGGTCAGTTTCGTCCTCCAACAGCAGGTTGACGCTCATCAGCTGGATGCCGTTCTTAGTTGCCACGGGGAGCATACCACGCTCGTCGCCCATGGCGCGCTCGTGGATACCAAATGCTTTGGGAATAGACGGGCCAGTGATGTCGGCATCCAATACACCAACCTTGTGACCCTTGCGTGCGGTCAAAACAGCCAGCTGGCTCGTGACCATGGATTTGCCCACGCCACCCTTGCCAGATACCACACCAAAGACTTTGCCAACGCGGGCATCGGGGTGCTTCTCCTTCAGCAGGGACTGGGGCTCGGTGCGAGAAGAACAGTTCTCGCCACAGGTACTGCAATCATGGGTACATTCAGACATGAGGGAAATCTCCTTTGCAAGATTGATAATCGTTAAGAGAGTGTGATAGCGTGGTAGCGTCCCGCGTGCGCTGTTCGCAAATAGGCCAATTCACGCTGTTGGCAGGTGAATAGTAAAATCTGTCGTTGTTCCGACAGCTCTACCAGATAATCCAACGCGGCGGCCATGCGGATGTCGTCAAAAGTCACCAGTGCATCGTCCAGAAAAATGGGAACACACCTGTCCTTGGGGAGTACCATGTCACAGATGGCCAACCGTACCGCGAGATACAGCTGGTCGGCGGCTCCTTGACTGAGGGTGAATACCTCATGGGAGAGAATGTCGCCGTCCTCCTGCGCGGAGGGAACCATCTTTCGGTCTAACAAAACCTTATTATACTTCCCTTTGGTGAGTTTTGTAAAGATGGTCGCGGCTTTTTCTCCTAATACTGGCGAAAATCTATTCTGCATCGTGGTATTTGCTTCGGTGAGTACCGACTGTGCCAGAGAAATAGCCTCGTATTCCTCGGTGAGTACTGCGTGGTGGCGGCGTTTTTGCTCGATTTCCGTGCGTAAAAGGGTGGGGTCGCCCAGTGCCTGGATGCGCCCTTGGGCGGTGTGCATTTGGCGTTGGAGCGCAGATAGGCGCGTGGCAACCTCGTCACACCTGCGCTCTGCTTCGTCACGGGTGAGGGTGGGCAACTCGGCGGAGGGAATGGCATCTTGTGGTGTACTCTCAGCTAATAAGTCGAAACGGAGTTGTGCTTGCTCGCGCTTTTGTACGGAGAGGTCGAACGCAGTATATAGCCGTAGCGCATTTTCCACGGTGCGCTGTGCGTCCGATAGCGTGTGCACGGTTTGGAATCGCTGGACACGGGAGAGAATGCGCTCCAAATGTAGGTGGTAGTCGGCAGCAAGGGTGCGATGGGTGTCAACTGCGGTGCGGTAGGCGGTTCGTTTTTCTAGCGCATCCCGATAGAGGGTGGCATAGGCCGCAATTGCTTCCTGTCGGGCGGTCTGTTGTTGGCGTAGCTCGACTTCCCACTCCTTGCGTTGCCGTGCAGTTCGTATCCCTAGTACATAATAGGATACCATTGCACCGACCGACGAAAGACCACCGCATAACAGCGGAGGAAAATGGACAGTAAAGTAGAGCAGAGGTGCACATAACAGAGAGAGTAGCGTACAGAGTACGGCAAGAACTGTCGGGAAAGCAGGGCGCGGTAGGTCTGCCATGGGTGCGTCTGCTATCTCTTTTGGGGTCTGGGGAGCGAATGGGTGGTCGTCTACCTGCTGTTGTGCCTGCTCCCAGATAGATGATAGGGACAAGGTACGGTTGTGTGCCGTGTTCACTGCGTCGCGAATAGCTTCGACCGCAGAAAACTCACCGAGGAGGGCGCGCAATTCTGATTGAGAAGGCAGATGGGCAATGCGCGCGGCGGCGGCATCACAGACCGTATCGGCATCTTCCAATTCCTTGCGCGCGTTGCGGAATTTCTCCACCAGATGTGCGTTGTCGCTGGCATCTAATAAGGTGAGCTGGTGGCGCAGATAGGATTCCTGCTCCAATAGGGTTTTACGCTCCTGTTCACAGATGCGAACGGTGTGCTCTAAGGAGGTAATCTCATGGAGCGTGCTCTCCAGTGTGGATAATTCCCCCTCCAATTGGGGGAGGAGACCGTTCTGCCGATATCTGCGCCGATTTAACTGCTTGCGAAGTCGCTCGGCGGCATCGGTGTAGGAGGGAGATTCCTCGCCTGTGGTGAGTAATGCGTTGATACGACGCTCTAACGCGGTACTCTGGTCGATGGATAGACCGCTTTGGCGAATAAAGGCACTGCGCTCCAGAACCTCCTGTGGAACCCCTGTGAGTGTTTCTCCCAGAGATGTCGCCGTTAAATTAGGGACGGAGATGGTGGTGTTGGTGTATTCGGCGGAGAAAGTACCCATCGGGGCATTGGCGCGCGATGTCGTACGGAGAATGGTAATATCTTTTCCTCCAACCGTACAATCCATGCGCCCCTGCATGGCTAGGCCACTCCACGGTGCATAGCGATGCTTGTCCGCATTGACACCGCGATCGCGTGTGTTTAAGCCGTACAGCATCACACGCACAAACGCCATCCAAGTACTTTTTCCACTCTCGTTGCCAGCCTCAATCACATTCAACCCGGAGGAAAGTGGTAAGGTCTGATTATCTAACCGCCCAAAAGTGGCGGAAAGGGTTTTGATTTCCATAATGGGCCTCTCATCTATTGCAAAAGATATGGGATACTATATACTATATCATGTTGGTCAGAAAATGTCTTTCAAAAACGAGGAAAAAAAGTCGAAAAAAGGAGAAAAAGGGGGTTGACAAATGATGACAAGAGTGATATATTAGTTAAGCTGTCGCGAGCGGTCGAGCTCAAGCAATGGCAAACAAAAAAGTTTTGAAAAAGCTGAAAATAACACTTGACAAAACGAAAACTATCTGGTACAATAATCAAGCTGTCGCGAGCGGTCGAGCTTCAGCGGTGGCGAGATGAAAAAAGTTTTGGAAAGTCGAAAAAAGTGCTTGACAAAACGGAAATGGTCTGATATAATGGCCAAGCTTTTGGCTGACAGGTTCGAGCGAATGAGAGTGCTGAAAAAACTTCAAAAAAGTTGAAAAAAGTACTTGACAAACGAAACTGAGTGTGCTAAAATAACAAATGTTCCGTCGCTGAACGGACGGGGCGAGTACCTTGTAAATTAAACAATGTAACGAACGAAAAGCACCAGAGTTCGGCGTTCTACGGAACGATTGAATGATGAAAGTCTGCGTTTGGGGTTAAGTCAATTACCCGAACGAAAGACTATAAACAGTTTTTGAAGCTAAGATTGCTTCAATAGAATGATTTGGACAAGCCCTCGGGTTTGTTTAGATACCATTTTATTGAGAGTTTGATCCTGGCTCAGGACGAACGCTGGCGGCGTGCTTAACACATGCAAGTCGAACGAGAATCGATGGAAAGAGACTTCGGTCAATGGAA
>JAZOVU010000058.1:0-14639 GCA_045658885.1 Candidatus Pelethomonas sp. | reverse complement strand
GAAATCCATTGGTTTCTCTGTTAAAATATGTCTGAAAAACATCGTTTTTTGAGGTGTCACCATGATAAGAGCATTCAGAGATTCGGATCTTTTTGCCGTGATGCAGCTTTGGCTGGAAACCAATGTGCAGGCCCACAGTTTCATTCACCCCTGCTATTGGAGCGGGCATTACGATCCGGTGAAAAAAGTTTTGCCGCAGGCAGAAACTTATGTTTATGAAAGCGAAGCCACAAGACGTATCGTTGGCTTTATCGGCTTGACGGATGACTATATCAACGGCTGCTTTGTAAAAGACAGCGAGCAGTGCAAGGGCATCGGCAAAGCACTGCTGGATCATGCCAAATCTGTAAAATCCACCCTGTGGCTGCGTGTCTATCATAAAAATACCCGCGCCATCCGTTTTTATCAGCGGGAAGGCTTCACCGTCACCGGTGAAAGCACCGACGGCGGCACCAACGAAAAGGAACTTATCATGACCTGGAAGGGCTAAATCAACGTCTCATTTCCCCTCTTTTTCCGCAGCATTCAAATATATAAAAATTTTTTTGAAAAACTTAAAATTTCCTCTTGCATTTTGCAGAAACATCTGCTATTATACCAGTTGTGCCTGCGTGCAAGCAGGCCATAGTTTAGTCACAGCAAGGAGGTGCAAAGGATGGCTAAGTGTGAGTTTTGCGATAAGGGCATGACCTTCGGTATCAAGGTTTCCCATTCCCACAGACGTTCCAATCGTCCCTGGAAGCCCAATGTCAAGCGCGTGAAGGCAATGATCAATGGCACGCCCCGCCATGTGTATGTTTGTACCCGGTGTCTGCGTTCCGGTAAAGTTACCCGCGCTATCTAATCTTGGTACAGATGTAATCCCCATGCCTATCATCGGCATGGGGATTTTAACTTTTCCTTGACAACCGTTTTGTGAGGAGAAATTCACGATGAACCGATTGTCACCAACTATCTGGTCGGTGTATTCGTATGGGGTAAATATATGCCCGAAGTGTTTCTCGGCATGCCCATGACTTCCCCATGGGTTTACTCCTTTCTCTATAATATCATCTGGGCGATTCCAGATAGTACGCTCGCTATCATTGTGTTTCTGGTACTGTACCAAATGAAACCCATGCGCCGTTATCTGACGGCACAGGATTTACGCTAAAAATCGGGCATACTAATCGAAACATTGAAAAGGGGGATTGGCTATGCAACCATGGAAACGGGATGCGCTACTGATTACCGCTGTGTTACTGCTTGTGGCGGCATTGTGGCTATTCCTACGGCCAACCACCGCAGGGACCTATGCCGTCATTACCCACCACGGCACAGAGGTTGCGCGGTATCCACTTGCAGAGGACAGAAGCATTACCATCGGCACAGATACCTTTAACACCGTCACCATTGCCGACGGCACGGTTTGCGTCAGCGATGCCAACTGTGGCGACCACACCTGTATCAAAACAGGGAAAATCTCTCGACAGGGTGAGCAGATTATCTGCCTCCCCCATGCGTTCATCATCGAGGTGGTCGGTGGGGACCAGTCGGAACTCGACGCAAGCACACACTAGGAGGACAGCATGGACAGCAAACGAATTGCACGCTATGCCCTACTGGTTGCCCTTGCGATGGTACTCAGTTGGTTGGAAAGTCTACTGCCCCTCTCCGTTGCCATTCCAGGTGCAAAATTGGGGTTGACCAATCTGGTCGTTTTATTCGCACTCTATCGTATGCGAACTGTGGATGCCATCACCATCTCCCTCATCCGCGTGGTACTGGTGTCCATCACTTTCGGCAACGCGTTTGCGTTCGCCTACTCCTTCGCGGGGGCGGTATTGAGCTTTGTACTGATGTGGGCACTCAAACGGAGTGGAAAATTTTCAACCGTCGGTGTCAGTGTGGTCGGTGGCGTGGGACACAACTTGGGTCAAATTCTTGTTGCCGCGGTGGTACTGGAGAACAGCGGAATTTTTCTCTACCTACCTGCGTTACTACTGTCGGGCACGGTCGCTGGTGTGAGCATCGGTATTCTCGGCGGTATGATTACCCAACGCGTTATTCAAAAATAGACATAGAAAGGGCTTGCCATCTGCTCCATGCAGACAGCAAGCCCTTGTTGTATGTTACCCGACGATGAACACGGTATTTACATAATTACCGCTGTAGATAATGTACAGGCTAGAGCCATAGAGGGGCACCAATTCGCTCAAACTCTGCAATACTCTGCCCTGATAGATAACGGTTGTATTGGCATCGAAATCTAACACCAGATTGTCAATCATGATAACAATAGAGGGATCAATGACATATTCACCGCCTGCAACATACATCGCGGTACCATCCTCTGTAGAGGTACTGCCAAAAACAGGCATAACATCATAAATCTTGCCATCAGCCAAGGTGACAACCAGCAAAGTCTCGCCGTACTGTTCCACTAACTCAGTCATTGCATCCAATGCAAGTTCCTGAGAGCCATAGGCATCCAAATAGCAGTACAAAGGAGCCGTACTGCCTGTGCAGTCAACGATACCAGACAGAACAACCTCTCCGCCCTGCACATAGCAAGAACCTGCGCCAGTCAGATAGATATACTCGGTAGTAGTTTCAACTGGCTCGGGGTTCTCGGGATTCTCGGGATTCTCGGGATTCTCGGGATTCTCGGGATTCTCGGGATTCTCAGGATTCTCGGGGTTCTCAGGATTCTCAGGATTCTCGGGGTTCTCGGGGTTCTCAGGGTTCTCGGGGTTCTCAGGGTTCTCGGGATTCTCGGGGTTCTCGGGATTCTCGGGGTTCTCGGGATTCTCGGGATTCTCGGGATTCTCGGGCTGTTCCTCGCTGTCAAAGGGGAGTCCTGTTGTGGGGTCGATACGCACACGCTCAGAGGCAACACCAGGCTCCTTGTACCAAGTTTCCACGGCTGCATCGGTATTCTGGCACAACTGTGCGGCCTGTGCGCGGGTAGCATGGTTATCAGGGTCGAAATTGACACCGTCACCCTGCATCAAACCAGTCGCCCACATCTTGCGGACGGCATCTTTGGCCCAGTCAGCCACTTCGTCCAAATCCGCAGGCACAGAGGTAACGGTCGTATCCAAAGTAACCGCAAAGGTTTCAAAGTAGCGCACAAAAAAGGTCGCCATCTGCTGACGGTCAATCAACCCATTGGGGGAGAAATTGCCGTCACCAGTACCGCCGGTAATACCGTGCTTGGATGCCCACGCAACATAGGGGGCGTAGTATTTATCCGCGCTGACATCGTTAAATGCGGACTGCCCTTCATAGGTCGACACATCCACACCTGCCATACGGCCCAGAACGGAAACAAACATTGCACGGGTCATGGTGCCGTCGGGCGTAAATTGGGTATCGCTCGTACCATTGAAAAATCCATTGACACGAGCATATTGCACTGCCTTATAGTACCAGTTGGTTTCCGCAACATCCGTAAACGGATTGTTTACCGAAACTTTGTGGGAACTACTGGTCAGTCCCTCCGCCAGCGCACTTGCAGGGAGCATGGACAGGACCATGCTACATACAAGCAAGAAATGGATGATTCTCTTTTTCATTACTTTTGTCCTCCTTGAAGTAATAGTACCGAACTGATTGTAAAATAGCCACGAATGAAAGTCAAGTGCCAAATTGATACCAACCGCGAGAGGCCAACCCATACAGGTCAGCCTCTCATTCTATGCGTCACAGTGGTTGTAACGCACGCGGTATGCTGCTGAGAACCTTAGTTCTCGTAAACAGCCTTCATGGCCTTGTAAGTCATGTAGCAGTCCAGCTTAGAGACAATCTCGAAGGGAGCGTGCATAGCCAGAACAGGCACACCAGCGTCGAGGGTGCTGATGTTGCGGTTTGCCATGTAAGCAGCGACAGTACCGCCACCGCCCTGGTCAACCTTGCCCAGCTCGGCCATCTGCCAGATAACACCGTTGTCGTCGAAGATACGGCGTGCATAGCCGACCAGCTCTGCGGCGGCATCGCTTGCGCCACCCTTACCACGGCTACCAGTGTACTTGACCAGACCGACACCGTAGTTCAGACGGGCACTGTTGCGCTTCTCGAACACGCTGGGGAAGTTGGGGTCGAAAGCAGCGGCGACATCGGCGGACAGGCAGAAGGAGTTCTCCAGGCAGACGCGAGCGCGCTCGCCCTTACCCTCGCACAGGTCCTCGATGAAGGTATCGAATGCCGCGGTCTGCATACCGCTGACACCAACGGAACCGATTTCTTCCTTATCTGCCAGGATGCAGACGGAGGTCTTAGCGGGAGTCTTGTCCAAATCGAACATAGCCTTCAGCGCAGCGTAAGCGCAGACACGGTCGTCGTGACCGTAAGCACCCAGCAGGCTACCATCCAGACCGATATCGGTAGCGTTGTAAGCGGGAACAACTTCCAGCTCAGCGGAGATGAAGTCAGCCTCGACGAAGCCATACTTCTCGTTGATGAGCTTCATCACATGCAGCTTGACGGCATCGCCCTCTGCACCCTCGAGAGGCTCGCTACCGACAATCAGGTTCAGCTGCTCGCCCTCGATGCCCTCGCCGAGGGTCTTCTTGTTCTGGTCAGCAGCCAGATGGGGCAGCAGGTCGCTGATGACCAGCTTGGGCTCGTTGCCCTCGCCCAGACGAACCTCAACATTGGTGCCATCCTTCAGGGCGACAACGCCGTGAATCTCCAGGGGAACAGTCACCCACTGATACTTACGGATACCGCCGTAGTAGTGGGTCTTGAGGTAAGCAATCTCGCTATCCTCGTACAGGGGGCTGGGCTTCAGGTCCAGACGGGGAGCGTCAATGTGGGCAGCGGTAATCTGCACACCCTTCTCCATGGGCTCGGTACCGATGACAGCCAGCGTCAGCATCTTGCCACGGTTGTTGGCATAGACCTTATCGCCAGCCTTCAGCTCCATACCGCGCTCCAGCTTCTTGAAGCCCTGTGCCTCAGCCAGACGAATGGCCTCGGTCACGCACTCGCGCTCGGTCTTACCAGCATCCAGATATGCCTTGTAGCCCTCGCAGTACTCGTTCATCGCCTTGCGGTCAGCCTCGGACAGAGCAGCATAGCCGTTCTTCTTCTCCATCAGAAGCTTGCTCTTGAGTTCCTTTGCATCCATTGTTTTATTCCTCCATCAATAATATATTATCCAGAAAGTCTTCCATCAGCCGTTCAAATTCCGCCGCACTGCCTGCACAGTTCTCCAGGAAGAAATTGCAATTTTTACGGTAAAATTTATCGGGCTTTTGGGCGGCAATACGCGCTTTCGCACGCGCCTCGTCGATGCGGTCCCGCGCCATAATGCGCTTGAGCCGAACCGATGGATTGGCTGTGATACCGACAGTGACATCACACAGCCGACCCAATTTACATTCTATCAGATTGATAGCATCAATAGCAAGACCTTTTTGTGTATTTTTAGCAATTTTTTTCTCGACGGCCGCGTAAATGACAGGAAAAACGATGGCATTGAGTTTATCCAACTCAGATTGACTGTGAAAGACGCGCTCTGCCAGTGCTTTGCGGTCCAACTTTCCGTCTGGCAGGAAGATGTCCCCAAAGGCACGGCGCAAACTTTCCCGCAATGGTTCATCCTGCTCCAACAGGCTGTGATACAGCTTGTCGCAGTCCACAATTTCAAACCCACGCTTCTGCAATACCTTGAGCGCGGTCGTTTTTCCCGAACCTGTCGGGCCAGTGATACCGATGACTGTCATATCTCTCCCCCCTTCACTTCGACCACCTGAAAGCCAGCGGCTTTTTTTAAGCGGTTGGCAATGGCAAGACCTAACCCCTCGTCACTGGGACACTGGGCATAGATACAATCCACATCCGTTTCATCAAAGGCGCGCAGGGCATCAAAAATCCGTCGCGCCTGCTGTGCCTTATCTTCCGCCGAGCCAATGGACTCCACGGCACAATTCGAGAACCATGTACGGTACTCCTCAAAACAGATAACACCTGTTTTTTCGTTCACACGCTGTTGGATGTAGGCCGCCGTTTCCGCACTCTCCCCTGTTACGACTGTCACAGGGGCTTTTGGGGCGTAGTGGCGGTATTTCATGCCGGGGGCGCGAGGTTTCTCTCCCTCGGACAGAGGTGCAAGTACGGCTTTATCCACCGAAATTTCCCCCAGCACCGCCTCCAGTTCCTCTAGGGGCAGTCCACCGGGACGCAACAGACGCGGTGGAGTCACAGTTAAGTCAACAATCGTTGACTCCACACCGACACCACACGCACCGCCGTCGACGATGCCTGCAATTCTGCCCTCCATATCCGCAACCATATGGCGCGCACAGGTGGGGCTGGGTCTGCCAGAGATGTTCCCACTGGGCGCGGCAATCGGTACCCCTGCCGCCTCGATAATGGCAAGCGTCACCGCATGGTCGGGACAGCGCATACCTACCGTATCCAATCCGCCCGTGGTCACATTTGGGACTATCTCGCGCCGTTTGAGAATCATCGTCAACGGTCCAGGCCAAAAACGCTCCGCCAGTGCATAGGCGGTGTCAGGGATTTCACAACAAAATCGTTCCAACCAGTCAGCACTGGGGATGTGCAAAATCAGCGGATTGTCTTGGGGTCGTCCCTTGGCTGTAAAGATGGCACGCACTGCGGTTTCATCCAAGCCATTTGCGCCCAAGCCGTAAACGGTTTCAGTTGGCAGTCCTACCAGTCCGCCGTTTCGTAAAATATTCGCCGCCGCACAGACTTCTTTTCTCTGCACGGCAGGATTTGTGATATCAAATACTTCAGTTTTCATAGCTTTTCATCCTGTTGCGCCAGCAGTGCCGTCTGTTCCGCCGTTGCCAGCGCATCGACAATGGCATCCAGACCGCCGCTGATGACAGCGTCGATGTTAAAATTTTTGACATCCCCCTCTAAACGGTGGTCCGTTACGCGTCCCTGTGGGAAATTGTAGGTGCGAATACGCTCACTGCGGTCGCCACTGCCCACTTGACTGCGCCGTTGGGCGGCGATAGCGGCATTCTGTTTCTCCTGTTCCGCCTCATAGAGCTTAGAACGCAGAATTTTCATTGCGCGGTCGCGATTTTTGTGCTGACTGCGCTCGTCCTGACATTCCACCACCACACCAGTAGGGAGATGGGTAATGCGGATAGCAGATTCCGTCTTGTTGACATGTTGCCCACCTGCGCCCGAAGAACGGAAGGTATCAATCTGCAAATCCTTGGCATCAATGGTAAAATCGACTTCCTCCGCCTCAGGCAGTACCGCAACGGTGGCCGCCGAGGTCTGGATACGGCCAGAGGACTCCGTCACAGGCACACGCTGTACGCGGTGAGCACCACTCTCGTACTTCAAGCGCGAGTATGCCCCCTCACCCTCGATGAGCACGCTGACCTCTTTGACACCGCCCAACTCCGTTTCACTGATATTGACAATCTCCAGTTTCCAGCCGTGGTGGTCGGCATACATGGTATACATCCGCAACAAGTCCGCCGCAAAGAGCATGGCTTCCTCGCCACCTACACCACCACGAATTTCCATAATGACATTTCGACTGTCGTTGGGGTCCTTGGGCAACAGTAAGATGCGGATTTCCTCACGCAGACGCTCTATCGTCTTTTTTGCGTTGGCATACTCCTCCTCGCCCAGCTCAGCGAGGTCGGGGGTTGCCATCATCTCCTGTGCAGTTTCCATATCCTCCTGTGCGACACGGTAGGCGCGGTACGTCTCCATCAGCGGTGCCAACTCTTTCTGTTCACGGGTCAGCTTCGCCAAACGCGTAGGATTCTGGTAAATCGCCGTGTCTTCCAATTGGCTAAGGATTGCCTCATAGCGGTCAGCCACCGTTTTGAGTTTATTCAACATAAAAAAACACCTCTCTACAGGCCTTCCGCACGGCACCTAAAAATTCATCTCTCCAAAAATCCGAGCCGATGGAGTCGGGCTGAATCGTCATCGCACACAGATGAGGTTTCGCTACATACTGGTCCATCTGGTCAAAGACCTCCTCATAGCGCACACTGCTACTGCGCGTAATGAGATAGGCTACGCGACGCAGTTCCTGCCCAAACTGTTGCAAAAAGCTACGCATGGGCGCACTGCACCGCCCTGCCCAGACAGGCGTGGCTAAAATCACCATGTCATATTCTCGCAATTTCCGCTTGGTTTCAGGCAGTTTGACCGCAGGGACATCACGCGATACCGCCTGCAACCCACTCAGCAACCAACCAGAAAGCCCCTTTCGCTTCACACCGTCGTCCAGTCGCACCATCTCACAGTCGAGTTCCTGTGCAATCTTTCGCACCAATTTTGCAGTACGCCCTGTGCGACTGTAATAGATACATAAAATATTCGCCATATCGTTTCCTTCCTTTGATTCGTATTACGAAAGCGGAAAACTATATGAATTGCAATAAAATTTCAAAAATCTGGGCAGTTCCGCCGCCAGTGCAAATGCCTCGCGGATATAGTAATTCACCGTCAACAGAGATTGTTGATACGGCGTTGGCATCTTCGCCGCTACAGGAACCATATCTGGCTGTTCCCAGTACATCGCCGCACGGCAGAGGTGGTAGTCGTTGCTGACCACCGCATAGCGCGCGGAGATATCATACCCGTTGGCGAGGAGCAGACTTTTGGAGAACGCGATATTTTCCTCGGTGTCGTCCGCCTGGTCCTCCACTAAAATACGGCTCTCCTCCACACCGTGCGCTATCAGCCAATCCGCCATACACCGCGCCTCGCTGATATCCTCCCCTTGCCCCTGTGAGCCTGTCACGACAATGGGAATGGTGGGCTTGTCCGCAATATAGTCCAAGGCGGCCTCCAAGCGGACACGCAAACTTAACGACGGCACCGTACCGTTGACCCCTGCGCCGAGGACGATGACACCCTCGACCGTACTCTCTGCATCTGTCTTTGCCCACGACACGACCGCCGTTTCCAGACAGGCAAACAGCAGGACACCGAGCAACAGCAACACGGTCAACATCCGTTTGGCAAGTAACGCCCACCGTTTTTGTTTGCTCCAGTGGTGCAACACCCCCCACAGCACCAACACCCCTGCCGCCAGACAGAACAGCAGTCCTGTGAAGCGGACAGCAGGGTAGACACTGGCAAGCAACACACCAAACAGAAAACTAATTGCCCCCATGCCGTACGGGAGATACTCTTTTTTCCATCGTTTCATCGGTTGATTGCTTATGCCTGTCCCTCGGCTTCCAGCGTCAGTTGCTCCCAGCGTTCCATGAGCAATAGGAGTTGTTCGTCTAATTCCTCTTTTTTGGCATAGAGCGCACCGTACTTTTCGTAATCACAGGCGTTTGCCTCTAATTCCTCATTTAGCTTTGCAATTTCCCCCTCAAGTTTTGCCATATCGCGCTCGCAGATGGTCAATTGTTTCCGCGCCGCCTGCTGTGCCTTGCCACCCTTGGGGGCTGCCTTTTGCTGTGGTTTCTCCTCGCGCTTTTCTGGCTTTATCTGGGTCTGCGCCAACATCTTTTCGCGCTCTTTAATCTCCTTATACCGCTGGAACGGCACAGGATAATCGGTGATAACGCCGTTTTCCAGTTCCCAGACACGGGTCGCGAAGCGGTTGATAAAGTAGCGGTCATGGCTGACAAAGAGTAGCGTACCCTCGTAGGCCTCTACCGCCTCCTCAATCCACTCACGGCTTGCAATATCCAGATGGTTGGTCGGCTCGTCGAGGATGAGGAAGTTAATCTCCTCGTCCATGAGCATACACAGGCGCAGACGGCTCTGTTCACCACCAGAGAGGACGCTGACACTCTTAAAGACATCTTCCCCACGGAAATTGAACGCGCCCAAGCGGTCACGCGCCGTCTGGGTACTCATACCGCGCTTGGCATACAGCATGGTATCGACCAGATTGCGCCGTGGGTCGTCAAACTTGATAATCTGTGGCAGATATGCGGTACGCACGGTCGGTCCGTACTTAATGCGCCCCTTGTCGGGGATTTCCTCCTCCAACAAGATTTTCAACATGGTCGATTTCCCCGTGCCGTTGTCACCCACGAGTGCGATACGCTCACCGCCCTCTACCTGCAACTCTACATCGTGGAACAGCGTCCTGTCACCAAAGGACTTTGCCAAGTCGCGAATATACATGACCTCGTCGCCCAAAAATTCTTTTTCTCCAAAGCGACTGGTCATCGCCCTCGCCTTGGTGGGACGCGCGGTGGACTGCTGACGGATGCGCTCAATACGACGCTCAATTGAGAACGCGCGCTTGTGCAACAGCTCCGTGCCATGTTCGTGCATTTTAGTGGCGGTTTCCGTCAGACGGCGGATTTCCGCCTGTTCCTTTTCAAAACGGCGCATCCGTTCCAAATACCGCTGTTCCTTTTCAATGGCATAGAAGCTGTAATTGCCCGAATAAAACTCCGCTTTTCCATCTGCAATCTCAATGACACGGGTAATGGTACGGTCCAAGAAATAACGGTCGTGGCTGATGGTGATAACCGTACCTTTGAAGCGTCGGACATAGTCCTCCAACCACTCCACCGCATGCAAATCCAGATGGTTGGTCGGCTCATCCAACAACAAAATATCGGTGTCTTCCAAGATGAGCCGACCCAAGTTGACGCGCGTTTTTTCACCGCCAGAGAGTTGTTCAAACAGTTGTGACCGCATTTCAGGCGAAATACTCAGACCGTTTGCGACCTTGTTGACCGCTGTTTCTGTGTCATATCCGCCGAGTCCCTCGAATTTGGCGGATAGTTCTCCGTAACGGCGCAGGGTCGCTTCACTGCTGTCCCCCTCCGCCATAGCGGTGGCAAGACTCTCCATCTCTGCCGCCAATTTTTGATGGCGCGAAAAGGCGGTGTTCAGCACATCCTCCACGGTGTACCCCACAGGATAGACGGGAATCTGAGAGATTAAGCCCAGACGGCGGTTCTTTGCAATGACGACTTCGCCCTCGTCTGGCTCTAACTCCCCTGTGAGAATCCGAAAGAGGGTGGACTTACCTGCACCGTTGCGTCCGAGCAAGCCCACGCGCTCCCCTGTTTCCACTTGAAAGGTAATGCCATCGAGAATATTACTGCCGATTTCAAAGGATTTTTTCAATCCGTTGATACTAATTTCAATCATAATGTTCTATCTTTCCATTTTGGTATTACTGCTGTTGCCCAATCTGTTCGCGCAGAAAATCGGCGACCAAATCAAACCGTCCCGAGAAGTGGGAGGCTTTCAACAGCAGTGCCATGCCTTCACGGTACTCTGCCAATAGGTCCGCATAGGCCTGCGTCTTATCTTCATACCAGCGCACATCGGGGCATCCTGCCTCTTTTGCCGCTGGAACCATGTACTCTTTACAGTATGGCCCTACCGCGATGAGCAGGTCAATCCCCAATGCACCGACCAAACGACCCATATCGCGGTGTCCTGCTTCGGTGGCATCGCCCAACTCCTTCATATCACCAAGCATAGCAATGCGTCCCTTTGCCTCGGTCGATGCCAAGACGCGCAATGCCGCGCCCATCGACTGCGGATTGGCATTATAGCTGTCGTTCAGTAGGATTCTATCGCCACGCAGACGCTCCACGCGCAGACGCTCGCCTGTCTGTGTGAAACTTCTCACACCTGCACAAATTTCGTCCTCATGCAATCCCAGACACTCGGCAATCACCACAGCCATCGCCGCCGAATACACCATATGCACACCGGGCGCAGGAATCTCCAGCGCGTAGCTACATTTTGCCGTACGGACGGTACACGATACGCCTGCCACACCCATATCTTTGACATCTTCGATGCGTACATCACAGCCATCCCCCATGCCACAGCGGACGGTGGCAAAGGGCAGTTTCAAGGTGTTCAACAGCGCATCATCCCCACACAGGACTGCCACACCATTGGGACGCAAATTCTCGAAAATCTCACTTTTTGCGCCGAGAATCCCCTCTTTGCTCCCCAAATACTCCATATGGGCTTCCCCGATGTTGGAGATAACGGCAAAATCCGGGCGAATCATCTCCCCCAGGTAGCGAATCTGTCCGAAATTGTCCATACCTGTTTCGATGACAGCGACCTCGTGTTCCGGCATAATCCCCAGCACCATCAGCGGTGCGCCGATATCGCCGTTGAGGTTTCCCTTGGTCTTATGGGTGCATAGACGCTGGGAGAGAACCGAGGCAATCATCTCCTTGGTGGTCGTCTTTCCCACACTGCCCGTAATCTGTACAATGGGCAAGGTAAACTGGGAACGATACCACGAGGCCAAATCTTTCATCGCCACTTTGGTATCTTTCACCAAAATATATGTCTTATCTGCGCGCAGGGTTTCTGGCAGACGCGCACAGAAACAGCCGACTGCCCCCTGCTCCAATGCCATATCGATGTAGTCGTGTCCGTCAAATCGCTCTCCCTTGATGGGGATGAACCAGACTCCCTGTGTAATACTTCTGCTGTCCGTAGACAGCGCACTGACACAGAGCGTTTCATCGCCGTAGAGCGTTCCTTTCGTGGCCAAGCACATTTGTGCCGCAGTTACAGAAATCATAGCACTCTCCATTTTTTCCATACAGTATTCCAAAAAATAATACTCTCACAGGATACAGTATAGCACGACAAAAGCGAAAATACAACCGCACACACCAACTTATCCCATGATTTTCCGATGGTATCCACAGTCTGTTGGATGGTTTCCTGTTTCTGTTGATTGCTTTTTCCCCCTGTGAACGCTAGACTGAGTGCAGGTCGACCAAGTAACTATCATCTGGAGGAATGACACAATGGATATCGGAATGAAGATTAAAACCTTTCGTATCGCAAAGAATATTACCCAGGAAACATTGGCGCAGGAGCTAGGTGTTTCGCCCCAAGCGGTCAGCCGTTGGGAAAACGGCCAGACCATGCCAGACATTACGCTACTGCCTGCCCTGTCCGTCTACTTCGGCGTACGCATTGACGACTTCTTCGAGTTGAGTGACGAGGCACAGCAGGAGCGCATCTGCAACATGACGGAAACCGAGGAATTTATCCCGCGCGCCGACTTTGACCACGCGGAACGCTATCTCAAGGACAGACTGGCACTCAACCCCCACGATGCCGAGAGTCTCACGACACTGGCGGCCCTGTACAACCACCGTGCCGAGGGATACCACCGCAGAGCCGAGGCACTGTGCAAACGCGCCCTTGTCGTTGCCCCGACCGAGAAGACAGGACACTCTCTCCTCTCCTACGCCGCCAACGGTGCTTGTTTTGACTGGTGCAGTTGCAACCACCGCGAACTCATCGACTATTACTACGACTTTGTGGAGAAAAATCCCACCTACCGCCCAGGCTATATGTGGTTGACAGACAACCTCATCGCTGACCTGCGACTGGAGGAAGCCCTCACTGTTACCAAACGGCTCGACCAGTTGAAACACGACTACCACACGATGATGATAGAGGGCTTTGTGCGCGGACTGCTGGGGGAAACCGAACAGGCAGAGGAACTGTTTGCCAAGGCACTGGCGGAGTACCCCGATGACCTGTACGCATGGTCGCTGCTGGGTGACATCCGCACCAAACAACGCCGTTACGATGAGGCGATTGCGTGTTACGAAAAGTCCTCCGCCCTCAACCCCAACCCTGGATTTACCGACAACTACTTCTCTGTTGCGTATATCTGCGAAATGCAGGGTAAGTGGGAGGAAGCCGCCTGTGCCTACGAGAAGGCATTGGAAGTCTACCGCACCAACAAAAAATTAGAGGATGGGTTCGGCGTAGAGCAACTCAAACAGTCGATTCTGCGTTGCCGTGCCAAGGCATAAGACGCGCCTACCACAACAAAAAGGAGTGTTGCAGATATACCGTCTGTAACACTCCCTTATTTTACCATCCGTGCCGTAAAGCCCCTGTCTTTAGACATGGGGATATAAGGCACACCTTATTCCCTCATTTTCAAAAGGTATTGTGTTGCACTAACTGTCGAAAAATGGTATACTGTATTCATAAAAAACTTGAAAAATATATCAGATGGGGGTGAGAAAGTGGAATATTCCTATAAGTTTCGGATTTATCCAACAAAGGCACAACAAGAACAAATCTCTCGGAATTTCGGCTGTTGTCGGTATGTGTTCAACTACTTTCTCGCCCAACGACAGAAAGCATATGAGAAAGCAGGAAAATCTCCCACCCGATTTCAGCAAGACAAACAACTCACCGTACTGAAACAAGAATTGTTGTGGCTCAAGGAAGCAGATTCTACATCACTGCAATCGTCTTTGAAAGACTTAGACATGGCGTACCAAAACTTCTTCCGACGAGTGAAGCGAGGCGAGAAATCTGGCTATCCTCGCTTTAAGAGCAAGCGCAACCATCGGCAGAGCTACAAGAGTAAATCAAACATCAAGGTACTGGATAAGGCAGTACAGCTTCCCAAATTGGGGAAAGTGAAATGCCGTATTTCCAAAGAAGTTAAGGGACGCATCTTGTCTGCTACTGTTTCCAAAAATCCAAGTGGAAAGTATTTCGTTTCTCTGTGCTGTACGGATGTTGAGATAGAACAGTTGCCCACTACAGGTGCAGTCACAGGTCTGGATATGGGTATCAAGTCCTTTGCTGTTTCTTCCGATGGTACAGAATACCCCAACCATAAGTATCTTGCCAAATCTGAAAAGAAGCTGGCTCGTCTGCAACAAAAGCTCTCCCGAAAAACAAAGGGGAGCAAG
>JAZOVU010000057.1:0-12582 GCA_045658885.1 Candidatus Pelethomonas sp. | reverse complement strand
CCACGACAGAGATTGCAACGCCGCAAAGAACATTCTCAACGAAGGACTGCGCCTGTTAGCGTAGCTAGAATAATATGGTAGGGTGGGACACACCCGAACCGATACGCTCGGGGAGACCATGTAAGACCTCGCAAGTGCAGGCTACGGTCAGCGAACCGAGAACCCCCTGCCTTTAGGCATGGGGAGTGTCAAGGACTGATTATCCATTGCGTTCACACAATAGAAGAACATTGTCGTACCTCCTGTAAGATTTGCTCGTTGATTTTTTGCGATTATAACGCCCACTTTCGCAAATGTCAACCCTTATTTTCCGCTTTTCGCGGTTGGCGGTCATAGCGGATAGTAGCGATGATAATAGAACAGAGGCTAAAAATCTCGCACACCGCACCACCGACGGCGAAGTTCACAATGTTATAGGTCAACCAGCAGGGGGAGCTAATAAAGCCAAATTTGCGGATAGTGGCGGCATTTTGCAGGCGGAAGCTAATCGTCGTAGCGGTCATACCGATAACAGGCAACAACTCAATCACAGCACTGCGAAGCGTAAACGGTGTTTGAAACACGGTAAATGTCAAGATATATGCCAGTACATACAGTGCAGTAAACAGAACCAGCCAGAAAGCGCGGTCGGCACGGAATTTCTCCCGATTCGAGTACACCACGGCACGCATAATGCCCACAACATTCATGCACATGCCCACCAGTGCACCCATCAGCAGATAGTTCAGAGCAAACAACACAGAGCCAAAGAACTGAAAAGTAATCACGCGCTTGGGTGTTTTCTGTTGAAACGACAGAATATTAAACGCCATCGCAACAATGCCAACACCCTGTGCAATCCATTCTAGTTGTGTCATCACCATTTCCTCTCATTCTCTGCGCTCGGCGCGGATAAACGGCTCTGTGACCGACTGTTCCAGCAACCGTGCATACTTTGTGGGACGGCGGAACGCATTGCCATGTACCTCCGTACGCCGATACTCGCGTATCATAGCGAGGTCCAGCTCGGCAAGGTATATCCCCTCTGCGCCATCCGTTTCCAGAACGCACATATCACGCGAGCCTTCCAACTCGGGCAGATAAGCGACACCGTCAAACGCACTGGAATGGCCGTTACAGTCTGGCACTGAATCTGGATAGTTACAAGTCACGACTGCAAGCATATTTTCGTAGGCTCTGCCACGCAACTGTGACAGGCGATTGATTTCCATGGGGCAGGCGTTGGGAACCAAAATCACTTCCGCCCCCTGGAGCATCAGAATACGGGCACTTTCGGGAAATTCGCGGTCATAGCAAATCATCGCACCGACCGACACCGCACCAATCGCCGTATCCAACTGGGTGACAAAGAAATCTTCCCCTGGGGTTAAGGCGCGCTCCACACTGAAATCACAGGTATGTACTTTGGCATAGTCCAGCACACGCATCCCGTGGCGGTCAAACAGTGCAAAAGAATTTCTCGGCCCTGTTGCACAGCGTTCCAGATAGGTCATGCCAATCGCCAACTCCAATTCTTTCGCCAGCGCACCAAATGCGGTAACAAAGTCACTGTCGGGGGCAATCGCCTCCTGCGTCCACTCGCTCTCAGCACGGTCATAGATAGCATATCCGTTGCTCCACATCTCTGGGAACAGCGCAATATCTGCCCCCTGCTCCGCCGCACGGCGACAGGCATCCATGCCCTTTTGCAAATTGCCAAGCAAATCTCCTGTCGGTGCAATCTGCAACAGCGCAATTTTTAATAATTTCATAAAGCTCCCTCGTTTTCGCTTACAAAGTATATCCTGTTTTCTGGCTGTGCCTGTAGTTCTTGAATTGCTATTTCCACAGAGGCATAGAGAGAAATGCTGTCCTTTTCTGGTATCCAATACGCAGGATATCCACTCTTATCGTGGCAAAAATACTGCCACTCCTCCTCACTAAGAACTTCTATCCTCTCATGCACAACTTTGTAAAATCCCCGATTGCTACGCAAAATAACAATTCGCTTCGTGCCATCTGTAGAATACAGTACGCGTACCACTTCATCACCGAAACTTTCTAATCCTTTACCATACAGATGCACAATAATTTCTGACATCGGTGGAATCATTTCTTGTCTTTTTTGAGCAAACAATTTATCAAACAGAGAAATACCAATCATCTCCATCAGTTTCAGCGCAACAGAAATTTTGAACAGATAAGTAAAAATCCTCCATGCTTTCGCATGAAGGATTTTTGGTGGGAGCGGGTGGATTCGAACCACCGAAGTCAGCGACAACAGATTTACAGTCTGCCCCCTTTGGCCACTCGGGAACGCTCCCCTATTCAATTCTCGCTTTCGGAACGGGTTGGAGCTGGTAGACGGACTCGAACCCCCGACCTGCTGATTACAAATCAGCTGCTCTACCAACTGAGCTATACCAGCGCGTTTCGTTCAGCGACAGGTCATATACTACCAGATAAAAAGCCATTTGTCAACACCTTTTTCAAAAATTTTTGAAAAAATTTTTCAGCGCGTCGAACCGTATCCGACGCGCCGAAATGGAACCATTATTTATTGCCAGTCAGAATCTGTGCCAGTGCGGAGTCTGCACCGAGAATGACTGTCTTTTCGTTTCCAGTCAGACTCTTTTGCAGTGCATCCAGTGCCAGCGTAAATTCATAGAATTCCTTCTTATCATCGGTGTCATACGCCTCTGCCAGCATCCGCATATACTCCGCCTCACCCTCGGCCTCCAGCATCGCTGCCTGTGCCTTGGCATTGGAGATGATAATGTTCACCTGCTTATCCACATCGTTACGGATAATGGAAGCCTCATAATTACCATCGGCGGTATACTTCTCCGCCATCTGGTTACGCTCGGAAATCATACGCGAATATACCGCATTCAAGTTGGACTCGGGCAGGTCGAACCGCTTAATTTTGACATCATCCACACCAATGCCATAGGTCTGCGCCAGTTCATCCACGGCGGTGGCAATACCGTTATAAATTTGGTTGCGCTCCGCGCCGTCCGCCATATTGATGATATCAGCCTGTGCCAAAGTACCCATGACATTCTTCAACTCGTTGTAGGTAATGGCATCCAGACGCTGTTCTGCCACACCAGTACCGCCCAAAGTCTGATAAAACTTCTTGGGGTCCTCAATGCGCCAGATAACATAGCAGTCTACGGTCATATTCTGCTTATCGGAGGTCAGAACCTCAGAGGGGGGAATATCGTACAGCATCGCGGCCTTAGAAAAACTCTTAACACTGTCGATAAAGGGCACTTTCAAATGTAATCCTGCGGTGTCAACCGTTTCAATAATCTTGGAGAAACGCACCACACAGGCGTACTCATTCTCGCGCACAGTATAGAGCGAACCACTCACCGCCACCACAGCCACAAAGAGGACGAGTAACGCGATGACAGAACCTTTTATCTTTTTCATACAGGCAATCTCCTTTCATCAGTTGGTAAAGCTCTCAAGAGGGAGCATCATATCCACATTTCCCTCACTGCCGGTGGTGTCGATATACACACGCACACCGGGCAGAATTTCCTGAATCGCCTCATAGTACATTCTCGACTTGGTAATGGCACTATTGCGTGCATACTCCTCATACATCGCGCGGAACATCGCAACCTGCTCGGTTGCCTCATTGATACGACGCTGTTTCAAATACTCCGCATTCTGAATCAGCTTGTCTGCCTCAGCCTGTGCGTTGGGCAACTGTGCATTCTGGTACGCCTTCGCATCGTTCACCACGGTTTCTGCCTGTTGCTTGGCAGTTTCCACCGCCTTAAACGCCTCAATAACCTCCTGCGTGGGCGGTTCAGAGTCCTGAATCTTGACATCCACCAAGGTCAGACCAATATTGTATTCTCCCAGAATACCGGACACCAGTTCCTTCACCTGCATCTGGATATTCTCTTTACCATCCGTCAAAACGGCATCAACCGTACTGGAACCGACCACATTGCGTACTTGGCTTTGAATCAAATTTCGCAGGATGGCCTGTGGGTCATCGCTAGCATAGAGATACTGCACAGGGTCAGAAATCTTATACTCCACGAAAAAGTCCACATTGACGATGTTATAATCGCCCGTAATCATGGTACTCTCATCGTCTACCAACTTATAATCCGCATTGTTCCCATCGGTGCGGTAGCCCAGTTCAATCTTCTGGTAGACATGGACATTGACCTTTTCTACCTGCTGAATCCCGAACGGCAATTTGAAGTGGACACCTGCATCATTGATGGAAGTGACTTTGCCGAAAGTGGTCACGACTGCCTGTTGCTTATCATCCACCGTATAGAAACAGGTGGACGCACCAAGGGCCAGTACCAACACCAGTATACCAAGCAAGAAACGGCGCACGAGTTTTTTGGTGTTCACTGGATGGATGGTTTTCTGCTTCGGCGGTTTCGGTGGTGTCGTAAAGGGCGACTGATTGTTGTAATTTTCCATTTTTATTCTCCTTCCAAATCTAAATTTGTGAAAAGGTTTTCTGCTTCACGCTGTAGCTGGGCAGAGGCCCACGCCGTCAGCATAATCAATAAAACCTGTTCTACACGCGCTTTGGCACCGGGCACAGGCTCTTGGTACTCGGCCAAACTCTCTGCAATCGCCTGTTTCAGTGCCATCTGGTCCGTTGCTAAATCACGCAAATTGGCGGCCACATGGAGAAATGCAAAGTACAGCTGACTGTCATCAATGGAATCATCGGATTCAATATCCAGCTTTCCATTGACATACGACAACAGGGCACAAATTTTCTCCATCGGCAGGACACTTTTCAGCATATTGATGATGACAATGCGACAAAACTGACGACAGGTATACCGTTTCCCAATCGGCGGCGACAGAAATCCGCGCTTCACCCAATTTTGAACGGCGTGTGCCTCCAGTCCCGTCACGGTTGCCACCTGACTACGAACCATCCCCCCTGCCAGAAACATGGAGGTGATTTGTGCCTGTGCGGCATCTGGGTCCCCACGGCGCGCAGGAATCACGGTCCCCGGAATCACCCAATCCATCATCCAACCTCCTTTCGTTGTACTATAATTTTACATCACAATTACATGATTGTCAATAGTAGTCGCGCATCTTTGTATAAATCCATAGTCTATCGGCATAAAATTAGATACCTTGCACAATGCACAGGGACAGGCAAAAAACAAAGGGTGTCACATTTCTGCAACACCCTCTGTCTATCGAACAATTTCTATGCGGTTGTTTCGTACGCATCCTCTCCGTCACACCAATTTCCTATACACTATTCCATGTCCACACTAATGTGGTCCGTACCGTGCGCCTCAAATTCCCCCATATACTCCTCCATCCGCGCCACGATATCATCATAATTTTCTGCGGTGGCGTGGTCAGTATCGAGGTCCCGCAGTGCCATTTCCTCCGCCAGAATTTCAAAGAAGGTAATATCCTCATAGGCCATAATCGCCTCATGGATACCACCCTCGGCAAAGGCACGGGAGGGGATAATTTCCCCATCATACAGCTCCACAAGCTTTGCCATTCCATGCTCCAGACAATGGGCAAAGACCTGACTTTCCACCTCGTCATACTGGCGGATACGGTCGTCGCCTCGGGTTGAATTGAGCACCCAGTTTCCTATGTACACCAAATCCAGCAGTCGTCTGAATTGTTTTTCTGTCAGATGCAGTTCCATAAGTGGGTATCTCCTTCCTATTAAACCTGTTAAATCAGCACTCACAGTATAGCAGATATTTGCGGAAAATTCCACAGAAAAAGCAGGGCAAAACGGCCAAATTTTTACTTGTTATCGTTGCCGAATCATAGTATACTATAAGGGTTGCATTGACACTGTTCTCACAAGGAGGTGATTGCCTTGCATCAATGCGCTATCGGTGTTTTTGACTCTGGCCTCGGCGGTCTGACTGCGGCCCGACAACTACGGCACCTGATGCCCTCTGAAAACATTATATACTTCGGTGACACCGCTCGTGTCCCTTACGGCGGAAGAAGTCGCGATACCTTGCTCAAATATGCTCGACAAGATATGCACTTTCTGCGCCAGTTCAACCTCAAGGCGGTCGTCATCGCCTGTGGTACGGTCAGTAGTAACTGTCTGCGCGAACTGCGCGCGGAAAATGACCTTCCCATTATCGGCGTGGTAGAGCCTGCGGTCGAGGCCGCTGTGCGCGCCACCCAAAATGGGCGTGTCGGCATCGTGGCGACACAAGCCTCCGTTTCCAGTGGAGCCTATGAGCGACATTTCCAACAGGTCGCCCCCGACATTCAACTGTACAGCAAAGCCTGTCCGCTGTTTGTCCCTCTGGTTGAGGAGGGACGCTGTCATGTGGGCGATATTGTCATCGAAACCGTTGCAGAAGATTATCTGTGTGAACTGCGTGAACAAGGGATTGATACCCTGGTTCTCGGCTGTACCCACTACCCACTGATTGCCCCTGTCATTGAAAAAATTCTCGGCAGTGGTGTCACCTTGATTGATGCTGGTGCCGAATCCGCCAAAGCGACACGCGCCCTCTTAACCGCGCAAGACGCACTTGCGACACGCGAGCGCGGGGAATCCTACTACTATACCAGTGACCGTGTAGACGGCTTTGCGCGTCTGGCCTCTCTATTTTTGGGGGAGGATATCACAGGTCAAGTCCAAAAAATTGATATTTCAAAGTATTAAGAGCCATGATAGAAAAGAATGTATTGATTTCTGTGCGCGGTGAGCAGTATTTCGAGGATATCGACCCCGATACCGTAGAACTGACCACCGAAGGCCGTATGACCATTGCGGACGATGGCGAAATTGTTCTGGAATACCACGAGAGCGAACTGACGGGCATGGACGGCACGACGACGCGCTTCATTGTCCAAGGAGATACCGTTATCCTGCGTCGCACGGGCAGCATCAACAGTGAGATGCGCTTCCATGTGGGGTATCCCCATATGTCCCTCTATGAAACCCCGCTGGGTGCGCTGACTGTGGAAATTACCACGGAAAAACTTGCCCACCGTCTGCATGAGCACGGCGGTATTATGGATATCAAGTATACCATTGCCGTCGAGCAACAGGTCACAGGCCGACACCAATTCAAAATTCGTGTACGAGAGAGTATGAGGTAAACGACGATGATAAATATGATTCAAAATGCAAAAGACCAAGTTTTGAGCTTGACTTACTGCGCCTATGAGCAGGCCGCCGCCGCTGGCAAGTTGCCTGCTGGTGTGGAGGTCCGTGCTGGTGTCGAGATTCCCAAGGACACCGCCAACGGCGACTACACCACCACTTTCGCACTGGCCGCCGCCAAGGGTATGGGCAAGAGCCCCCGCGACATCGCCACCATTCTGATGGAGAATATGGACCTCTCCGACAGTTATTTCTCCACCGTGGAAATCGCTGGCCCTGGCTTTCTGAACTTCCGCCTCGGCTCCAAGTGGTTCGCTGATGTTCTCGCCGTAGTCGAGAGCGAGGGCGACAACTACGGTCGCGCTGATACCCTCAAGGGGCAGAAGATTATGGTTGAGTTTGTGTCCGCCAATCCCACTGGCCCCATGCACATGGGCAATGCGCGCGGTGGTGTGCTGGGTGACACCCTAGCGGCCGTTCTGGAGGCCGCTGGTGCCGAGGTTGCCCGCGAATTCTATGTCAACGACGCTGGTAATCAGATTGAGAAGTTCGCCAACTCTCTGGAGGCACGCTATCTCCAGATTATCCACGGCGAGGATGCCATTCCCTTCCCCGAGGACGGCTACCACGGCGACGACATCCGCGAACTGGCACAGGGCTTCTATGAGAAGTTTGGCGAGCAGTACAAGGATAGTGACACCGCAACACGCCATGAAGCACTGGCTTCTTTCGGTCTGGCACACAACATCCCCAAGATGAAAACCGACCTCAAGCGTTATAAAATCGAGTACGACACTTGGTTCCTTGAGTCTGAACTGCACAACAGCGGTTATGTCGCAGAAACCGTGGAGAAGCTCACCGAGCGTGGCTACACCTACGAGCAGGACGGCGCACTGTGGCTCGCCACCTCCCGTATCTTGGAGGAAAATCTGCGCAAGGCAGGTAAGAGCGATAAGGATATCGCCAAGTTGGAGCTGAAAGACGATGTGTTGCGTCGTGCCAACGGGTTTTACACCTACTTCGCCGCCGATATCGCCTACCACCGCAACAAGTTCGAGAAGCGCGGTTTTGACCGTGTCATCAACATCTGGGGCGCAGACCACCACGGCCATGTCGCGCGTCTGAAGGGTGCGATGGATGCACTGGGTCTGAATGGCACCGAGCGTCTGGACATTGTTCTGATGCAGTTGGTCAAGCTCCTGCGTGACGGCCAGCTGGTCAAGATGAGCAAGCGTACTGGTAAGGCTATCTCCCTAACCGACCTGCTGGACGAAGTTCCTGTGGATGCTACCCGCTGGTTCTTCAACGCCAAGCCCGACACCCAGATGGACTTCGATTTGGGTCTTGCCGTGCGTGAGGACAGCGAGAACCCCATCTACTATGTCGAGTATGCCCACGCCCGTATCTGCTCCCTCCTGCGTACACTGGAGAGCGAGGGTTGCACCGTTCCCACGGCTTCCGCTGTGGACATCACACTGCTCCCCGGCGAAACAGAGCAGGCACTCATCAAGCAGATTTCCCAGTACTGTGAGGCACTGCGTCTGGCGGCCCGTGACTACGACCCCAGTTTCATCAACCGCTATCTAGTGGATTTGGCAAGTTGCTTCCACAAGTTCTACAACGCTTGCCGTATCAAGGGCGAGGAGGCCAATGTGGCCGCCGCCCGTCTGAAGCTGGCAGATACCACCCGTGCCGTACTCAAGAACGGTCTTGCCCTTCTCGGTGTCGAAGCCCCCGAAAAGATGTAATTTTATCAAAATCTTTATCTTATCATAGTTTTCAGGCACAGCGGTTCACTAAGAACTGCTGTGCCTGTTGTTGCTTCTGTGCGTGGGATGTGGTACAATGGCACCAAAAGAGTAAAGTACCCTCGCGTCTTATCTTACCCAGGGCTATCGTACAGAAAGAAATGAGGTGGCTGTTGTGCATGATAAAATTTTAATTGTTGATGATGAAAAAGAGATTGCAGATTTAGTCGCAGTATACTTAGAAAATGAAAATTATACGGTTTTCAAGTGTTATACTGCAAAAGATGCACTGGCGTGTATCGAAGAAGAAACCATCGACCTCGCAATTCTTGATGTAATGTTGCCAGATATGAGTGGGTTTGAGATATGTCAGTACATCCGTAGTAAGCATAATTACCCTGTGATTATGTTGACAGCAAAAATAGATGCTACCGATAAAATCACTGGCCTTACCCTTGGTGCAGACGATTATATGACAAAACCCTTTTTACCACTGGAGTTGCTTGCCCGCGTCAAAGCGCAATTGCGCCGGTTCAAACGCTACAATACAGGAGTAAAGCAGGAAGACGATATCTTTACTTGCGGAGGACTGACTCTTAATTGCAAGACGCACGAGTGTGTATTACACGAAAAGCAATTAGCTTTAACGCCAACAGAGTTCTCTATTTTGCGAATTTTATGCCAGAACAAGGGGACTGTCGTTCGCTCCGAAGAGATATTTCACAGCATTTGGGGAGAGGCATACTACGGCAAAAATAACAACACCATCACCGTTCACATTAGACACTTGCGTGAAAAGATGGGCGACTCCTTTGAGTCCCCCAAGTATATAAAAACCGTCTGGGGAGTGGGATATAAGATTGAAGGATAAGTTTGGAGAAGTCAGCAAGATTATTGTGATTCTTTTATCCGTGTTACTGGTCTGTTACAGCGTAATCGTTGTGTTTGACTCTGGATTTAATGGTACCGTTGGGGACTGGTTCAAGAATAATTTTATCGACTTTTATTCGTTAGAATTTGACGCATCCAGCACCTATATTGAATTCTTCGATTGGCCCAAACTAAAGTCATTTATCATAACTATCGCTATCGGAGTGGTTGTGCTATGGACTTTAACCGCCATTCTCTTCTTCGCTATCGGCAGACGCGGCATTACAAAGAAAGTAGCACGGACAACTGCCAAATTGATGCGAGATTACTTTGTGTTAGACGCTGGTACCGTCAAAGTCCCCAAGGAGTACGAGGATATCTCCCAGTATTTGTCGGAGATTAAAAAGCAAAATCAGAACCATGAACGACTGCTATTGGATGAGGTAAACAAAAAGAACGATTTGGTTGCCTATCTTGCACACGACCTAAAAACACCGCTAACCTCTGTTGTGGGGTATTTGAGCTTATTGGAAGAAGCCCCAGACATGCCTGCGGAGCAGAAAGCAAAATATGTCCGTATTGCATTGGATAAAGCCCTCCGTTTGGAATCCCTTATCAATGAGTTTTTTGATATTACTCGCTATAATCTCCACATGATTGTATTAGAGAAACAGCACATTGACCTCAGTTATATGTTAAATCAGATGGCGGACGAATTTTATCCTGTGCTACAAGCCCACGGAAACACCGTTAGCGTCACGGCAGACGAATCGATTACTGTGAATGCAGACCCTGATAAACTGGCGCGCGTCTTTAACAATATCTTAAAAAATGCCATCGCCTACAGCTATGCTAATACCTCTATCGCCATCAAAGCCGTTGCTTTAGAACATTCTATCCGTATCAGTTTTACGAATGCTGGCAAAACGATTCCTAAGCGCAAACTCGACTCTATTTTTGAAAAATTTTATCGTTTGGACGATGCGCGGTCATCCAATACTGGTGGAGCCGGTCTTGGTCTCGCTATCGCAAAGGAGATTATTGACCAACATGGAGGAACCATTACCGCCGTTAGTGAGAACCAAACCACAACATTCACCGTGATATTACCTCGGTCAGATTAGGAAAATCTTAGGATTTTCTAAGGATTTTTTTAACAAACTACTAACGATTCATTAAAAACAGAAACACCCTTGCTTGGTATAATCAATGCTAAGCAAGGGCATTTTTTATCACGATTCCACATCTGTATCCAAAAGGATTAGGAGGCATACTCTATGAGTACAAGAAGAAGCCGTCAAAATTATTACAGAATGCGGGCAATGTTGACCATTTCACTGTTGACCAACATCATTCTGATAGTAATTCTGTTGCTGTATCGGGCGACCCCTGCGGACACGCAACCACGGGATGACAGTCCACTCACATCCTCCACAAGTAACCCATCGTCCGATACAAGTAATCTACCGTCTGATACATCCTCTCAGGCAGATAAAATCATTGCCGCTTTTGCAAAGGAGCATCGTCTCGATTTGAGCGACTGGCCTGACAGCCTACGGGAACTGTTGGAAAAAAATCCTGAGACAGAGGAATTTGTATTGCAATACCCACTTAAAAAAGATACAACCCCAGAGATTGACTTGAGCGAATATAGCAACAGCGCAGAAGTTCCCTTATTTCTGCAATGGGATGAACGATGGGGGTATACCAAGTACGGTAATACCATGATGGGACTGTCAGGTTGCGGACCGACCTGTCTTTCCATGGTGTGTCTGTATATTTTAGACGATGCCCAATACTCCCCACGATACATTGCTGACTTTGCACAGCAACATGGCTATTGTGTCCCTGGCAATGGTAGCTCTTGGACGCTCATATCGGAAGGTGGGGTTTTGTTAGGTCTTGATGTAGTAGAAATCCCCCTAGATGAAAATCGAATTATCCGCAACTTGGAGGTTGGCAATCCCATTATTTGTGTTATGGGTCCTGGTGATTTTACTACCTCTGGTCATTTTATCGTAATGACTGGCTACGAGGACGGAAAAATAAAGGTCAACGACCCGAATAGTCCAGCTCGTTCACAGATGCTGTGGGATTACGATGCCATCAAAGACCAGATACGCAACTTATGGGTATGCCGTCCTAAAGCAAATTCGTAGTTGCTTATATGCGTGGACTATGGTATAAAGATGAGATACGTGGATGTTCCGCACAATATAGGATAGCATAATCTTAACAAAGGAGCGTAGTGCTATGAGTGTATGTACATTTCTTGCCGCTGATACTCCCCTGCCAGAAGTAACACCATCCCAAGAGTATCCGTGTCACATCCGCATGGAGAACGGCGTTGTGACCATAGAGGATGGTGGCGCAGACGACAACTATTTTCTGAAACACTTTCGAGATGTCAGTTGCTATACCGATAGGAAACACGGTGTCCATCTGGAATGGCACTATACAGACGGCAGAGCCAAACAACTCATCGCATACATCAAAACCGCGTTACAGCACACAGATGTTGTAGAACTTTGGCACATCTGGTTGGGCGATTACTACGATTTTGAGGACAGTCCTGTGATACATCGGCAGACCATTTCCGTAGACAAACTCACGGCCGAGGATATCAAAGACATCGACAGCGCGAAATTATGGAATACCCCCGACAAGCAATACCCCAACAGACCATCCTTCTATTGCCTAACTATCACACCATAACCGTCCATAAAGTTTTGGAGCTGTCGCAGAAAAGAAAAGTTCTGCGACAGCTTTTTTTGGACTTAAGCTGCGGCACGGGACAAAAAATGTGGAAAACTTTTCAAATTATCTGTGTTTAGGGTACAGTAAACCAGGCCCTACTCAAAACGCAGT
>JAZOVU010000056.1:0-15037 GCA_045658885.1 Candidatus Pelethomonas sp. | reverse complement strand
ACAGGACAAGCAACTCACTGCACTGAAACAGGAGTTTCCGTGGCTTAAAGAAGCGGATTCTACATCACTGCAATCGTCTTTGCAAGACTTGGATACAGCATACCAGAACTTCTTCCGACGGGTAAAGCGAGGCGAGAACCCCGGCTATCCTCGCTTTAAGAGCAAGCACAACCATCGGCAAAGCTACAAGAGCAAATGTGTTGGAACAAACATCAAGGTATTGGACAACACAGTACAGCTCCCGAAGTTGGGCAAGGTGAAGTGCCGTATCTCGAAAGCAGTCAAGGGTCGTATCCTGTCTGCCACCATTTCCAGAAATCCGAGTGGGAAGTACTTTGTATCTCTGTGCTGTACAGATGTCAACTTAGAACCACTACCCACTACAGGTGCGGTCACAGGTCTGGATATGGGGATTAAATCCTTTGCCGTAGACGCAGAGGGAAACGAGTACCCCAACCACAAGTATCTTGTTCAATCCGAACAAAAGTTGGCTCGTCTGCAACGACAACTCTCCCGAAAAACAAAGGGGAGCAAACGCAGAGAGAAAGCACGCAGTAAGGTAGCAAGACTACAAGAGCATATCACTAACCAACGCAAAGACCAGTTGCACAAGCTATCTACCGAACTACTTCGCAAGTATGATATCATCTGTATTGAAAGTCTTTCGCCAAAGAATATGGTGAAAAACCACGCTTTAGCAAAGGCTATTTCAGACGCAAGTTGGGGAGAGTTCCGCAGACAATTGGAATACAAGGCGATATGCTACGGTAAAAAGATTGTGGTCATCGACCGCTTCTATCCGTCCAGTCAGCTTTGTTCTTCCTGTGGTGTACAGTGGTCTGGGACAAAGAATCTCTCTGTGCGAGAATGGACTTGCCCAAACTGTGGTGCTGTCCATGAAAGAGATTGCAACGCTGCAAAGAATATTCTCAGTGAAGGACTACGCCTGTTGGCATAGTGAATATATGGTAGGGCGGGACACGCCCGAACCCATACGCTCGGGGAGACCATGTAAGACCTCGCAAGTGCAGGCTACGGTCAACGAACCGAGAATCCCCTGCCTTTAGGCATGGGGAGTGTCAATTATCGCTAATCTGAGGCGTGTTATCAGTAGTGTTCTCTCGCTGGCCGGTGCGCTCCATATAGGTAGCATAGATATCCCCAAAATTCAACTCCTGTAACACCTCGGCGGTGGTGACGGAGGTATTGGCAACAATGGTATTCACCAGTGTCGTCAAATAGATATCGGTCAGTTCTGCCTTGTCCTTGGGGCTGTCCTGCAAACCTTCGAGCAGGTCACGGCGCAGAATGATGTGGTAGCCGTAACTACTTTCCACCAGACCACTCAATTCACCGACTTCCAACTCCTTGACTGCGTTCTCAAACTCGGCAACCATCTCGCCTTCGGTGAAAATGTAGCCCGTGGGGTAGGCAGTGCGACCGGTATCCTCGCTGTGCAGGTCAGCCAACTCTGCAAAGAGGGTTTCCATATCGTCGCTCTCCTGCAAACGGGACAGAATACTCTCAGCCAGCAGGGTCTTTTTCTCTACTTCCTCGTCGGACAGTGCCAGACCTGTACTTAGGTCTTTGGTGGCAATCAGAATATGGTCGGCGTAGAAGGCGAAGTCATTGTAAGCCTCGTCCTCCACATACAGGGCGTGACCCTCGGTCATCATGCTCTCGATAATCCCCTGGTTGAGGTAAGTCACCGCCATCAGACGCTCCACAGTGGCTCTGTCGATGCCCAGATTGTAGAAATACTTTTCCTCGATTTCGGCATCGGTCAAAGCTTCGTTTGCGGCATCCTCTTCGACCAACTTCTCGGCATAGGTATCAATGTTGGTGTCAATGGTCGTAGCCATCTCGGTGCGCTGTTCCTCGGTCAGTTCGATACCGTTGGTCTGGGCCATGCTCTCCGTAATCACCAGATAAGCCAGCTTCTCCATCGCCTGCAACAGCACCACATCACTCACAGTCATATTCTGACTGTAGGTTGCGTTCCAATTCAGCGTACCATCCTTGTTCAACAGGGTGGCATATTGGGGGTAGTACATACTGTACTGCTGATAGACGCGCTCGGCATCGGCGGCAACCGCATTGACCCAGTAGAAAAACAGGTCGGCAGAAATTGCAATCTCGCCCACGGTCATCATCACTTCGTCCGCAGCAATGCCTGTGATATCGGTATAGATAGTCGCAGTGGTATCGGCGTTGTTGATATCGTTAGCGTTGTCTTTGGCGGTCGTACTGCCACCACAGGCTGTACAGAAGAGCATCGTCAGCGCAAGCAGGATGCCAAGCAGTTTCTTCATTGTAGATTTCCTCGCGTTCTTTTGAATTATTGTCCTGCGGAGGCAGGTGCCGTTACATATGGTCGCCATGATACCACATTTCTGAGCAGGACACAATCTATTTTTCTGTATTTTCTTCGCTTTTTTCTGCGCCTGCTAGACGGAGGTCCTCCACCAAAGCCAGTGCGACGGCGAGTACTTCGTCCTTGGGGCGTAGGGACAGCAACATGGTTGGCACTTCTCCTGCGGTGAGGGACAGCCGTTGGCGGTACTTTGCCATACCACAGAGTTTGGCAATCGCCGCAATCGCAAAATCTGCCACGACAAATTTTAGCTTGTCACCTCGCTGGGAGATATCGCTGATACCAGCTTCGGCGGCATCGGCACGGAGCAGTGCGACATCGAGCAGGGTATACACGGACTGTGGTGGGTCGCCGTAGCGGTCCATCAGCTCATCCACCAAGTCGGACGCATCCTCCTGTGTGCGGATGGCGGCGATACGGCGGTAGAGGTCCATGCGCTGTTCACTCGACGGCACATAGCGGTCAGGGATGTTCGCGTTGACCGCCAAATCCGCCGCGCACTCCACGGTCACGCGCTTTTTCTCACCGCGCTCCTCCAAGACGGCATCCTCCAACAGACGGAGATACATATCGTAACCCACGCTCATCATATAGCCAGACTGCTCACTGCCCAGCAAATTTCCTGCACCACGGATTTCTAAGTCGCGCATGGCAATCTTAAAGCCAGAGCCAAATTCGACATACTCCTTGATGGCGGTCAACCGCTTGGACGCAATTTCTGTCAAAATCTTACCAGGGCGATAGGTCATATACGCATAGGCGCGTCTGGCACTGCGTCCAATGCGTCCACGAATTTGGTGGAGCTGTGCCAGCCCCATCTTGTCAGCATCCTCGATGATAAGTGTGTTGGCGTTGGCAATATCAATGCCTGTTTCGATGATGGTTGTGCAGACTAACACCTGTGCCGTACCCTCCACCATCTGTTGCATGACATGGGACAACTCTTTCTCGCCCAGTTTGCCGTGGCCGACTACCACATTGACCTCCTCGCCCAACAGCTTCTTGATACGGGCGGCGGTGCGGTCGATGGTTTCGGTGCGGTTGTGCAGATAATACACCTGTCCCCCACGCTCCACCTCACGGCGCATGGCATCGGCGAGCATCCCCCAGTCGTGTTCCACCACATAGGTCTGTACGCTCTGGCGGTTGCGCGGTGGTTCTTCCAAGGTAGACATATCGCGCAGTCCAGACAGTGCCATGTTCAGCGTTCTGGGGATAGGGGTTGCCGACAGTGTGAGGACATCCACCTGTTTACTCATTTCTTTTAATTTTTCCTTGTGGGACACGCCAAATCGCTGTTCCTCGTCGATAACCAACAGTCCTAAGTCCTTAAATTGCACACTTTTTTGGAGCAGTTTGTGCGTACCAATCAGGACATCGACCTTGCCCACGCTCAAGTCGTAGAGCACTTGGCGCACCTGTCCAGGGGTCTGGAAACGGCTGAGTACCCGAATTTCGACAGGGAACGAACGAAAGCGGTTGACTGCGGTGGTAAAGTGCTGTTGGGCAAGCACTGTGGTCGGGACAAGAATCGCCGCCTGCTTGCCATCGAGAATACACTTCATCACGGCGCGGAGCGCGACTTCTGTTTTGCCGTAGCCGACATCACCGCACAGCAGACGGTCCATCGGGACAGGACGCTCCATGTCTTTTTTAATCTCCTCGATACAGCGCAACTGGTCATCGGTTTCTGCGTAGTCGAATGCGTCCTCAAATTCTGTCTGCCACGGAGAATCGGGGGAAAACGCAAAGCCAGGGCGACGCTGACGCTCGGCATACAGCGCAATCAAGCCCTTTGCCAAGTCCTTGGCGGCCGCCTTTGCACGGCTTTTTTGCTTCTTCCACTCCGTTCCGCCCAGTTTGTTCAATTTCATCGGGCGACTATCATCGTCGCCACCACCGCCGATATATTTGCTGACCAAATCCAGTTGCGTTGCAGGCACATATAGGCTGTCCCCTGCGGCATAGGCAATTTTAATATAGTCCTTTTCTACACCGTCTACAGGCATTTTTCGCATCCCCTCAAAGCGTCCGATACCGTGGTGTGTATGCACCACAAGGTCGCCTGGGGTGAGGTCGGTGTAGCTCAACAACTTCTGGCGGTTGTCCTTGCGTCCACTTTTTGGGGTGGTGCGCTTTCCGGCACTCATGGCAGTCAGTTGCCCCTCGGTGAGAATGGCAAGGGACAGTTGGGGATATTCCGCACCAGCGGACAGTGCCCCCTCTACGATTCGCACTTCGCCTGCCTTTGGCATGGCACTGAGCGAGAAATCCAGTGCCGCGTGGATACCACGCTCCTCCAACATTCGTTGCATATTGCGACAGCGTGTCTGGTTGCCACACAGGAGAATGACAGAGAACTTTGACTCCAGATAGTGCGTCAAGTCACTGGCGGCGGTATCCAGATTGCCACCGTAGGCGGAGAGCTGTTTCGCATTGACGGCGAGGAGTGTCTTGGGGGGGAGTGGATAGCGTGAAGTCGGCAGAGCCTCCATCATACAGACGGGGAACTGTGTCAGACTGTCCTGCCACTCGCTCTGGGAGAGCAATAGGCGCGTCAAATCGCCATCCTTTTCCCCAGCGGCAAGCAAGGATTCCGTGTCCTCGCGTGACTGAAACAGTACCGTTTTGACACGCTCCGCCACGCGCATACTCTCGCTCATGCAGATGATGGCATGGGTGGGCAGATAGGAGAAACAGGAGGCAAGGGGGGCATCTGGCAACAGCTCTGTGGCAGGGAGAATCAGAGCCGTATCAATATTTTTGATGCGTCGCTGTGTAGTGGTGTCGAACACACCGAGGGAGTCTATCTCGTCGTCGAAAAACTCACAGCGCACAGGATTCTCCATCAGGGGGGAGAATACATCGAGGATGCCACCGCGCAGAGCGAACTGTCCCACGCCCTCCACTTGGTCACAGCGCGTATACCCTGCGGCGACCAGTCGCTCTGCGAGTTCTGCAAGGTCGTACTGCTCCATTGGGGTCAAGGTGAGCGTGGCATCTTTCATCTGTGTGGCAGGACTGGTTTTCTGTAGCAGTCCCTCGGCGGTACAGACGATGGGGGCGGTGTCATTCTGGCAGAGGTCGTACAGTGTGGCGATACGCGCCATCTCCCACTGGTGGGAAATGACCGTACCAGCACGGACAAACAACTCGCGTGCAAACAGCTTGCGCGGTGTGACACCGAGCAACACCTGCAAGTCCTCGGCCAAACGGTTCGCCTCACTCTCATCGGAGCAGAGCATCACGAGCGGACGCTTGGTGCGTATGGACAGTGCGGCGGCTAACTGGGCGCGGTGAACATTGGCGAGGCCAGTGACGGCGGCGGGGCAGTCGCCGTGCATGACAGCTTCGAGAAGCGAAGCGGCCTCTGGGATATGAAAGATAGCAGAAAGCATCTGCTGCATGGTTCTGATTCCTCCTTTTTCGCGCATGGCGCAGAACAGGCAGCCGCCCCTGTATCATGGGGCGGCTGATTGATTTATATGCGATACTTAGTAGGGCAATGCAAGCAAAAATCTTCGTAACAGGTCAAAGGTATGCTGTACAGCACTGGCGCGGATACGGCCTCTACCTCTGCCCAGTCCAGCGAGGACTTTTTTGCAGATTGTACCATTTGCGTGGGCAAGCGCAATATACACCGTACCAACCTCGTTGCCGTGGTCGTCTTTGTCGGGGCCTGCAACACCTGTAATGGCAATCGCCAAATCGGTGGCACAGACTTTACGGCAACCCTCTGCCATTTCTCTGGAGGTTTCTTCACTCACAGCACCGAATTGCTCCAGTGTTTCGCTGTTCACACCGAGGAGCGTGTGCTTGAGGTCGGTGGCATAGCTGACCACACCACCACGGAAATAGGTGGACGAGCCGGGCAGGTCGGTCATGTGCTTGGAGAACAGTCCGCCCGTGCAACTCTCGGCGGCGGAGAGGGTCAAGCCTCGCTCTTTGAGAATGGTGGTCACGACCTCGTCCATGCTCTCCACATCAATACCGTATACGACATCGCCCAGACGGTTTTGCACTTCTGTCATCAAGGGGCGGAGCATCTCCTCCGCTTGTTCGGCGGTTTCTGCCTTGGCGGTGGCGCGCAACAGGCACTCGCCCACTTTGGCATATGGTGCGAGGGTGGGATTAGAGGACATGGTCAAATCGTGGACTTTTTCATCCACAGCACTTTCGCCCATGCCGAAAATTTTCAGATTGTGGCTGACGATGACACCGTCGGTCAACCGCATCAGATAGGGTACGGCGCGGTTTTCAAATAGATAGCGGCACTCAAAGGGAGGGCCAGGCAACATGAGGACATGGGTACCATTCTCCTCGATGGCACAGCCGGGGGCAGTGCCGACAGGGTTGGTGAATACGGTACAGCCTTCGGGCAACATCGCCTGTTGGGTGTTATTTTCTGGCATCTTCTGACCGCGCTTCTTCTCGAAGTAACTGCGAATTTCTGCCAAAATATCCTCGTGCAGTACCAATTTTCGACCAAATGCCTCTGCGATGGTCTGCTTGGTCAGGTCGTCATAGGTGGGGCCAAGGCCGCCCGTGGTAATGATAACATCGGCGCGCTTTCTGGCAATTTCCAGTGCTTCTTTCAGACGCTGGGGGTTGTCGCCTACAACGGTGTGGTAGTGTACGGTGATGCCGAGGGTAGACAGTCCTTCGGAGAGCATCTGTGCATCGGTGTTGGCGATGTTACCCAACAGCAATTCCGTACCGACAGCAATCAATTCAACGGTATGTGACATCGTTCTTACACCCCCTGTTCCAATTCAATGGCGACACGCTCTACACCGTCCAGTGCGCGCTGTACCAGTGCGTCAATATCCAGCACGGACTCAAATTCGATAACCTCGTTCAGATGGGGATGGGTCTTGGGGTGGCGCGGGGTGAACACGGTACAGCAGTCCTCGTAGGGCAGAATGGAGGTCGCAAAAGTACCAATACGGCGAGAAATTTTGACAATCTCCTCCTTGTCCATGCCAATGACGGGGCGGAGGACAGGGAGGTGGCAGGCATCGTCGGACACGATGAGTGCATCCATCGTCTGACTGGCGACCTGTCCCAGACATTCACCCGTGACAAGGGACTTACAGCCCGTGCGCCGTGCGATAGCTTCGGCAAGACGCATCATAAAACGGCGCATAATGAGGGTGAAGTGGTCCTCGGGGCACTTGCCACGGATTTCCTCCTGAATTTCGGTGAAGGGGACAATGTGCAGAACCATGCGGCCACACCAAGGGGCAAGCTCACGCGCCAGTTGTTCCACCTTATCGCGCGCCTGCTGAGAAGTATAGGGCGGAGAGAAGAAATGCACCAATTCCAACTGAACACCGCGCTTGGCGACCATGAAGGAGGAAACGGGGCTGTCAATACCGCCAGAGAGCAGGCTGACCGCCTTACCGCCCATACCGATGGGCAGACCACCTGCGCCACTCTCCGCCGGGGTGTGGACATAGGCCGCCGTTTCACGGATTTCTACATGGATGGTCAGTTCAGGCTCATGCACATCGACCATCAGATTGGGGTAGGCCTCGTGGAGCATACCGCCGACATACTGGGAAATCTCGATACTGGTCATAGGGAATTTCTTGTCGGCGCGCTTGGTTTCGACCTTAAAGGTTCGCGCACGGCGCAATTGCTCCCCCAGATAGCTCTTGGCGCAGGTGAGAATCGCGTCCTTGTCTTTTTCGCAGGGGGTGGCACGGCTGACCGCCACCACGCCGAAAATCTGACGACAGGCGGTGTATGCCGCATCGAGGTCACAGTCACGCTGTGGCTCGACATAGATGGTACTCTGCTTGGAGTAGATGTGGAAAGTGCCACAGTGCTGTAACCGACGGCGAATATTCGCCATCAGCTTGTTCTCGAAAGTACGGCGATTCAGTCCCTTGAGGACGACTTCACCGAGTTTGAGAAGAATAATTTCATTCATATCCTAGGATTCCTTTCGGGAAAATTTAATCGGAACATTGATTATATAATACATCGGGAATTTTGTCCAGAACAGAGAGAATAATCGCATTGGACAGCAAAAATCCCTCCGCGGTTAAGTGCCATCTGCCATTCGTCTGTGTGGCATGACCACTGGTGCGGAACTGTGCCAACACCGCCTCGATGGGGGCGAACGGGCGAGAAAACCGCTGGGTAAAAGTCGTAGCATCAATGCCGTGTGCGGTACGCAGTCCCAACATGAGATACTCCGTCATGCGGTTGTATGGGGAGATTTCTCCCTGTTCGTCCAGCAGCGCGTTGGAGCCACGCTCTACACAGTCGCAGTAGCTTGCCAAGTCGCGCACATAGCTATAGCGCATTCCACCAAAATCAGAGTGCGCCCCAGGGCCAAATCCCATATATTCATTTAACATCCAGTATTTCATGTTGTGGCGCGAAACATGCCCCTCCCGCGCAAAGTTGGAAATTTCATAGTGTGTATACCCCTGTCGTATCAGATACTCCGTTGTCCAGAGGTACATATCCGCCTGTACATCATCGTCGGCGAGGACAAGACTGTTTTTCATGGTGTGGAGGGGTGTCCCCTCCTCGATTTTCAGACCGTAACAGCTCAGATGTTCTGGCGCGAGTGCCACCACCGTTTCCACGGTTTTCTGCCAGCTTGCCATCGTCTGCGCTGGCAGGCCATATATCAAGTCCAGAGAGAGATTTTCAATGCCACCTGCACGGATGGCGGCAACGGCTTGACGCACCTGTGCAAAAGTGTGGATGCGCCCCACGGCACGCAGTTCCTCGTCGTTGGCGGACTGTACGCCCAAGGAGATACGGTTAAATCCTACACGGCGCAGTGTGGTTACATCCTCTACCTCGTGTAAACTTTCGGGGTTCGCCTCCAAGGTAATCTCTGCGTTATCCGCCACGGTATAATGTGCTTTGATGCAGTGCAACAGGCGTACCAAACGAGGGACACCGAGATAGGAGGGCGTGCCACCGCCAAAATAGATAGTGTCCACCGTCTTGCCTGTGGCATACTGTGCGCGCTCCGTCAGATGCTTGATGAGTACGGTGGTATAGCGGTCCATCATGGTTTCCGAGTGGGGTAGGGAGTAAAAATCACAGTATAGACATTTGTTTTTACAAAAGGGGATATGGATATACAATCCGAGAGTATTGTCGGGTGTTTTCATAGCAGTAACCTCGTGAAACAGGATAAAAATATCCCCCGGCGAAAACCGGAGGATATCCTAATTTACAGGTAGTTGAGGGGGTTTTTGCGCTCGCCCTTATAGCGAATTTCAAAGTGCAGATGGGAGCCAGTGGAGCGTCCCGTGCTACCCATCTCAGCGATATGCTGACCCTTGTGAACCTTGGCACCCTCGCTGACCAACAGCTTGCTACAGTGGCCATAGTAGGTCTTGTAGCCGTTCTGGTGGTCGATGATAAGGAGATTGCCGTAGCCACTCATCCAGCCAGAGTAGGTGACAATACCGCCGTCGGAGGCAACGATGTCCGTACCAACACGGTTAGCGAGGTCAATACCACCGTGGAAGGAGGTCTTGCCGAAGATATAGCGGTAGCCGAACTTGGAGGTCAGCGTACCGTGGGTGGGCATACGGAAAGTACCAGTGGGAGCCCAGCTGGGACGCTCGGCAGTACCGCGTCTTTCCACTTGGGTCACAGGCTCGGTGATGGTAGTCTGGGTGACAATCTCACGGGCAATCTCCATATTGCCCTGATAAGTAACCAGTGCGGAGGTGTCTGCCGTGCCATTCACACCCCGTGTAACAATCACGGTGTCGCCCTTCCACATGGAGGGGTCATCGATATACTCGACTTCGGGGGCAATATCTGCCACATAGTACTCCATCTGGCTGACAACCACGGTCAGGAAGGGAACGGCATTGCTGATAATCAGCACATCGCCAATCTGCAATTTGTCCATATCGTAGCCGGGATTCAGAGCCAACAGCTCCTTGCTGGTCATATCGTGGTCCTGTGCAATGACGGACCAGCAGTCGCCCTTCTGGACAGTGTAGGTCACTTCGCCCGCTTTGGTGCTGGTCAATAACAGAGCTACATCCGCGAGGTTGGTAAAGCTGTCAACGGGGAGGTCGCACTCGACAATCTTTACAGTTTCGACAAAGGAAATAGAAACCGTATTCTCGTTGCGATAAGGGGCGGATACTTGGTCGAGCAGGTCCTCAAACGCACCAGCGGTCTGGGTTGCGCCGATAAACTGACCATCGACATACAGGGCATAGCCGTGCTCCACGACACCGAGCTGTTCAGTCAGTGCATTTTGCAGGTCCTCGCTGTTACCCACATTGGTACGAGCTGTCATACCTGTGGAGTAGGACACCTGACTATCTTCCAAGGTATAGCTATATCCTACCACATCGGAGATAGAACGCTCGGCGGACAGAAGAATGGCCTCTGCCTCCTCCGCAGTAGCGGCTGTGCCGATTGCCACACCATCCAGAGAGATGGTGGTGCCAGTGGTGTACAGGATATTAACCACTGCAAAAACAGCAATCGCAGTGCTGAGGGTGAGAAATGCCGTGGCGTGGACGGCGCTGGGAACGCGGAGCTTACGCGCCATACCGAACAGGGACACCAGTGCGGAGCGCAGTAGCAACAGAGCTTCGTGTGCCTTGTCGCGTACGCAGGGCATCATACCAGCGGCGAGGAGCTTTACCTGCTTGGAAAAGGTATTGCTCTCCGCAAATGTACGGCGTGTATTCTGGTTCACATTCTTGGTGGACTGGGAATGTGCCTTACCTTTGGAAATTTTCTGAGCCATAGAGCCTCCTATGGAAACATTACAGTTTTATTTATATCTTGACATGAAAAGAGTTACAAAATAGTTACAAAAGCATTGTACTAAAAAATCACAGACCCGTCAACCCTTTTTTTGTCGAAACTGGGGCGATAAACCGTGTAAATCTCAAAAAATTTTCCCAAAATACGGATTCTTTTAACCAATTAAAGCGTTTTTCTATCGGCAAGGCTGGTTGTAAAGTCCACTTTGCGGAACAGGAACATACCGAACAGGTCAACCACAACCAGACTGAGCAGGACAGCCCACCAGATACCGAAACGGCCGAGGTTGGTGAAGTGTTGGAAGCACCAAATCATCGGGAGACGCAATCCCCACAGGCGCATGGTGGCCATATAGAAAGAAAATTTGGTCTTTCCTGCGCCGTTGAACAGGGAGATATAGCTCTGGAAAATACCCATCAGCGGTTGGGCAAAGACAACAAAAGTCGCATATTCCGTACCGATACGCACCGTTTCCGCATCGTTGGACAGCAGAGCCAACACTTGACCGCGGAACGGGAAGAGGATGATACCGCCGACAATGGCGATGGAGAGGGAGAGGTTGCGACAGACACGGTAGGCGCGCAGGGCGCGTTCGGGGTTGCCCTTGCCGATGTTCTGGCCGGCAAAGGTGGCCAACACACTGCCCAGTGCCATAATCGGCATCAACAGCAGATTGGTCACTTTGTTGCCCAGACTGAATGCCGCCGACACGCGCTCGCCGTAGGACAGGACAAACACCTGCAACACCAGAAAGCCCAAGGATGTGAATGCTTGTGAGGCGGCGGACGGAATCGCCACGCGCACCAGTTCTTTGATATAAGTAAAGTCGGGGCGCAGGTCGGAAAAAGTGAGTTTGGCCTCGCTCTCCTCGATAAACAGGTGATAGAAGCAGAACGGGGTGCGTACTGCGATGGAAATAACCGTGGCGAACGCCGCACCAAAGACACCCCAACCCCAGACATAGATAAACAGCCAGTTGAGTGTGACATTGACAAAAATACCAATGGTGGAATAAATGACGGGGGTGAGGGTATCGCCACGCGCCTGTCGAATGGACTGGAATGCGGCAAAGAAGAATAGAAAGACCAGTTCAAAGGAGCGCACGCGCACATAGGTCAACGCGCTGTCGTACACACCGCCCTCGGCTCCCATCCAGTGCAGGACGAACGGCGCGAGGAAGTAGACCAGTGCGTTGATAACGACACCGAGCACCAGTCCAATCATCACCAGCATTGCACCGTATTTCCGTGCCTCCTGTTTCTTGCCTGCACCGAGGTACTGGCTGATAACCGCCACACCAGCCACCGCGATGCCCATATTAAAGGCAATCAGGATGTTGAGAAAGGGCCAAGAAACGCTCATGCCAGACTGTGCGGCGACGGAGTTGGGCATATTGCCTACGAAATAGGTGTCGATGAGGTCGTTGAGCGAGGTCAGCAGGTTGACACCAAACAGGGGCAGTGCCAGGATGACAAACGAACGAATCATATTGTTGTCATGCAAAAGTAGATGTTGTCGGTCTTGTTTCATGTAGATATCCTCTCATTCTTTTTTTATGTGCGGTCAGTATACCATCTTTGCGAAACAATAGCAACGCTGTCGAAACATCCCTCCGCGCGTAGGACAGACAAAATCCGTAAATTTCACAAAAATTTTGAAAAAATCAAAAATATCCATTGAGGAATAGTGTGTACTGGTGTATAATACATGGTGCGAAAATCGGATGGTGCGCCATCCGACAACAAAGTTTTAGTAAAACGGAGGAAACACACTATGTTTACCGCTCTTCTGAACAACCTCAAGGAGAACCGCCGCACGATTGTCTTTACCGAGGGCCCCGATGCCCGTATTCTGGAAGCTACCGCTCGCCTCATCAAGGAAGACCTGATGGATGTCATTCTGGTCGGTAATGTGGACGAGGTCAAGGCTGCCGCTGAGAAGGGCGGTTTCGATATCGCTAAGGCTGAAATCCTCGACCCCGCTACCTATGCTGGCATGGACGAGATGGTGGAAACCATGGTCGCTCTGCGTAAGGGCAAGATGAGTGCTGAGGACTGCAAGGCAAGCCTGTCCAAGGGCAACTACTTCGGCACCATGCTGGTGAAGATGGGCAAGGCAGACGCTCTGCTGGGCGGCGCAACCTACTCCACCGCCGATACCGTTCGTCCTGCTCTCCAGCTGATTAAGACCAAGCCTGGTGCAAATCTGGTTTCCTCCTGCTTCATTATGAAGCGTGAGGGTGGCGACCCCGCACTCCAGACCCTGTGCATGGGCGACTGCGCTATCAACATCTCCTATGAGGACAGCGTGGACAAGGAGGGCAATGTGACCGTTTCTGCCGCACAGAAGCTGGCTGAGGTCGCTGTCGAGTCTGCTCGTACGGCAAAGTTCTTCGGCATTGAGCCCAAGGTTGCTATGCTGAGCTTCTCCACCAAGGGTTCTGGTAAGGGTGCTACCGTCGGCCTGTCCGCCGCTGCTACCAAGATTGCACAGGAGCTGGCTCCCGAGTTCGCTATCGACGGCGAGATGCAGTTCGATGCCGCTGTCAGCCCCACGGTTGGTCAGCTGAAGTTCCCCGGCAGCAAGGTTGCAGGCTATGCCAACACCTTCGTGTTCCCCTGCATCGAGGCTGGTAACATCGGCTACAAGATTGCACAGCGTCTGGGTGGCTACGATGCCTACGGCCCCATCCTGCAGGGTCTGAACGCTCCCATCAACGACCTGTCCCGCGGTTGCAACGCCGAGGAGGTCTACACCATGGCTATCATCACCGCTGGTATGAAGTAAGCGATACCACCATAGCCTACATAACGATTTTTTCACACAAAAAGGGTGCGGTTTCCTGCCACACCCTTTGTTTTTCGGTTCGTTATCAATAGTTATGGTATGCAAAAGCAAGATGTGCTATATTCGAGATATACACATAATGCAACTATAAATGGAGGGTATTCTATGAAATTTACTGACAACGAATATAAGCAATATCTTCAAACTGAAAATAGCATCCCTTTCAGAGACTGGGCTACTAAATGGCTAAAAGAGAAGGAGTCGTGGGAGAAGGTGACATCACAAGATATACAGGCATTGCGCAAAAAAATATATGCGCGGTTGGATGCATTGCTGAAAACTGATGTTACAAACTCTCGTGTTTTTTTGCCAGTTGACTATATTGATCGCTGGAAAAATCAGGAAAAAGAAATTGAAAAATTAAATGACCAAATATCTTCTTACGAAGATGCTATCGAGAAATTGAATATAAATGTTTTGGATCCAGAAGATGAGCGAGATGCAAAGATAGCAAAGAAAAAGACAAAACTAGAAAACGCCGAGAAGGGGAAAAAGAACCTCGAACAACAAAAGTATAAGATTGTAAGTGTTCCTTTGTATGGCTATTTAACAACAAAGGAAATTACATTTTTTGAATTCCTTTTATCCAATTTTTCTGATAAAAATGGCTTAATAGCCCTTGATACAATGAAAATCGGATATGATATGCGAAAGGAGATAGACCAATTACTAAAAGAAGTCATTACGGACGAAGAAAACCGATTCAGTTCCACATGTTTGCTTTTAGGGAATTCGTTATTTGGTGGTAAATGGTCAGAAAAATATCCATCCGAATGTGCCTACGCTTCAATTCATAAGAAGCTTCTCTATACCGAACAATATCGTCATCGTCTATACTCTATCAAGAATAATTTAGATACTCTCCTAGATCTCGTGGATGAGCTTGAGGAACATTATTTGGTAAGCGTCAAAACTAACGGTGACTTGTAGTAAACTCACTGATATGAAATAATACACCGTATATTAGCGGAAAGTATACGCGACTAGCGTGTAGTATCCGAGAAACGGGGGTATTTTCATGAACAAGAATTTACAAACTAT
>JAZOVU010000055.1:0-39955 GCA_045658885.1 Candidatus Pelethomonas sp. | reverse complement strand
TTTCAACATGGCACTTTTCTTGATTGTATTGCTGATTGGCGGTTTGTGGGCATTCCGCTCCATGTCGAAAGCAGAAATCGCTGTTTCATCTGCAATCGCATCTGGTATTTTCCTGTTGATTGTTCTGGCACAGCTTTATATTCCGAGTTTCCCGATTTCTCTTAGCATTAGACTTGCATACATTCAGAATTGGACAGGCACAGTTTCCTCGTTTCTTTTGAAACTGACAGATAACCTAACGGTGTCGGTTATTCTTTCTTCGTTCTCACCGATGTTATTTATTCTGTTTGGTCGAAAACTCGATACATAAACCAAAAGGGTCTGCACATTTTTGCAGCCCCTTTCTTGCACCCCAAAAATGTTGTCCCTAATCACAATCACTCGTGAGCGGCAGTCCGATTATTCAAGACGGGAAACTGGTGGGCGCCGTGACCCATGTGCTGGTGAATGACCCGACGAGAGGATACGGTATTTTTATCGAGAATATGCTGGACGCGGCGGGATAAATATGATTTGACAGGGGTAGAAATACTCCTGTCTTTTTTGCGCATTTTGCTACAATGAAATTGCAACTTCAGGTTGCGAATATGCAAAAGCAGGTTGGTAGCGTTTACATGCTTTTTGCATTAAAATTAAGGCACCAAAGGAGGTGCTCATATGAGTTTTTCAGAAAATCTAAAACAAATCAGGAAAGAATATCATCTGTCGCAGGAAGAGTTGGCAGAACTGCTGGATGTCAGCCGACAGGCTGTTTCCAAATGGGAACAAGATCAGGGATACCCGGAAGTGGAAAAATTATTGCTGCTTTCCAACAAACTGAATGTTTCGCTGGATGCGCTCATGGAAGTTGGAACGAACTGTGATGCGGGAGCAACGAATAAAACTATATCGGGTTCAATTGTTATTAGTTCCCCTTATGAGAATGTGATTGCAACATGCTGCAAGGTAACAGCATCCGGCAAAATGCACGGCGGTAAAAAGTCACCTCAATATGCACTGTTTGGTTTCGACAGGGGAGGTTCAAATTTCTGGGGTGAACCGACTACATTCCTTGGATGGTATGCCGACGAAGATCAGATCTCCAAAGAAATAGAAGAAATTTACAGAGCAATTTCAAAAGGAATTCCAACCTATACTCTGAAATACAGTGCAAAAACAGAACGCCGTTGGGCAAGTGTGAAAATCATTGAGGAATGACTAAAAGTGTTGTCCCTAATGGCAATCACCCGTGAGTGGTTCGCCCATCATTCAAAATGGGAAACTGGTGGGGGCAGTGACCCATGTGTTAGTCAATGACCCCACAAAAGGATATGGGATTTTGATTGAAAATATGTTGCAGGCGGCGGTGTGAGGACGGATGCAGGAACGAAAAACAACATTTCCTGTCGGCACAAGTACCGCGTTGATGCAGAGCGTGGAGAGTATGAGTAGCTATATCGGTGTTACACGCGACCAGAAACGACAAATTTTAACGGATTCCCTCATGGACACCCAATAGACCGCCCTCCCACATGACGAAACAAAAACAGAATAAAAATATGACAGGGGTATTTTGCCTCTGTCATTTTTTGATATGTGTGTTATAATAATTATATATAATAAAAACACAGGGGGAATATTATGAGAAATGATAACTTAAAAGAATCCATGATGAAATCCTTTTTATTAAGTGTTTTCGAAACCTTTGACACTGGCAAAGCGATTGGTGCTGCTCTTGCGGTTGGTGTGTTGGGATATTTAGCGAATTTATTGACATCATTATACAGTTTTATGTATTGGAACAGCTATTTTGAGTGCTACAATCTGCCAATTCAGTATTTTGAGAGTGCAGTGGACTCTGTAAGTAATTTTTATGGTTTTGTGGTTGCTGCTCCCATCTCTGTTATTTATGTTATTCTTCAGTTAAAGTATAACAACATGATTATCAAGATATTAGAAAAACCAACTGTACGAAATACAAGAAGTACATACATTGCAAAATGGGTATTGAGAAATAGTAGATATATTGCGTTGCCAGCTACTTTTTTCATCCTGTATTTCTTTATATTGATACTTGTAAATGGCGGCAACGATTTTATCCTGTCCATGGTCATGAGTTCTATGGTAATGAATATATTGCTCACGCTCTTATGTGGTGCGAGGAAATTTTCTCAGACGAAAGCAACGGTTCATGTTGAGAAGAATAAAATATATGACTCTTGGGCAGTCGGATTGATTATAGGTGCTACTGTCTTTCTTTTATCGTTGTTCTTTGTTTATCTGATGGGTTATTATCAAAAAATTATATTGTTTGATATTCCGCAGATTATTGCTGTAGATGGTGATGCGAATACACAAGAATATGGAAAACTTTTGGAAACCGATAGTAGTTACATATGTGTTCCCATTACTTACGAAGAGGGAAGGGAATACATTATGAATGTGGAAAACGGTACATATCGAGTGATTCCCAAGGATGCAATTGTTACCATTACGGAATCTGATGCGTTTATTATGCGTCGTGATAAGGGAACGGGTGTTCTGTTTGATTTCGTTGCCTATGATGAGGAGGCGTATTGGAGGTTGTTAGCAGGCTCTATTGTATTTTCCATCCTGCTTCTCTATGGAGAATACTTCTTTTTGGTCAAAAAAGTAAGTGAATGAGGGAATATAAGTACAATAGGATACAAAACACCGGACATTGGAATTACTCCGAATGTCCGGTAATTTTTTGTCTATGATTTAGGTCGCTCAGTTGCCACGGATATGGAAGTGGGAAACCAGTTCGCGTAAGGTCTGTGCATGACTGGACAGCTCGGTACTCGCCGTGGCGTTTTGCTCTGCGGTGTGGGAGTCGCCCTTGGTCAACTCGGCAACCTCGCGGATACCTTTCAGAATGAAGGCAATCTGGGTACGCTGTTCCTCAGAGGTGGTGACAATCTCCTGAATCAATTGGGCAACTTGCTGAGAGATATCTACTGCTTGTCGCAGAGAGTCTGCCGTGGCATTAGAAATACCTGTGCCGTTTTCCACCATGTGAACCGAGTGGTCAATCAGCTCTGTCGTGCTCTTGGCTGCCTCGGCACTCTTGGCTGCCAGAGTTCGTACCTCGTCAGCAACCACGGCAAAGCCCTTGCCTGCCACACCAGCACGGGCAGCCTCCACCGCAGCATTCAATGCCAGAATGTTGGTCTGGAATGCAATGTCCTCAATAGTCTTGTTGATAGTGCTGATTTGGTTGGAGGAATCGCTGATGCGGTGCATGGCATCCGTCATTTCATCCATCTGAAGGTTGCTGTCGTTCAGCTTGTTCAACACTTCTGTTGTAATCTGGTCGGCATTACGACAACGCTCCGCATTGCGGTTGACCACTTCATCCAATACCACACAGCCGTCTGCTACGGGACCGAAGCGAATATCCTGCTCATGGGTACTGATGGAGAGGCGGTGTGCGCCCTCTGCCAGTTGTTCCGCGTGGAGAGATACTTGGTCGGAGGCGGTGCGAATACTGCCGATGATGTGGGTGAGCGTATCGGAGATATGTAGGACGGCGGTATGAATCTGCTGAAAATCCCCACGGTACTCACACTGGGGACGCACATCCAACTCGCCATTGGCAATCTGGGTGAGTATATGGGACAACTCGCCAATGATGGCGCGGAGATATGCGGCGGTCTGGTAGAAAGTGTCTGCCAGTTGTCCCACTTCGTCGTCGCTGTCTACTTGAGAAGTGGAGATATTGAGATTGCCCTGTGCCAATGCTTGTGCGGCCTCGGCTACCTGCTGAATAGGAGAAAGTCGCTTGCGTAAAAAGAGTGTGAGCAGTACCAGCGACACAGTGAGCGTAACGACAGCAACCAAAAGGCTGAGTACCAACTGGCTCGTGAGTTGGTTGACCGTAGTTTTGACAGGGTACGCCAGACCCAAAATCCAACCCGTAGTCTGGTTGACCGTTTCCATAAAATATTTCGTCTGACCGTCATAATCTTGGTACTTGTTTAACTCTGTACTGTCGGAGAGCGTACCGAGGAACGACAGACCATCCAGTTCCGCCGTGTTTTGCAGTTGTTCCACCGTGGCACTGTATGCCCAGTTTGGGTGGCTGAGGATGTTGCCGTCGTTGTCCAATAGATAGGCAGTGAAATTTTTCTGCTGGCCATAGTTGAGGTTGCGCATCTCGTCGATGCACATATCACGACACAGAACGGCGTACAGTTGCCCATCGGCATACAGGGGAAGAGAAATTGTGATGACAAATTTGCCTGTGCTGACATCGACATAGGGGGCAGAGATATGGGACTGGCCACTCTGCACAGGGACAGTGTAATATTCGTTTTTGGTGGGAATGTAGCCAGGGTCGGGAATCCAACCATCTCCGCAAACCATGCTGTTATCGGGGTATACCATATAGTCGGAGAGGACACCTAAGCTCGTACCGTAGTTGGTTGATTCTGTGAGAAGTTGTAGAATGGTTTGCTTGGTGCGCTCGTTGGAAGGCATACCCTCTATCTGATGTTTCAAAATATTGAGATGCTCCATACGCACGGCAATCCACTTGTCTACAATATCCTCGTAGTAGCCGATTTGGTCTTGCAGGGTGGCATGGGTATTGTTTCGTAGCATAGTGAGTGTCAGTACGAAGTTAGCGGTTAGGATAAGGACGATGGAGCATAAGAAAACCAGTGAAATTCTGCTTCGCAGTGCAGTGGTCAAAGAACGACCTTTGAAAGCGTGGCTGTTCGACTGGGGGGAGCTTGCTGTCAACATAATACATTCCTCCTGTTTCTGTCAAAAAAGTATTTTATTGGAAAATTTGCGAAAATTTTATCTTTATTATAAAGAAGAATCGAGAAACAGTCAATATAGAAACACAAGTAGAGGAACAACAAAAAGGCTCCCCTTGGGCTATAATAGGCACAAGGGGAGTTTTTTCACGCGTTTTTTTCGAGTGATTTCATTTTTGCTTTGTTTTCGTACATGGTGCTGTCGGCCTCCTGAAAGACATCGTCAAAGGAGTGGTGTCGTTTATGGTCGTAGGCGCACAATCCCAAAGCGGCTGTCAAAGGGAGTTCCACATCCTCAAAAGTAAAAGTAGCCGACTGCATTTGTTCTGTAAAAGTCTGGTAGAGTGCTTCGCGGTTCTCGTAGTCAGAATGTTCGAGGATAGCAACAAATTCATCACCACCGATGCGACAGACAGAACTTCGCTTGAACACATTGCAGAGCAATTGAGAGGCGGCGCACAGGAGGGCATCGCCTGCCTTGTGTCCGTACTTGTCATTGACCTTTTTTAGATTGTTGACATCCATCACGGCAATCGCAAAGTGTGTGTTGGGGTCACTGGTGAGCTGTTGCACCATCTGTTCTTTTATATGGGTATAGGCGGCGTAATTTTTCAGCCCCGTCATCGAGTCGGTATAGGCGATAGCATCCAAATTTTGTTCCCGATAGCTGTGCAGGTTGATATAGAGGTACACCAGAGCAGAAACAAAGGCGTGCCACGGGCTAAGATAGGAGATAAAGCTACAGGCAATTGCGCCGAGTAGCGTGATAGCCACACATATGAGCATATGAAATGCAATCTTGCGCCGTTCCAGCGTATCGTTTCGTGAGCGCACATAAAAGATACAGCACGAAACAAAGCAGGCTATGATGTAGAAGAGGGGAGCAATGATGACCAGAAAGTAATCGGCATTGCGTATACTCAACTTGTTCTCGATGGAAAATGCAAATCCTGTTTTTGCATTTATCCATAGGAGAATAACGGTGCAGAAAATCGGGATGGTTAAAACTTGATGTGCCGATTTGGTGAGGTGTGTACCTGTGGTGTTGACGCAATAGATTAAAAAGAAAAAGGGAAGAACGGCCTGTATCATATAATAGAGCGTATGGCTAATCAGTGGTGCGATATCTGGATGTGGAATGACATCTGCGACAAAGAGCCATGACACAGTATCAACCGACATGATACCTACAGAAGCCCAGACTAAATAATTAAAGGTGGTAGAGCCGAGAAAATCGAAAACATTGTGTTTCTTCTGCTGACAATACAGCAGGATGCAGAACATACAAAATAGGATATTCATTTCAATATGAATCCCTGCGTTCATGGTGTGCCTCCCAGTTTTTAGGATACCATTTTACAGTATAGCACAGATATGTCATATTTTCCAGTGTAAATTTCACAAAAGTAACAAAAAATCATTCTTTCGTAAAATAAATTTTTTATCGCTTGCAAATATAGGAAAAGGAGGGTATAATGGCAAATAAAGGGTTGTGCAAACGACGGCCCGATATACACATTACTGAGGGGGAAAATTAGTAAAGGAGTGTAGAAAGTATGAAAAATCAAAAAATTGGCGTCAAAATCTTTGTATCGTTTGCCATTGTCATTGCGATGACATTGGCACTGGGTGCGGTGTCGATTTCGCAGGTGTTAAGACTGGCGAAAACCGCCGATGGATACGCCCATACCACGGTTCCTGCCATTACATACCTTTGGACTGCACGCCGTGCTGTTCGTCAGATTGAGGAGAGCGCGTTGCAGGCAACCATTGTTATGACGCAGGCAGAGTTGACTAAAGTTGAGGACGAGCTGTTGGAGGTGCGTGGAGTTTTTGACCAGGCACTGAAAGACTTTGTGACCATTGCACCGCAATTCGAGAGCCAAGTCGCCGCCATTAACGCTCTGATGGATTCCGTTACGGACACCCGTGAGCGTATGTTGGTAGAGTGTAGAAAGTTTACTACACAGGGCAACGCCAACGCATACGATATCTATGTCAATGAGTATTCCGTTGCCTATGAAAAGGTCGTCAACAAGATGTTGGAGATGAGCGACGAGGTCTACAGACAGGTTGATACTCGCTATAATAATGCCCAAAAGGCTAAGACGACGGCTATCACGCTGGTGATTATTCTCCAGATTGCCGCTTTGGGTATCGCATTAGCGATGACTGGTGCGCTTCGTTCCATGTTGCTGAAGCCTATCCGTGAAATCGAGCGTGCCATGAAGCAGGTTGCCGACGGTGACTTTAAGAATGTTTCCATCTCTTATCAATCTGAGGATGAACTGGGTCAGTTGTCCAACAGTGTGCGTGGTACGGTGGAGAAGCTCGATGTCATTACCGACGACCTCGCTTACCTGTGTAATGAGCTGGGTGAGGGTAACTTCACCGCCAAGTCCAACCATATCGCCGATTACACGGGCGACTACTTCGCCATCCTCAAGGGTCTGCGCTTTATCCGCGACACCTTGACCGATACTCTGCTCAATATCGACAGTGCTTCGACCGAAGTTCTGTCTGGTTCTCAGCAGGTTGCAGACGGTTCCCAGAGCTTGGCACAGGGTGCTACTGAGCAGGCTAGTGCCGTTGAGGAGCTGTTGGCAAGCATGACCGAGATGCAGGGTCAGGTGAAGGAGAATGCCGACCACGCCGCCAATGCAAGCCGTATGGCAAGCGAAGCTGGTGCTGGTATTACTGAGAGTAACCGTATCATGGGCGAGCTGATGGAAGCTATGAACAACATCAACGCTACCTCGAACGAGATTAGCAAGGTCGTCAAGAGCATTGACGATATTGCATTCCAGACCAACATCCTCGCGCTGAACGCCGCGGTTGAGGCCGCCCGTGCTGGTGCCGCTGGTAAGGGCTTCGCCGTCGTCGCTGACGAAGTGCGCTCCCTCGCCGCGAAATCCGCTGAGTCTGTTAAGACCACAACTGTGCTGATTCAGAACACCCTGGATGCTATCGCACAGGGTAGCCGTCTGGCAACCACCACCTCCGATGCACTCGCAGGTGTTGTACGCAAGGCTGAGGCCGTCAATGACCGCGTGCTGGAAATTGCCCGTGCAAGTGATGAACAGCTCAATGCTGTCAATCAGATGACCATTGGTATTGAGCAGATTTCTGCTGTTATCCAGTCCACCTCTGCGACCGCAGAGGAGTCCGCCGCCGCTAGTGAGGAGCTGTCTGGTCAGGCCAATATGCTCAAGTCTATGATTAGCAAGTTCAGACTGAGCGATGATGCCAGTACAACGGTACATACCAAGGGTAGCAGTGCCGCAGACCCCTTCACCGCACCTGCTTCCTATAGCTTCAGCAGTGGAGATAAGTACTAAACAATATTCCTAGTTTGTTTACGCCGAGTAGTGATTCGTTCGCTACTCGGTGTTTTTTCCTTTTTTATTGCATTTTTCTGTACAAAATGCCGAAAACAGAAGAAACCCCTTGCGGAAAACTGTGGAATGTATTAGAATGGAGCGCGTGGTTAATCGAACTTTAGAATCGATTGATGGTATTGCTGATAAAGGAGAACGAACGAGATGTATAACGAATGGTCTTTGGATATTTTTTACAAGGGCATTGATGACCCCACCTTACAGGCGGATATGCAGAAGCTGGAGGAGCTGGTTGCTTCCTATAAAGAGATGGTCGCCAACTTGACGATGGACGACCCCAGAGCAACCCTGCGCCGTGTCATCGAAACCAAGGAGGAGATGACGGTTCTTGTCCGCAAGCTGGGTGGCTATTTCAGCCTGCGTCGCAGTGCGAACAGCGGTGACAGTGAGGTTTCTGCCTACCAGACAAAATTGCAGTCCCTCATGGCTGGCACCGCAAAGGAAGGTGTCATGTTTGAAAAGTATGTGGGCAAGGTTGAGAATCTGGATGCTATCATCGAGAGTGACGACCTGCTGAAACAGTACAAGTTCTATTTCAGTCAGGTGTTGGAGTCCATCGAACACTCCATGAGTGACGAGGAGGAAGCCCTGTTTGCCCAGATGAATATTTCTGGTGGCCAGTCTTGGGGTAATCTGGTGTCCCATCTGACCGCAACGGTCGAGGTCGATTACAAGGGCGGTAAAACCACCCTGTCCGCTATCCGTGGTCTGGCAGAGAGCGACGACCCCGCTGAGCGCAAGGCTGCCTATGAAGCAGAATTGGCTTGCTACAGCAAGATTAAGGACTCTATCGCCTACGCGCTGAACTCCATCAAGGCACAGGCGAATCTGGAAGCCAAGATGCGCGGTTTTGAGAATCCTCTCGCCATGACCCTGAACCAGTCCCGTATGCAGAAGGCAACGCTGGATGCCATGCTGACTGCCATGCGCGAGTACCTGCCCAAGTTCCAGGCTTATCTGAAGCATAAGGCAAAGCTGTTGGGCCATGAGAACGGTATGCCTTGGTATGATTTGTTTGCCGCGATGGGCAACGCCAGTGCCAAGACCTACACCGTGGAGGAGGCACACAGCTATCTGGTGGAGCACTTCAACAGCTTCGCGCCCGACCTCGCAGAGATGGTCGACGAAGCATTCAAGAACGAGTGGATTGACTTCTATCCCCGTGCGGGTAAGGTCGGTGGTGCTTTCTGCTCCAACCTGCCTTTCTTGAAGCAGAGCCGTATTCTCACCAACTTCTGCGGTATGTTCGGCAATGTCGTCACGCTGGCACACGAGCTGGGTCACGCCTACCACGGCTTGCAGATTCAGGACCATCGCCCCCTCAACACGGGCTACACCATGCCTGTCGCAGAAACTGCTTCCAACTTTAACGAATTGATTATCGTCAACGACGCTATCGCTAAGGCAGAGGGCGAGGAGAAGATTCAGCTCATCGAGAGCCAGATTCAGGACTGCACCCAGATTATCGTCGATATCTACTCTCGCTTCCTGTTCGAGGATACTGTTATCCGCCGTCGTAACGATACCTTCCTGTTTGCCAAGGATTTGGAGCAGATTATGTTGGATGCCCAGAAAGAGGCGTTTGGCGATGCCCTTGACCCCGACTATATGCACCCCTGGATGTGGTGCTGTAAGAGCCACTACTACCGCGCAGGTCTGAGCTACTACAACTTCCCCTATGCGTTTGGTGGTCTGTTCTCCCGTGGTCTGTATGCCAAGTATCTGGAGGAGGGCGATGCATTCCTGCCCAAGTACCGCGCTCTGTTGAAGGCTACCACCGTGGATACTGTGGAGCATGTGGCTGGTATCGCTGGTATCGACTTGACAGAGCCTTCTTTCTGGAGAAAGAGCTTGCAGATTATCGCAGACAGAATCGACGAGTTTATCGCAGAAACCAGCAAGTAAGAATGATACAGGGGAGTGCTGTGGAGTGCCGCCGCACTCCCTTGTTACTGAAAGGAATTACTATGGAATTTCAAGTCAAACAAGAAGTTGTTGCAATGATTGGGGCATTTTCTAATGCCTTTGGTCCCTCTGGCTTTGAAGATGGTACGAATGAGGTCGGACGCAAGTATGCACCAGATTGGTGCGCGGTGCGTGAGGACAATATTCGCAATTTCTACATGACCCCAAAAGCGCAGGAGGGTGTACAGAAGCCGATGCTGTTGCTGGACGCACATGGCGATGAAGTGGGGATGATGGTACACTCTGTGAAGCCCAATGGCACGATTCGCTTTGTGGCACTGGGCGGTTGGAATTTGTCCTCGCTGACCTCTACAAAGGTTCTCGTACGCAATAAGTATGGCGAGTTTATCAAGGGTGTGATTGCGGCAAAGCCTGTGCATTTTATGTCCGCCGCAGAAAAAAATAGCGTTTCCCAGAGTATTCACGACTTTGTGATTGATGTGGGTGCCACTTCCAAGCAGGAGGCCGAGGAAGTGTTTGGTATCCGCATGGGCGAGCCAATTGTCCCCGATGTCGCCTTTGCATATGACGAGAAGCGTGATTTGATGTTTGGTAAGGGCTTTGACTGCCGCATTGGCTGTGCGGCGGTGGTGGAGACGATGCGCCGTCTGCAACAGGAAGAACTGGCGGTGAATATTACGGGTGTCCTGTCCTCGCAGGAGGAAGTGGGGGAGCGCGGTGCGTGTGTGGTGCGGAATGCCGTACAGCCACAGGTGGCTATCTGCTTCGAGGGTTGCCCTGCCGATGATACTTTCACCGAACCCTATGCCATCCAGACCGCCCTGAAAAAAGGCCCAATGTTGCGCTTCTTTGACCGTTCTATGATTACCCACCCCAGATTTATCCGCTTCGCCCTGGATATTGCAGAAAAGTTGGATATCCCTGTACAGACCTCGGTGCGCGAGGGCGGTGGTACGAACGGCGGTGTCCTGCACAACGCCAACCTCGGTATTCCCACCATCGTCATTGGTGTGCCTGTGCGCTATATCCATTCTCCGCAGGGTATTACTTCCTATTATGACTTCGAGGCTTCCGTCCGCTTGGCCGTGGAAGTCGCCAAAGCCCTGACCCCCGAAGTGCTGGAGAGTTTTTAATGCAATCCACATGGGCGGTGCTACAATAGACTACTACGCAATCGGGCAGAGAATCCGAAAGGTACGGAAAGCGCATGGGTTGTCACAGGAGCTTTTAGCAGAGCAGGTCGGGATATCTGTCACCCATATGAGCCACATTGAAACAGGAAATACCAAGTTGAGTTTACCTGTCTTGGTATCACTGGCGGATGTGCTGGAGGTGCATACCGATGACCTGCTATACGAGCAAAATCGCGTTGACCGCAGTGATACGATGAACGCAATTCTTACCGTGCTGAATACCTGCACCACACAACAAATCAAAATTATTGAGGATGTTTTGAAAGCAACCAAAATCTCCTTAGACCAAAATTTATAAAAAACAAAAATGCGTGCCGCAGACCAAGCCGGTCTACAGCACGCGTTTTTTATGTGCAATTAGTCGTTATAATCGTTGATGGCGCAGATAATTTTTGCGACTTCATCGCGCTCGATGTTCTTGCTACCCTCGAAGTAGTTGTGGCCGTTGATGAAAGTACCGTTGAGGATACCTGCGTTGTACAGTGCAAAGACATAGCCGTTGTCGCTGTCGACAGGAGCGACAATGCCACTGTCGATGCTATTGGCCTTATCCAGACCCAGTGCCTTAGCCGCAATTTCCGCGATAGTATCACGGTCCACCTTGGCATTCAGGTCGATGTTCTTGGAGTGAACAAAGCCCTTCTGGTAAGCGAAATTGAGGTAATTGCTTGCCCAGTGCGTGCCACCAGTTTCGCTCTGCTTAGGATAGCCAGCCGCGACCAGAATCATCTTGAGAGCCTCGCCGTACTTCATCTCGTTGTTGGGGGAGAAAGTAGTAGCGGAGGTGCCAGAGATAATGCCTGTTGCGTACAGACGGTTGATGTAGGGAGCGGCCCAGTTGTTCGGGTCGACATCTTCAAAGACATGGCGCGTAACATAGATGCGTACCTTACCGGAGATACTGCCACCGACCAAAGCGTTACCCGTGAAAGGAATCTCAACCGTGCCAAGGAACCCATCCTTGGGGACAAAGGTAACATTGTCCAACAACTCGACACCGTGTGTGGTGTTGTAGGAGAAATAATCACGGGGCTGTACATAGGTGCGATTTTCATAGTCCTTGTACAGTGCGCCAGAGGAGGGCGTTCCAAACATGATGTACTGTGCGTTAATCAGAGGACTATTGTTGCTGAAGAAATCCAGACTGGAGAATGTGAGCGTGGGGTCAGAAGTCGTATAAGTAATCACTAGCTCGCGGGAGGTGAAGATAATGGTGCCTACATACAGAGGCTTACTGCCAGAGTATACAACATAGCGTACGCTGTCCCCCTGGTTGTTGTGCATCAGAGGAACATAGGCCACATTGTCCAAAGAACTTTCACCTGTGCTATTGCTGGAAAAACTCAGAACAGCGCGATTCTGCTCGGTCAATGCGGTGCTACCCAGCGTGCCGTGGTTGGCATCACTATAGCCACGATAAAGGGTGCCGTATACAGGCAGGTCCAGAAAACGAACGGTGTACGCAGGATTCTTGGTGTTGGTGCCAGTAACACTGCGGTAAATGGCATCAAAATCACTGCGGTTCAACATGGCGTTGGTTCCTGTGCAGTTGTAGGTGATGGTATCGGGTTCCGTATCGGTGTAAAGAATCACAATGTTACCTGCCAAGGAAACAGGCTTTTTGTTGCGGTCCTTGCCGTTGGCGAGGAAAGAAACGGTGACGCTACCAGTGGGGTACTTGTTGCCTGTCTTGGTGGGGAAGAAAGTCAAATCCTCGATGGAGTGCTGTCTGTTATTGGGGGAGGTGTACATGGTCAAGCCATAGACGGCGGTGTGATTCTTTTCCTTGGCGGTGTGGTCATAGCAGAGGGTGCCAGACATACCGCTGAAACCAGTGATTTGGATGCTGTCCAGCGTAGATAGTGTGCTGTTGTTTTCCCAGAACTCATAGAATATCTCCGCGTCAATCACAGCACTGCTGCCGGGGGTAACAGAGTAAAAGGCATCCAGACCGACATAAGGCTCCACATCAATGGTGAGCTGGCCTGTGAGGACTTCCACCTTGTTTTTGGTGACGATGTACTGTGTGACCCATCGACCAATGGAGTGGAGGGAGAGGTATACCTCATCCAAGTCCGTCAGCGAACAGGGCGATGTACCGTAGAGAGTGGCAACAGCGTTGGAGTTGGGAATAAAGTAAACCTGATACTGGCGCAGGTCCGTCAAATCGTTGCGTTCGAGCACGGCACAAATCTCATCGTAAACCGAAGTGCCAGACTCGGTTGTGGTATCATCAAAGTAATAATTGCCGAGATTCTGGGTCACGGTGACAGAGAGATTTTGGATATTCTCCATCGTGGGATACCAGGTGGCATAGGCTACCTTCTGTGTACCGTCTGACCTGTGAGTGGCTACAACCGTACAAATTAAGGTGTACTCCTGCATCCCTGCATAGGGATAAAATTCGTAGTAGTAATCATCAGAAACAAATACATCGTTGAGGGTCCAAGTGTAGGTGATGTCGTACATAGCAGTGACATCGGCATGGTTTGGGGTGACGATGCGGGCATCCACAATAAAGGGATACGAGGAGAACATGGTGTCACTCACAGTAACAGCTCCAGTATCGGGGTATGTGGTCAAAATCAGCGTATCTGTTCTGGCAGCGAGCGCGGAGGTCAACAGAACCCCCATCGTCACCAGTGCCAAAACCAGAGAAAGAACATTGCGCGTCAAATGCTTCATAACAATCCTGCCTTTCTTAGTCATTTCGTGGTGGGGCAATAGGTACTCCATCAAGATATGGTGGAGAAACGATATGCGGTAGTGTAGTCATACCGCTGGCCAGGGCGCAAAACAATGTCGCCCCATGTAGGGTGGTTGGGACTGTCTGGGAAAAACTGCGTTTCCAAACACAGTGCCGCGTGCTTTTGGTATGGTTGTCCGCTCTTAGTGTCGGTATCTGCATCGAGGAAGTTGGCGGTATACAGTTGCACACCTGGTTTTTCAGTCCAAGTTTCCATCGTGATACCGCTTTCCTCTCCAACCAGATAGGCGGCACGGCGCAACCCCTGGGCAGGGGCGAGGACATAGTTGTGGTCGTAGCCACCCGTCAGGCGGAGCTGTTCCTCGTCGGCAAAGATATCGCGGCCAACTGCCTTTGCCATGGTGAAATCGAATGCCGTACCAGCCACAGGTGTTGCCATTTCGGTGGGAATGCTGTCTGCATCGACGGGGGTAAAGTGGTCGGCGAAAATCTGCAACTTGTGCGACAGAATATCGCCGTGGCCGTTGAGGTTAAAGTAACTGTGGTTGGTCAAGTTGCAGTAGGTTGATTGGTCGCTCTCTGCCTCATAGCGGAGAAAGAGCGTGTCCTCTGTCAAGGTGTAAGTGGCGCGGAGGGTAAGTGTGCCAGGATGACCGCCCTCGCCATCTGCTGCGGTATAGCGCAGACAGACGGAACTTTCTCCGACAATCTCGGCGGTGAATACGCGGTGGCTAAATCCTACTGTGCCGCCGTGCAACTGTTTGCTTCCCTCGTTGGCTTCCAGTGCGATGCGTTTTCCGTAAATGACATAGGAGGCATTGGCGATACGGTTGGCATAGCGACCGACCAGTGCCCCAACATAGCCACCGTTGGTTTCGTAGGCGGAGACGGTGCGATACCCCAGCACAACATCGACAAGGCGGCCATTCTTATCTGGCACACGGAGGGCGCGTACCGTTGCGCCAAAGGTGAGAATCTCAGCCTCCAATGCCCCACAGCGCAGGGTGAGCAGTTCTACAGCTTGCCCATCGTGTGTCGTGCCAAATGGGGTGCGTGAAACAGACATAGTCTATCACTCCTTTCATAGTAATACAGGATAGTAGCGTGCTACACACTGGTATTATACTGCGTCCGCGGTAGAAAAACAAGCTAAAATCCAGAACTTGTAAAATCTGGTTTTTGAGATTAGCCACCTGCTTTTACAGCGGCCTCGTACAGCTCGTTTTTGTTAAGTCCTGTGTCTGCACTGACTTGGCGCACCGCGTCTTTCATGCGCTCTCCGTTTTCGCGTCGTTGTAGAACCATAGCGACAGCGTCCTCCAGGGTGACAGAAACTTCCTCGACAGGTTCTGCACCGCCGATGACCAAGACAAATTCGCCCTTGGGGTCGTTTTCCTCGTAGTAGGCGATGGCCTGTGCAAGTGTGGTGCGTCTGGTTTCCTCGTGGAGCTTGGTCAACTCACGGCACAGTGCGATGGGGCGGTCGCCAAATGCTTCGTACATATCTGCCAGAGTTCCCTTGAGTTTGTGGGGGGCTTCGTAGAAAATCATGGTGCGCTGTTCGGTAGCGAGAGAGGCGAGGTGGGCGCGCCGTCCCTTTTTATTGGTGGTCAGAAAGCCCTCGAAAGTGAAGCGTCCTGTGGGGAGGGCACTGAGCGCGAGGGCGGATACCACCGCACTGGGGCCGGGGACGGTCTGTACGGTCACATCGTGCTGGGCGCACAGGCGCACCAAATCTTCGCCTGGGTCGCTAATGGCAGGCATTCCTGCGTCGGTGACAAGGGCGCAATTCTCACCGTCGAGCAAGCGCGCCAGAATCCCCTGTCCAGAACTCATGCAGTTATGCTGGTGGTAGCTGACCAATGGCTTCTTGATACCGAAGTGATTGAGAAGTTTCATGGACACGCGCGTGTCCTCGGCGGCAATAAAATCGACTGCTTCCAGTGTTGCGACAGCGCGCGGAGAAAAGTCGCTCAGATTGCCAATCGGGGTGCCGACTAGATATAAAATGCCACTCATGGCGGTTCTCCTTCCAAAGATAGAATACCGTGATTATACCATATTCTCCCACGGTGGGCAAGGAAAATCATGGTTGACAAACGATACTACATGATGTAGAATACAGATAAACTACAGCGTGTAGTACAATATTGTATGGTAAGGAGGAAGTACTATGTTGGACGCGCTCTATCTACAGATTCTCGATATGAACCGTGTAGCGAGTATTGTCATTTTGGTGGTGATGGTGGCACGGCTATTCCTGAAGAAAGCACCTAAGTGGATTTCGTATGCACTGTGGGCGGTGGTACTGGTGCGCCTGTTGTGTCCCATTAGTCTGGAAACTGCGGTAAGTATTGTGCCAGAGGTGGGTTCTGTTACGGAGGAATATACACTGGCAGATGAGCCAATCTCCTTTGCAGGGGCAGGGGTGGCTGTCTATCACGCGGTCGGGGATGCCATAAACGGTGGTTTAGGGGTGCAACAGATTCCGACTACCGAAATAGAGGAAGAAACGGGCACGGTTCGCTATGTTACAACGGACTGGTGGAGCGTGTGGATTTTGTTCGGGAAGTATATCTGGGTCACTGGTATGGTGGGGATGACACTGTACAGCGTGATTGCCTATGGAAAACTACGGCGCAAGTTGCAGATATCGGTTTCACTGCGTGACAATATTTTTATCGCGGATGATATTTCGTCGCCGTTTGTAATTGGGTTTCTGAAACCGAGGATTTATCTGCCCTGTGGACTGGGGGAGCAGGAACAGTCGTACATCATTCTCCATGAGCAGTACCATATTCGTCGCTTTGACCATGTGATAAAGGGACTCGCCTTTTTTGCACTGACGCTCCACTGCTTCAATCCGTTGGTTTGGGTGGCATTCGTCCTTGCGTGTCGCGATATGGAGATGAGTTGTGACGAGGCGGTGCTTCACCAGTTGGGGGATGACATCCGTGCCGAGTACGCCACATCGCTGTTGAAACTGGCAACAGGACGGCGTATCATCGCAGGAACACCGCTTGCCTTTGGCGAGGGGGACACCCGTGGCCGTATCAAAAACATTGCCAATTGGAGAAAACCAACCGTTTGGGTTGTGCTTGTAGCAGTGGTCGCCTGTATTGCACTGGCAGTATGCCTGCTGACAGACCCACAAAGCCAGAGTGAGGACGATGAACAAAATACTGATGTTGTAGCAGATGAGCAGGATGAGCGAACCTGTATCGTAGATGGACAGGAAACGGACTATGCGGTGATTGCCCAAAAACTAACTGAGCAGTATGCCAGTGCGGTTCTGGCGCGTCCTGCGTGGTCTCCGCAGACGGCATTGGATGTGATTCCTGTCGGGGCAGAGGTGTTTGATGCCTATTACGGCGAGGACAGTCCCAATTTCTGCTTTACTCTCACCCTTTATGTGAAGCTCAGCGAGGAACAGCGCAACGCTTGGGAGGTCGGCGCAGGTCTGGGACAGCCAGTGGATATCGGTGACTATGCAGGGTATTACTGCTGGGGGCGTGAGGCGTATGTAGAAAAGGATGACAATGGGAATTGGTATCTGGATGGATTGAATACGGGGGGAACTTCCGTGCAGTTGCCTGTGCCACCGCGGGAAGCAACGATTGAACAGCTGATGGAGATGTATTTCCTCACAGAAGGATTTACACATTACCATCGGTTGCCGTACGGCCTTGCGGAATTACCTGTGGACGAGGTGGTTGCCCAGTTGGAACAACTGGAGGAACCGTTGCGCGAGGACTTGACTGACGCGCTGTTGGCATTTGTCGAAGAATATCCCGACTATGTTGCGGAGGAATGGAATCTGTGGCGCAACATGACCTGCCAAGAGGAGGGAACGACTTCGACACAGGTGAACACACAAGATTCTCATGGAACGCCACTTTCTCCAGAAGAATTGCGGTGGTTTGAAAGTCTGTTTGCCAGTGAGGAGGGACGCGTGTTTACAACTATGCTTCTAAGTAGTGAATATGATGCACCGGAGAATATCCATCTTGGCTGGCTGTTTCGAGAAGGTGTTCCCAATGAAACTGGCGACTGGGGTTACTATGTTTCGCCAGAGGAAATGGTGGCATTGCAGAAGGTACTGGATGAAGAATCTTACACGGCATTTCTGAATTTTGATGTGTCCAAAACCCCTCGACTTGTTATGGAAGAACTGCTAATGACTTACTTGGGCGTTTCGTTAGCGAATACCCAACAGGTTGGCATGGATTTTTTGGTCTATCTGGCGGAGTATGATGCCTATTACTCAGTCGCCAGTGATACGGCATCTGTCATCCCTGGTTTCTCGAGTGGTATCCGTAGAGAAGATGGTACGGTAGAGCTTTGGTATCATCACAAACTTGTCTACAGCGGTGTGGACCATAGTGGACCCGATACGCACATTCTGACCCTGCGACCGATGGGGGACTCCTATCAGTTCGTTTCTAATTTGCGTATCAGGAAGTAAGGGATTCTTCCTATATAATAAAAAATATTGGCAGCTTGTGTCCGTTGTGGATACAGGCTGCCTTTTTCAGTGCCGTAGGTTTACAAAAGAGGAAGAAGATGCTATACTGTGGTGCGTAAGAAATGGAGGGGACGCATGGAAAGTATTTTGACAGAGCGTGCCATTCGGGAACGGTTGACGGTGGAATGTCCTCGTCTGACTTGTTTGGAATGTATTGACTCGACCAATTCATTTTTGAAGCGAGAGGCGATAGATGGTGCGCCCCACGGTAGTGTAGCAGTTGCCAACAGCCAGAGCGCAGGGCGCGGACGACTGGGACGAACTTTTCAATCACCGTCGGGGAAAGGTATTTACCTCTCGGTGTTGCTCCGTCCGCAGTTGCACGGCGAAGCTCTGCTATGTGCCACAGGCATGGCGGCGGTAGCAGTTCGTCGGGCGATACAGCGCACCACAGGGGCGGAGGTCGGCATTAAATGGACGAATGACTTGCTCCTGCATGGGAAAAAATTGGCTGGAATTTTAGCAGAAACCGTTGTGCTCGGTGGAGAAATTACCCTTGTGATTGGTGTAGGTGTGAATGTCCACCAACAGAGAGAAGATTTTACAGGGGAAGTGGCGGATATTGCAACTTCGCTTGCTATGGAGGGGTGGGAAACCGACCGTGCAACGCTGACAGCGGCACTTATCGAGGAATTGTATGCGTTGGATGGCGCATTGGACTGTGACCACAGCGCATATGTCGCGGAATACCGACAGTACTGTGTCACACTGGGGTGTGCTGTGCGCCTGCTGTGGCAGGAGGGACAGCATCGAGCAACGGCACTGGATATTGATGACCAGTTTGGTCTGGTGGTGCGCTTGGAAGACGGTACCGTGACAACCGTGCGGACTGGCGAGGTGTCCGTGCGCGGACTGTATGGCTATACAGAAACTTGAGGGGGATGGATATGAATATTTTTCTGAGATTATTTTTGAATTTCGCAAAAGTAGGCGTGATGACTTTCGGCGGTGGCTATGCCATGTTGCCGATTCTACAGCGTGAAATTGTGGAGAAACAGCACTGGGCAACCGAGGAGGAATTGACAGACTATTTTGCCATCGGCCAGTGTACGCCGGGTGTCATCGCAGTCAATACCGCCACCTTTGTCGGTCAAAAATTGTGTGGTATCTGGGGCGGTATCTTTGCAACCTTGGGCGTGGTGTTTCCGTCTGTGGTGATTATCAGCCTGCTGGCTGGTGTGATTGAGGCCTTTTCCCACCTCACATGGGTGCAACACGCGTTTGGTGGCATTCGTATCTGCGTGTGCGTGCTGATTCTCAATGCCGTGGTGAAGCTGTGCAAAAAGGCGATTGTCGATAAACTGACACTGTTCTTGTTCCTGTTGGTGACGGCAGGGGCGTATTTCCTCGATATTAGTCCTGTGGTATTTGTGTTGGTCACAGGAATTATGGGAATTGTGGCTAAGAATTTTGAAAGACGAGGGCAATGGAAATGATGCTGTTTTTGCGACTGTTTTTTGAATTTTTTAAGACAGGACTGTTTGCTGTGGGCGGCGGTATGGCAACCATTCCCTTCCTGTACGATATGGCAGAGGCGACAGGTTGGTTTACCGATACCGACCTGGTCAATATGATTGCTGTGGGAGAGTCTACCCCCGGCCCTATCGGTGTTAATATGGCGACCTATGTGGGATATGTCACGGGTATGACACAGGGCGGTATGGTTGGTGGCATCCTTGGTGCGGTGATTGCCACCTTGGGACTGATTACACCATCCATCATTATTATCCTGATTATTGCACTGTTCTTGAATAGCTTCCGCAACAACCGCTATGTGGAGAGTGCATTTTATGGTCTGCGCCCAGCGTCCTCTGGATTGATTGCTGCGGCTGGCCTCGGCGTAGCCGTGACCAATCTGTTCTATAGCGACCCAAGTTGGAGCTTTTTCGGCATTAACTGGAAAGGGTGGATACTGGCGGTGGTGCTGTGGGTGCTGACCAACCGTGTCAAGGCGACAAAGGCACTGCATCCAATTGTATTTATCTTTGCGAGTGCGATAATCGGTGTCGTTTTTCAAATGTGATGTGGCGTTTTTATTGCATTTTTTCGGAGAATCGGGTATACTAAGTCTAAAAGTGACGAGGAGTGTGGCGCATGATTTACCATATTCTAGCGGTAGGCGATGTGGTTGGTGAGCAGGGAATACGACATTTGGAGCGACACCTTCGCTCATTCAAAAAACTCCGTGCTATCCATTTCACGGTTGTCAACGGAGAAAATGCCTCTGGGGTTGGTGTAATGCCTGAACAGGTGGAACAGCTCTACTGTGCTGGGGCAGATGTGGTGACGCTGGGAAATCATACTTTTGGTAAACAACAGATTGCCCGTCGTTTGGAGGAGGACGCGTATTTATTGCGCCCTGCCAACTATACTGGCAGAGCCCCTGGGCGTGGATATGGTATCTTTGACTGTGGCCATATTCAAATTGGTGTGATGAACCTCATCGGACGCTGTGGGCTGGATTTCAATGCGGATAACCCATTTACCACCGCCGACCGTCTGCTTAAAGGGGAGAAAGGTCTGTTCACCCTAGTGGACTTCCACGCAGAGGCGACGAGTGAGAAATTGGCGATGGGTTACTACCTCGATGGGCGTGTGAGTGCCATCTGGGGGACCCATACCCATGTCCCTACGGCGGACGAGCAGATTTTACCAAAGGGGACGGGATATATCTCCGACCTCGGGATGACAGGGCCGATTCGCTCCGTGTTGGGGGTTCGTCCCGAACAAAGTATTGAAAACTTCCTCGGCGGTGTCCCGGGACGCTACCAGACGGCGGATGGTCCGTGTAAAATGCAGGGTGTGGTCTTTTCCTTAGATAGTGCAACAGGACTGTGTGTCGGCGCAGAGCGTGTCGACATTCGGTGAGGTAGAATAGTATGCGAATTTTACACGCGGCGGACCTCCATCTCGACAGTGCATTTGCGGCACTGTCAGCGGATAAGGCGCGCCAACGGCGCAGAGAAAGCCGTGAGATGCTCCATGCACTGGCGGAACTGGCACAGCGTGAACGGGTGGATGCCGTGTTATTGGCGGGCGACCTGTTTGATGGAGAACAAGTCTACCCCGAAACGGTGGAACAACTGAAAAGTGCGTTGCAGAAAATGGGATGTCCTGTTTTTATTTCCCCGGGAAATCACGACCCTTTCACGGTGCGAAGCCCTTATGCTGGAACGGACTGGCCGAAGAATGTGCATATTTTTCGTACGGAGAAGCTAACGGCAGTGGCACTGCCCCGTTTGCACTGCGTAGTCCACGGGGCGGCGTTTACGCAACCGCATCGGACAAGCGAGCCGTTGGAGGGGATTGTCGTGCCAGATGACGGACGGATACACCTGTTGTGTCTGCACGGTATGGTAAATGAACCTGGCAGTCGGTATGGTAATATTAGTCGTACACAGATTGCACAGAGTGGGTTTGCGTATCTGGCATTGGGGCATATTCACCAGTACAGCGGGGTACAAAAAGAGGGGAAGTCCGTCTGGGTGTATCCCGGATGCCCTGAGGGACGAGGCTTTGACGAAACAGGCGAAAAAGGCGCGGTAGTGGTAGAAGTGGGGCGCAACTGGGTCGATGTTCGCTTCGTTCCTTTGTGTCGCAGACGCTACCATGTGCTGTATGCAGATGTGACGAACTGTACCCCTGCGGATGCGCTGGCGCGTGTGATGCCAAAAACGGCGGCGGATGATATCTGTCGTGTGGTATTTCGCGGAGAACTGGGGGGACAGGGGATAGACCTGCGCGCCCTGGAAGCAGATTTGGCACATAAATTTTTTGCCTTGGAACTGCGCGATGAAACCAGAATTGCACAGAATATCTGGTCTGGCGCAGGCGAGGACAGTTTGCGCGGATTATTCCTCACGGAGTTACGCGCACGATATGATGTGGCAACGGATGAGAAGGAAAAAGCACGGATTGTTGCCGCGGTTCGGTTTGGATTGGCGGCGATAGATGGACGAGATATGGGATAACAGGAACATACGACAAGACAAAATAGAGTAAGGGAGCGAGGATATGGAAAAGAAAAAGATTCTGCATATCGGAACAGGCGGTACCATTGCCTCCGAACAGAGTGCCAGTGGACTAACACCTGAGTTGACCAGTGAACAACTTTTACGCTACATACCAGATATTTCTGAATATTGCGATGTGGACTGCATCCAGTTGATGAGTTTGGACAGCACCAACATTCAGCCGAAGCATTGGGTGCGTATCGCAGTAGCGATTCGAGAACGATACGACAACTATGATGGCTTTGTTATCAGCCACGGCACGGATACGATGGCGTATACTGCCGCCGCGATGAGCTATCTGGTGATGGGCAGTCCTAAGCCGATTGTGTTTACTGGCGCGCAGAAGCCCATCGGCTTTGACACCACCGACAGCAAACAGAATTTGCGTGACGCATTTGTGGTCGCCTCCTCGGATATGACGGGGGTGATGGTGGTGTTTAACGGGAAAGTGATTCTCGGTACACGCGCCAGAAAGACGCGCAGTAAGAGCTTTGAGGCGTTTTCCAGTATCAATTATCCGTTCCTCGGCATGGTACAGGATGGACGGTTAATCCGCTATATCCGCCCTGCGTGTAACGAACAGCCGATTTTCTCCGACACGGTGAATCGGAAGGTTGCCGTACTGAAGCTGATTCCTGGTGCGGACTGCGGTGTAGTGGACTACCTGTTGGAACACAATGATGCTTTGATTATTGAGAGTTTTGGTGTGGGTGGTCTGCCGACCTATAAGGCTGGCGACTACTATGAGGCGGTGAAGCGCGGTCTGGATATTGGAAAAACCGTGGTCATGACGACACAGGTGGAGAATGAGGGAAGTGATTTGGCGGTATACCATGTCGGTAATACCATCAAGCGAAATCTCCCCATTCTGGAGGCCTACGATATGACCACAGAGGCGGCTGTTGCTAAGCTGATGTGGATTCTCGGTAAGACTACTAACCAAAAAGAGGTGGAGGAGCAGTTCTATACGCCCATCGCCTGTGATATACTGACCAATCGGTAAAGGTACGAAATATAGGCAGGCACAGCAGAATGAACTGTTGTGCCTGTTTTTTCACAGTGTTTAATCAGTTTGATTTTTGTGTGAGGTGTTTGGTATGTCGGCATATATTATGGATTTGAGAAAAATTGTGGGGCACCGTCCTTTGTTGCAGGTTGGGGCAAGTGTGATTGTGGTGGACTCACAGGGGCGGATTTTGTTGCAATTGCGGAGTGACAATCACTGCTGGAGCTATGCAGGTGGCTCGATAGAATTGGATGAAGTGGTGGAAGATGCCGCGAAACGAGAACTGTATGAAGAAACGGGTTTGGTTGCAGAAAAATTGGAGTTGTTTGGTATCTTCTCTGGAAAGGACACACACTATATTTATCCGAATGGCGATGAGGTGTCAAATATTGACATTGTGTATGTTTGTAAGCAATATTCAGGGGAATTACGATGTCAGAAAGGCGAGGTAGATGCGTTGCAATTCTTTTCGATGGATGAAATTCCAGAGAATATTTCTCAACCCGTGCAGAAGGCACTCTCCAAATGGATAGAACAGAATCGATAAGTTTTGTTTGCAGTGTTCAAAAGTTGTTTACAAAATATTCAAAATGCAGACAAGAAAGCATATTGACAAGGGAGAACATTGGTGGTACACTGCGTTTAGCACTCGAGGGTAATGAGTGCTAAAGGAGAAAACAGGATGGAATTGACAGCGCGTAAAAAGCAAATATTAAAGATTGTCACCGAGCGATATATTGACTCGGCGGAGCCCGTCAGTTCCAAGTATATCGCAGAGGCGATGGGACGCAATGTCAGCTCGGCTACCATCCGCAACGAATTGGCGGACTTGGTCGAGATGGGCTATCTGGAACAACCCTACACCAGTGCAGGACGCATTCCGTCGGCAAAAGGGTACCGTCTGTTCGTCAACGAGTTGATGGAAAAGAGTGCGGTATCACATGAGGAGGCAGAGGAAATCAACGCCGCCCTCGCTGGAAAAATGCACGAATTGGACAGCGTATTGGCACAGGCAGGAAAGATGGTTTCCAGTTTTGTCAATTACCCAGCCTATGCCGTAGCGGCAGGCAAGAACTGTATCACCGTGCGTCGATACGACCTGTTGCCTGTGGATGCCGCCAGTTTTATCGCCGTGGTAATGACGGACGACAGCCGTGTGAAAAGCCAGTTGATTCGCAATGAACTGCCTGTTCCAAGTGACCAACTTCCAGCACTCGCGAATCTCCTGAATACCCACTTTGTTGGGATTCCCGTTGAGGAGATGGGGACAAAGTTGATGGCATTGACCGCCCAACTGGGTGCAGAGTTGTTCATGCCACTGTCCCTCGCAGTGGAGTATGCAACTGCTGTGATGAATCGTGGCACGCATAACCAAGTATTTACGACAGGGCAGAGCCAGTTGTTTACACAACCAGAATTTCGGGATATATCCAAGGCCAACGATATTATGAGCCTGTTGACAGACCAGAAAGACCATCTGCCAGTTTTAGATGAAAATACACCGATGCAGATTTTGATTGGCCCAGAAAATGTCAATGAAGCTCTGCGCGATGCCAGTGTTGTGGTAGCAAGCTACGACATTGGGGATAATATGAGAGGGCTGATTGGTGTTGTAGGACCAACTCGCATGGATTACGCGAAAGTTGCGGCGAGATTGAGCTACTTTGCCGAGAGCCTCACCAAGATGTTTGGAAAAAATAATCAGTTACCCCCGAAGGAGGACCATATACCGTGAGTAAGAAAGAAAACCCCACACCCATGGAGGAACAGGATACCCCCATGCAGGGTGCAGAATCTGCGGAAAATACGCAGGAGGACAGCTTTACCCTGACGCGGGAGCAGATGGAAAAGATGGAGGCACTCGCTGGACAGCTGGCAACGCTGAATGACCAGCATCTTCGTCTGGCGGCGGAGTATGATAACTACCGCAAACGCACCACCCGCGAGAAAGAGAACATCTATCAGGATGCCAAGATTGACACCATCAGCAAGTTCCTGGAGGTCTATGACAATCTGGAGCGCGCCGCCATGCAGGAGGGCGATGAGGACAATGCCCATAAGAAGGGCATGGTGATGATTTTCAATCAGCTGGTTGCTATCCTCGAAAAAATGGGGGTGACCATTGAGGACCCCAAGGGGCAACCGTTCGACCCTGAAAAGCACAACGCAGTCATGCACATTGAGGATGAGAACCTCGGCGAGAGTGTCGTGGCAACCGTGTTCCAGAAGGGCTTTTTGCTCGGCGATAAAGTGATTCGCTTCGCTACCGTTCAGGTGGCAAATTAAATTTGTTAAAAATATTTTCTGTATAGTAGGAGGACAACTATCATGTCTAAGGTTATCGGTATCGATTTGGGTACTACCAACTCTTGTGTTGCTGTTATGGAAGGCGGCGAGGCTGTCGTCATTGCCAACGCAGAAGGCAACCGCACCACCCCCTCTGTGGTGGCATTCTCTAAGACGGGCGAGCGTATGGTCGGTCAGGTCGCAAAGCGTCAGGCCATCACCAACCCCGACCGCACCATTGCATCCATCAAGCGTGAGATGGGTAGCGACTACCATGTTTCCATCGACGGCAAGGGCTACACCCCCCAGGAAATCAGCGCAATGGTTCTGCAGAAGCTGAAGGCAGATGCTGAGGCATATCTGGGCCACACCGTTACCGAGGCTGTTATCACCGTTCCCGCATACTTTACCGACTCTCAGCGTCAGGCTACCAAGGACGCTGGTAAGATTGCCGGTCTGGAAGTCAAGCGTATTATCAACGAGCCTACCGCTGCTGCACTGGCTTACGGTCTGGATAAGGAAACCGACCAGAAGATTATGGTGTACGACCTCGGCGGTGGTACCTTCGATGTGTCTATTCTGGAGATTGGTGACGGCGTTATCGAAGTTCTGGCTACCGCTGGTAACAACCGTCTGGGCGGTGACGACTTCGACGAGTGCGTGATGAAGTATCTGGTCGCAGAGTTCAAGAAGGCAGAGGGCATCGACCTGTCTGGCGATAAGGTCGCTATGCAGCGTCTGAAGGAGGCCGCCGAGAAAGCTAAGATTGAGCTGTCTGGCGTGATGAGCTCCAATATCAACCTGCCCTATATTACCGCTGACGCTACCGGCCCCAAACATCTGGATGTCACCCTGAGCCGTGCTAAGTTCAACGAGCTGACCGCACATCTGGTCGAAGCTACCATGGGTCCCGTCCGTCAGGCAATGAGCGATGCTGGCCTGTCCGGTAGCGAGATTAACAAGGTCCTGTTGGTCGGTGGTTCCAGCCGTATTCCTGCCGTGCAGGAGGCTGTAAAGTCCATTACTGGCAAGGAAGGCTTCAAGGGCATCAACCCCGACGAGTGTGTTGCTATGGGTGCCGCTATTCAGGCTGGTGTTCTGACCGGCGATGTCAAGGGTCTGTTGCTGTTGGATGTTACCCCCCTGTCCTTGGGTATCGAGACCATGGGCGGTGTTTGTACCCGTCTGATTGAGCGCAACACCACCATCCCTGCAAAGAAGAGCCAGATTTTCTCCACTGCCGCTGACAACCAGACCAGTGTTGAGGTCAATGTTCTGCAGGGTGAGCGTGAGATGGCCGCCGCTAACAAGAGCTTGGGTCGCTTCCATCTGGATGGTATCGCACCTGCTCGCCGTGGCGTGCCTCAGATTGAGGTTACTTTCGATATCGATGCAAATGGTATCGTCAATGTTTCCGCTAAGGACTTGGGCACTGGCAAGGAACAGCACATCACCATCACTTCCTCCACCAATATGTCCAAAGAGGATATCGAGAAGGCGGTCAAGGAAGCCGAGCAGTTTGCTGCTGAGGATGCCAAGATTAAGGAGGCTGTTGAAACCCGCAATCAGGCTGACCAGATGGTGTATCAGGCAGAAAAGACCCTCAGCGAGATGGGCGACAAGGTGCCTGAGAGCGAGCTGACTGGTGTGAAGGCCGCTATTGAGAAGCTGAAGGAGACCTTGAAGGGCGATGATACCGCCGCCATCAAGGCGGACACTGAGGCTCTCCAGCAGGCATTCTATGCCGTGAGCGAGAAGCTGTACCAGCAGGCAAATCCCCAGGGTGCCCCCGACATGGGCGCACAGGGCGGTGCTGAGCAGGGTGGTCAGCAGTACTACGATGCTGACTACAAGGTTGTCGACGAGGACGAGAACAAGTAAGCATAATTGATTGGGTGCGTTGCTTATCCGGCAACGCACCCATTTGGAGTATTTCTTGGAAGAACTCGACAGAATGGATGTGAGTTAAGATATGGCAGAACAAAAAAGAGATTATTACGAAGTACTGGGTGTACAAAAAGGGGCCAGTGATACGGAGATTAAAAAGGCATACCGCAAACTGGCCAAAGAGAACCACCCCGACTTGAATCCTGGGAATGCCGAGGCAGAAGCACGGTTTAAGGAAGTGAACGAGGCCTATGAGGTGCTGAGCGACAGCGATAAACGCTCTCGCTATGACCAGTTCGGCTTTGCTGGCGTTGACCCGAACTACGGCGCAGGTGGGTTCGGCGGCGGTTTCGATGGTGGCTTTGATTTCGGTGACTTGGGCGATATTTTTGGTAGCTTCTTCGGCGGCGGTTTCGGCGGTGGCGGAAGAACCAGAAACGGTCCCCAGCGCGGTGAAAGTATTCGGATGCGGATGAACCTCACCTTTGAGGAGGCGGCATTCGGCTGTGAAAAGGATGTTGTCGTGGAGCGCATTGAGCCGTGTGACCACTGCCACGGCAGTGGCGCAGCGGCAGGTACCGCCCCTGAAACCTGTCCCACTTGTCACGGCAGTGGACAGGTGCAACAGCGTCGCCAGACCCCGATGGGTGTCTTTGCAACCACAGCTCCTTGTCCCCAGTGCGGTGGTAAGGGTAAGATTGTCAAGACCCCGTGCGACCACTGCGGTGGTAACGGACAGGTGCGGCGGCGTAAGACTGTTAAGGTCACGATTCCCGCAGGTATCGACGATGGGCAGACCATCTCGTTGCGTTCGCAGGGTCATGCAGGTAAGAACGGCGGCCCAGCAGGTGATTTGTTGTTGGTGATGAGTGTCGCACCACACCACCTGTTCAAGCGTGACGGTATCCATGTGTACCTCGATGCACCGATTACCTTTGTCCAAGCCGTGTTGGGCGATGAGTTGGAGATTCCCACCATTGACGGCAAGGTGAAGTATGAGATTCCTGAGGGAACACAGACGGGTACTACTTTCCGTCTGCGTGGCAAGGGTATTCCGCAGGTGAACGGCAGAGGACGCGGCGACCAGTATGTGACCGTACACATTGAAACGCCCAAGAATTTGAACCGCGAGCAAAAAGAAGCACTGAAAAAGTTCGCGGAGAGCTTGGGCGAGAAGGAACATGAGGAGAGAAAAGGTTTCTTTAAGAAATCTAAAAAATAAGAGAGAAAGACGGGGGAAAAACCATGAAAATTGCAATGGGTTGTGACCACGGCGGATTTGATTTGAAAGAGGATATCAAGGCTTTCTTGGTGGAGCAGGGACACGAAGTTGAGGACTTCGGTTGCTACGGCAAGGAGAGCTGTGACTATCCTGAGTTTGCGGAGGCTGCGGCACGCGCTGTGGCAGAGGGCAAGTGTGAGCGCGGTATCGTTATCTGCACCACGGGTATCGGTATCTCCATTTCTGCCAACAAGGTCAAGGGTGTGCGCTGTGCTCTGTGCGGTGACCCCTGGAGTGCGGAGATGACCAGACGGCACAACGACTCCAATATGTTGGCGATGGGTGCTGGCGTGGTCGGCCCTCTGTTGGCTCGCCAGATTGTGACCGCATTCCTCGGCCACGACTTTGAGGGCGGCCGTCATCAGCGCAGAGTTGACAAGATGATGGACATTGAAAATCGCTAATGCGACGAAAGACTGCTGTGGAGCGTGCTTCACAGCAGTTTTTTTGCCCAAAAGGTATCCCTACCACAAAAAAACAGGTTGCAAAATCTGTCGTGGGGTGCTAATGTAATATAGCAAGAGTGTGCCCCATACAATGAGAAGGGAGGACTGCCTGTGGCACTGAAAGGATATAGTAGCTACCGTGGCCGACAGGGATTTTGGCGGCGGTTATTGATAGTAGTTTTGGTGTTAATTCTGGTAGCCGCGTGTGGGTTCTTGTTCCTACAGCGGTATATTACTTATTCTGACGATGGTAGTTTTCGTTTGGAGTTGCCGTTTTCCATCAACCGGGAGATTCCGTTTTGGAATGGAGAAGATGGCGACAGCGACCAACCTAAAAAACCGGAGCAGGATGTAAATTTGATTGTAGACCGTCAGCCAGATGATACCGAAGAATCGAAAGAGAACGACGATGAAACGGATGAATCGCAGCAAGGGGCGTCGGAACAGGAGCACGAACTGGAGGTAGAGCAACCGTATCTACCACCTCGTTTGATTGAGCTGTCCGAACTGCCGTCCGATGAGGCGGCACTGATTGAAGCACTAGCGGCTGTCGGTGCGGATGGATTTGTGTTCCGTACGAAAGATGCACTGGGCAAGGTGCGCTACGCCTCGGCGGTTGCCATCCCCGATGCCGTGGAGGAAACTGCGGCGAGCCGTGAACTGCTCGGCCGCCTGTGTGCCCGAGAGGATGTCTATACGGTCGCTAGTATCACCTGTTTCTCAGATTCTGTGTATGCGTTCGCCAATATGGAGGCAGCTGGTATCTGCCAGAGCAGTCAGTATATTTGGTATGATGCCAATATGCAACACTGGATGGACCCTGCGAAAGAGGGCGCGCGGCAATACCTGATTGCACTGGCACTGGAGTGTGCCCAGTTGGGCTTTGACGAGCTGATGCTGGATACCATGTGCTATCCTGCGGAGGGTAAGCTGTATAAGATTGATTACTCCCGCAATGCCATGGACAAAACAGCCGCTTTGTTGCTGTTTTTAAGTGAACTGGAGCAGGCTTTGGAACCGTACAGTGTTCGGATTTCTCTGCGGTTAGATGAAACGGTGGTGCGTGGTTTGGCGGAAGATACCGCCGACTCTGGATTTGACGCTCTGCAAATTTTGCCGTTGGTCGATGCGGTGTATGTAGCCACGACTGATTCCGCAACGGTGCGTCAGGAGATGCAACAGCTCCTGACAGGGAAATCTGTGCCTGTTTTCATCCCGATTGTCGATGCAGTGACAACGGAGGACGGTTGGTGTCTAGTCGGTTAATTTTGTGATTATTTTTGTGAAAAGACACGGTGCAACGCTGTTTGTGCCGTGTTTTTTGCTTTTTCTGAAAAAATTTAGCGAAACTGGATAGAAAAAACAAATTTGGGAAAAAGTACAAAGTGCACCAAACGATTTTGTGTAACTCGTTGTTTTTTAGCGTTAAAATCAAAAAACATTGGAATGATACAATATGGTGTGCTATAATACCATTGTATTAAGTTTAACAATACGAAATTTTGATCGAAAAGGGGTGAAACAATGTCACTGGAAGCCATTACCAAAATCCGCGCAGTAGAGGAGAGCATGGAGCAGGCAAAAGCAGACGCGCGCGCGCAGGCACAAAAGATGCTCGCCGATGCTGAACGGGAGGGGCGCGCACTGCTACAACAAGGCAAAGAAGATGCTGCCAAGGCTGCCGCTGAAGCCATGCGTCAGGCGCAGGAGGAGGCCGCTGTCGTGCGTAAGAAGATTCTTGCGCAGGCCGCAGAGGAGTGCAAAACCCTCAAGGCAAATGCCGGTGCGCGTATGGACAAAGCGACCCAGGCGATCTTAGGAAGGGTGGTAGAGAGTTAATGTCCATTGTCAAAATGAAACGGATCCGACTAATCGCACTTGCTCAGGAAAGGGATGCACTGCTGTCGAGTCTGCTTCATGTAGGCTGTGTTGAGATTAGTGAGCCGTCCGACGACACGGCGGACGAAGCACAGGCTACACTGCTTCACCGTGATACCACCGACCTCGCGAAAGTCAAAGGTGATTTGGTACAGCTAAATGCTGCGTTGCAGGTCTTGAACAAGTATGCACCGCAAAAAGAGGGAATGTTCGCACCGCGTCGCACCGTCAGCGAGCAGGAACTGCTCGACCGAAACACCATGACCGCGAGTCTGGCCAAGGCACAGCGCATCAATGACCACGCAAAGAACATCGGTCAGTTGACTGCACGGCAGACACGACTGCACGCGGAAGTGTTGGCGTTGCGCCCTTGGGAGAGTTACGAACTACCTCTTGAGGAGAAGGGAACCAAGCAGGTGAAAATCCTCTTGGGCACGGTGGCAAACAGTGTGGATATCAACACACTGCGCGGCACAGTGGCAGAGGCGGCAGAGGAATGTGATATCCGCTTACTCTCCTCCGACCGCGAACAGCACTACCTTGAAGTGCTGGTACACCGCGCACAGGAGCAGACCGTACTCGAAACCCTGCGAACCTTCGGCTTTAGCTTCTCGCAGTTGAAAGACATGACTGGCACGGTGTTGGAAAATGTACACCGTCTGGAGGATGCGATTGCCAAGACGGAGCAGGAGCGCGAGAAGGAGATTGCTACCATCACTGCGATGGGGGCGGAAACCGCACAGTTGAAACTCTGTGTGGACTGTGTACAGCAGTTGGTGGCCACGGAGAGCACAAAAGAAAAACTTCTGACGGGCGGTGCAATCGTCTACCTCGATGGTTGGGTGGATGAGCCGAACACCGCTGTGTTGGAACAGACCTTGCGACAGTTCGACTGTGCATACGAACTGAGTGATCCAGCACCTGAGGACTATCCCAAAGTCCCTGTGAAGCTGAAAAACAATGCACTGACCAGACCGTTGAACATGGTGACAGAGATGTACTCTCTGCCTGCCTACGACGGTGTTGACCCAAACCCGCTGATGGCACCGTTCTTCGTGACCTTCTTCGGCATGATGATGGCGGATATGGGCTACGGTCTGATTATGATTCTGGGCGGTTGGTTCCTGCTCAACAAGATGAAAGCCAAAGGAACGATGGCACATATCGGTGGCTTGGGTTACCTGTGTGGTTTCAGTACGCTGGTGTTCGGCGCACTGACCGGCGGTTTCTTCGGCGATTTTATTCCCCAGCTGTTGAAGCTGATTAACCCTGCAAGCACTTTCACACTTCCTGCACTGTTTACGCCGTTGGATGATACCATCGCCATTCTGATTGGCTCATTGGTTTTGGGTCTGATTCAGATTATCACAGGTATGGCTATCAGCGTAGTGCGGAAAATCAAGAGTGGCAACTTTATTGATGCGCTCTTTGATGAAATCACATGGTGGATTATTTTGGTTGGTATTGCGTTGGCCGTCCTCGGTATCGGCAATATCGGCGGTGTCCCCGCAGTACTGGTCATTGGTGGTCTGATGCTTGCCCTCGGCGGCACACGCAATGCCAAGGGATTCGGCAAAGTGACCTCTCTGGTTGGTCTGGTGTACAACGGTGTCAGCGGATTCTTCAGTGACACTTTCTCCTATGCGCGTCTGATGGCTCTGATGCTGGCAGGTAGCGTTATCGCGACGGTATTTAACACGCTCGGCTCCGTTACTGGCAGTGTTGTCGGATTTGTCGTGATTTCCCTCATCGGTAACACGCTGAATCTGGTGTTAAACCTGCTGGGTTGCTATGTCCACGACCTGCGTTTGCAGTGTCTGGAATATTTTGGCCGTTTCTATCAGGACGGCGGAAAACCTTTCAATCCTTTGAAAATTCAAACCAAGTATGTAGATATTATTAAGGAGGAAAAATGATATGGTAGCGTTCTTTGAATCTTTCGGTGGTATTGGTCTGGCCTTCTTGGGTATGGCTCTGACAGTTGGTCTGTGCTGTGTTGGTAGTGCTAAGGGCACTGGTATGGTGGGTGAAGCCGCCGCTGGTCTGCTGTGCGAAGCTCCCGAGCATTTCTCTAAGTGCCTGATTCTGCAGGTTCTTCCCGGTACCCAGGGTCTGTACGGTCTGGTCGTTTGGTTCTTTGGCCTGTTCACCATGGGCGCATTCTCTGGTGGTATCGGTACTCTGAGCGTTGCACAAGGTCTGACTATCTTTGCCGCTTGCCTGCCTATGGCTCTCGGCGGTTGGTTGTCCGCACTGTATCAGGCTCGCGTGGCTGCCGCTTCCATCAATGTCGTTGCGAAGAAGCCCGATGATGCTTCCAAGGGCATCATCCTCTGCGGTGTCGTTGAGTTCTACGCCATTTTGTGCTTGCTGGCCTCTATCCTGCTGCTGATGAACTCCCTGTAATTGGGTCACAATCCACATTGAGGAAAGGCGGTAACACGATACATGAACGGAATTGAAAAAATTACCGCGCGCATTCAGACCGACATGAAAGCGGAGGTCGAAGAAATTCTGAAGAATGCCGAAACCAAAGCGGCTGAAATTCGTGCTGAATATGAGGCAAAGGCCAAGGCGGAAGCCGAGGCCGCCGCTGACGCACACCGTGAGGCGGCCGCGCGTCAAAAGGAACGACTGGAAAGTGCGGCGAAGATGGATGCAAAGAAAGAACTGCTTGCCGCAAAACAGGCGTGTCTGGACGAGGCATTTGAAACAGCAAGAAAGAAATTGCTCAGTCTGTCCGAGGATGACTATGTGGACCTGTTGGCACACTTGGTCGTGAAATCGGCTAAGACGGGGCGTGAGGAGTTACTCTTCAATGCGCGTGACAAAGAGCGCGTAGGCGCAAAGGTAGTTGCCAAGGCCAATGCAATGCTGACAGCCGCCGCAAACCCCGATTCCTCCAAGGAGGAGAAAAAGGGGAAAAACAAGGTTGGCAACCTCATTGCAAAGGTGGTCAGCGGTGTCAGCGCACTGGCACAGGACACGGCGATGCTGACACTCGCGGAAGAAACCCGTGAGATGGAAGGCGGTGTCACCCTGCGCGATGGCAATGTTGAGGTCAACTGCGCCTTTGAAACCCAGTTGAGAATCCTGCGAAACAATATGGCGGCAGAGATTGCGGCCATCCTGTTCGCGTAACGAAAGCTATCCGATATCGTAGTTGAAACAGGAAAGGAGGATGGCTTTTGGCTAAGAAGATTAAAGATACGAATTATCTTTTCATCTCCACCTACTTGCGTGCCAGAGAGAAAAATCTGCTCACGGCCGCCCGTATGGAGCGCATGATTGATGCGCCCAGTATCGAGGATGCGGCGAAGGTGTTGCAGGAAATCGGTTACGGCGAGTTTTCCGCCAGTAGTGACCGCGAATTGAGTACTGCACTCGCTACAGAGCGTGAGAAAATGTTTGCCGACTTGTATCGGTTTGTGCCCGACAAGGCGGTGGTGGATGTGTTCAAAGTCAAGTATGACTACCACAATAGCAAAGCTCTGCTCAAGGCACAGGCAATGGGACTGAACGGTACCCATCTGCTGTTAGATGCTGGTCGTATCCCCGTGGAACAGCTCCAGCGTGCCTTGACAGAGGGGGCGTATGATTTGTTGCCCGATGCCCTCGCTACAGCGACACGCGATGCCGCCGAGGTGCTGGGCACAACAGGCGACCCACAGCTGGCCGACTTTATTCTCGACCGCGCCTACTATGCGGAGATGCTATCGGCATCGAAGCGCACGGGAAGCAAATTCCTTGAGGGGTATGTGCGGACCACGATTGATGCCGCAAACCTGCGGAGTGCAGTCCGTACCCTGCGCATGCGGAAGGGTGGCGACTTCCTGAAGAAGGTGCTGTTCGAGGGCGGTAGTATCCCGACCCAGCGGATTCTCGATGCCGCACTGGGCGGTAGCTTGGAGGAGCCGTTCCGTATGAGCGAACTCCGCACCGCGGCGGAGTTGGGTGTCGCCGCCGTCAACGGCGGTAGTCTGACGCAGTTTGAAAAAGTCTGCGATGATGCTGTGACCGCCGCTGTCGCCAAAGCAAAGAGTGTTCCCTTTGGTGCGGAGGCTGTCATCGGCTATTTGGTCGCCAAGGAGATTGAATTTACGGCGGTGCGTATCATCATGTCGAGCCGTATGGCTGGCATCCGCGGTGATATCATCCGAGAAAGGTTGCGTGAGGCTTATGTATAAGATTGCAGTCTTGGGCGACCGTGACAGCGTGTTGGGGTTCAAGGCTCTGGGGTTGGATACGCATTTTGTCGAAACCACAGAGGAAGCCCGTACCGCACTGCACCGTCTGGCAAAAGAAGACTACGCGATTATCTATATCACAGAGCAGTTGGCAGGGGATATCGGGGCGGATATTGACCGCTACAAGTCGTCTGTCACCCCTGCGGTGATTCTGATTCCCGGCAAGACTGGTAGTCTGGGGCTGGGAGCCCGTGCGCTACAGAGTGCGATTGAGCGCGCTGTCGGTGCGGATATTGGGTAAACAATTTCCCGTCGTCGATGGGATTTCTGCAAGCCTTTATTGAAACTATAAGAAAGGCAGTGAAGCAATGAGTCAAGGAAAAATCATTAAGGTCTCTGGTCCTCTGGTTGTTGCCGACGGTCTGGCCGATGCCAATATGTCGGATGTCGTCCGCGTTGGCGAGCAGAGATTGATTGGAGAAATTTTGAACATGACTGGCGACCGCGCCTCTATCCAGGTCTACGAGGAAACCTCTGGTCTTGGACCTGGTGCGGCTGTTGAAACCACTGGCGCACCGCTGAGCGTTGAGCTTGGCCCCGGTATTATTGAAAATATTTATGACGGCATCCAGCGTCCTCTGGAAGAAATCGTCAAGAAGATTGGCTCCAACCTCGCCCGTGGTGTGGAAGTTCCTGCACTGACCCGTGAGAAGAAGTGGGCTTATACCCCTGTCGCCAAGGTGGGTGACCGTGTACAGGCAGGTGATATCCTCGGTACCGTTCCCGAAACCGAAGTTGTTCTGCACAAGATTATGGTCCCCAACGGTATCAAGGGTACGGTGGAGTGGACAATCAAGAAGGGCGATTATATCGTTGACGAAGTGATTGCCAAGATTAAGACGGATAAGGGCGAAACGGTACCTCTGACGATGGTGCAGAAGTGGCCTGTCCGTGTGGGTCGTCCCTATCAGAAGAAGTACAACCCCGTTGCCCCTCTCCAGTCTGGTCAGCGTATTATCGACACGATGTTCCCCATTGCCAAGGGCGGTACGGCGGCAGTCCCCGGCCCCTTCGGTAGCGGTAAGACCGTCGTACAGCACCAGTTAGCAAAGTGGTCCGATGTGGATATCGTTGTCTATGTCGGTTGCGGTGAGCGTGGCAATGAGATGACCGATGTTCTGCGCGAGTTCCCTGAACTGCAGGACCCCAGAACAGGCGAGTCTTTGATGAAGCGTACCGTTCTGATTGCCAATACCTCCGATATGCCCGTTGCGGCGCGTGAGGCTTCCGTTTATACTGGTATTACCATTGCGGAGTATTTCCGTGATATGGGCTATGCCGTTGCTGTTATTGCAGACTCCACCTCCCGTTGGGCTGAGGCTCTGCGTGAGATGTCTGGTCGTCTGGAAGAAATGCCCGGTGAAGAGGGCTATCCCGCCTACCTCGCCTCCCGTCTGGCACAGTTCTATGAGCGCGCTGGCGTGGTCGAGTGTATGGGTAGCGATTCCCGTCAGGGCAGTCTGACCGCCGTTGGTGCCGTTTCTCCTCCTGGTGGTGACTTGTCCGAGCCTGTTTCGCAGGGTACGATGCGTATTGTTAAGGTGTTCTGGTCTTTGGACTCCTCTCTGGCATACCGCCGTCACTTCCCAGCTATTAACTGGCTAAATTCCTACTCCCTGTATCTGGACACCATGACCCCGTGGTTTGATGAACACTACGGTCCTGCGTTCATGCAGAACCGCAACAAGGCGATGAGCCTGTTGCAGGAGGAGCAGGAACTGAACGAAATCGTGCAGTTGGTCGGTAAGGATTCTTTGAGCGCAGCTGACCAGTTGACACTGGAAACTGCGAAGATGATTCGCGAGGACTTCCTCCAGCAGAACGCTTTCATGGATGTGGACAGCTATTCCAGCCACGACCGTCAGATGCGTATGTTGGCACTGATTCTGGACTTCGACCGCCTGTGCCGTAATGCAATTGCCAAGGGTGCGGCTCTGCAACCGATGTTTGAGATTCCCTCCAAGGAAAAGATTGGCCGTGCTAAGTTCGTCGATGCCGATAACTATGTTGCGGAGTACAATGCGATTGCCGAGGAGATGCAGCAGGAAATTGCGGCGATTGAGGAGAAAGCAGGTGCTGAAGTATGATGAAAGAATACCGTACCATACACGAGATTTCTGGCCCTCTGATGGTCGTTGAGCAGGTCGAGGGTGTTACCTACGACGAACTTGCGGAGATTGAACTGACCGACGGTACTACCCGTCGCTGTAAGGTGCTGGAAGTCAACGGAAACAAGGCAGTTGTGCAGCTGTTTGAGTCCTCTGCTGGTATTAACCTGCGTGATTCCAAGATTCGCTTCCTCGGCCATCCGTTGCAGTTGGCTGTGAGTGGCGATATGCTCGGCCGCGTGTTTAACGGCATGGGTGAGCCTATCGACGGTGGTCCCGATATCCTGCCTGAGAAGTATCTGGATATCAACGGTCTGCCCATGAACCCTGCGGCCCGTGACTACCCCAACGAGTTTATCCAGACGGGTATTTCCACCATCGACGGTCTGAATACGCTGGTCCGTGGTCAGAAGTTGCCTATCTTCTCTGGTTCTGGTCTGCCCCATGCACAGCTTGCCGCACAGATTGCGCGTCAGGCAAAGGTGTTGGGCGGTCAGAGTAACTTCGCCGTTGTCTTTGCCGCTATCGGTATTACCTTTGAGGAATCCGAGTATTTCGTGAATGAATTTAAGCGCACGGGTGCGATTGACCGTACCGTGCTGTTTACCAACCTCGCAAATGACCCCGCCGTTGAGCGTATTTCTACCCCTCGTATGGCACTCACTGCCGCAGAGTATCTGGCATTTGAAAAGGGAATGCATGTTCTGGTTATTCTGACCGACATTACCAACTACGCCGAAGCTCTGCGTGAGGTTTCTGCGGCAAAGAAGGAAGTTCCTGGCCGCCGTGGTTATCCTGGTTATCTGTACACCGACCTTGCCACCATGTATGAGCGCGCAGGTCGTAAGCTCGGTCACGAGGGTTCCATCACCATGATTCCCATTCTGACCATGCCGGAAGATGATAAGACCCACCCCATCCCCGACCTGACGGGCTACATTACCGAAGGTCAGATTATCCTCAGCCGTAACCTGTACCGCAAGGGTATTCTGCCTCCTGTCGATGTTCTGCCCTCTCTGAGCCGTCTGAAAGATAAGGGTATCGGTGTTGGTAAGACCCGTGAGGACCATGCGAGTACCATGAACCAGCTGTTTGCCGCCTACGCATCTGGTAAGGAGGCCAAGGAGCTGATGACCATTCTGGGTGAGTCCGCACTGAGCCCCACCGATTTGCTGTTTGCAAAGTTTGCCGATGAGTTTGAGAAACGCTATGTCAATCAGGGCTTTGAGGAGAACCGTTCCATCGAAGAGACGCTGAACCTCGGTTGGGAACTGCTGAAGATTCTGCCTCGTGGCGAACTCAAGCGTATTAAGCAGGATATGATTGATAAGTATCTGCCCCGCGAGGACTGATACGCTCTAAAACAATGAGAAAAGAGGTGAACGGATGGCCTCTACGACCGTAAACCCGACCAGAATGGAATTGAGCCGACTAAAGGGAAGGCTTAAGACCGCTGTGCGTGGTCATAAACTCCTCAAGGATAAGCGCGACGAGTTGATGAAGCAGTTTTTGGAGATTGTTCGCAAAAACCGCGAGTTGCGCGCCAAGGTGGAGCAGGGACTGGAGCAGGCAAATGCCGCCTTTACGGTGGCCGCCGCCCTGATGTCCCCTGAGATGTTGGAGCAGGCACTGCTCTATCCCAAGCAGAGTGTGGCATTGGATATGAAGTTCAAAAATATCATGTCCGTAGATGTTCCTGTCTACCAGTTCCACACCCGAAATGAGGACCCCTCGGAGATTTATCCCTACGGCTTCGCCCAGACCAGCGGTGAGTTGGATGCGGCACTGGAAGCACTGTCTGGTGTGTTTCAGGATATGCTGGAGTTGGCACAGGTCGAAAAGACGATGCAACTGCTGGCAGCCGATATCGAAAAGACTCGTCGCAGAGTCAATGCGTTGGAGTATGTGATGATTCCCGACTTGCAGACAAATATTCGCTATATCTCGATGAAGCTGGATGAAAATGAGCGCGGTAACACCACAAGATTGATGAAAGTGAAAGATATGGTGTTGCAGGACGCGCACGATTTCCGATAAGCTGAAACCTTAGAGCCTCAAGGCTTTGAGGGATCGGTGAAAACCTGTAAAAGTGGAAAATGAGGTGTTTATACCGCATTTTTACCGCTTTTACGATGGGACTAAAAATGAACGGAGCTGTCGCAGAAAAGAAAAGTTCTGCGACAGCTTTTTTTGGACTTAAGCTGCGGCACGGGACAAAAAATGTGGAAAACTTTTCAAATTATCTGTGTTTAGGGTACAGTAAACCAGGCCCTACTCAAAACGCAGTGCC
>JAZOVU010000054.1:0-21607 GCA_045658885.1 Candidatus Pelethomonas sp. | reverse complement strand
GGGATCCCTTTGGCACTCATGACCCCGCCAAGAGCGGCAAGAGGTACCCAATCTGCAGTTTCTGTCTGCATTTCACGAATAAGCGCGATCACTTTCGGTTGAAGCTGCAGCCGATCCAAATACTCCATAAAATACTCTCCCAATGTATTATCATCTTGTGGCATGGCCTTGAAATTAAGAAGAAACCGTTAAAAAATAATATAGCAGTTATTTCTTCGTTTGACAAGAAAAGAACGGCGTGTTTCAAACTTCCTAAAAAATAAGAAAAATTTCTCTTGAAATCTCACGCGGTATCGTGTATAATAACAAACGCACTATGAAATATCCTCCGCAAGCATTCGTGTTGAGGTTCCGGTCTCGCGCAATGGATGCCTGTGAACCATGTCAGGCGGGGAACCGAGCAGCATTAAGCGGGACGACATGTGCCGCGAGGGTGCCGGTTCGGAGCGGATGCTTGCGGAGGGTATTTCACAACGCTTTTTTTGTATGATGAACCGGGAGGGATAGGATGTATCAGGCTCTTTATCGCAAATGGCGACCAAAGGCATTTGCGGATGTAGTCGGGCAGGAACATATTACCGAAACACTGCGCCGGCAAGTGGAACAGGGACGATTGAGCCACGCCTACCTGTTTACAGGGACACGCGGTACTGGTAAGACAACCTGTGCAAAAATTCTCTCCAAAGCGGTCAACTGTGAGCATCCTGTGCATGGCGACCCCTGTAATGCGTGCGCGTCCTGTCTTGGGATTGATAACGGCACTCTGTTGGATGTTTTGGAGCTGGACGCGGCATCCAATAACGGTGTGGACCATGTCCGCGCCCTGCGCGATGAGGCGATTTATTCCCCTGCGCGTGTGAAATACCGCGTCTATATTGTGGACGAGGTACATATGCTCTCCACCCCTGCTTTCAATGCGCTGTTAAAAATCCTGGAAGAACCGCCTGCCCATCTGATTTTTATTCTGGCAACAACGGAGTTGCATAAAGTCCCTGCGACGATTCTCTCCCGCTGTCAGCGGTTTGCGTTCAAGCGGATTCAGCCGATGGATATTGCGGGACGATTGCAGTATGTGGCACAGGCGGAAGGCATAACGCTGGAACAGGAAGCGGCGCAGTTGTTGGCACGGCTGGCAGATGGTGCGCTCCGTGATGCCCTCAGTCTGTTGGACCAGTGTGGTGTATCGGACACAACCATCGATAGTGCGCGTGTGTTAGATGTACTCGGCTTGGCTGGCAGTATACAAACCACAAAGTTGATGGAGTTGTTGGTGCAGAGGGATGTCCCTGCGGCACTGCTCCAGTTGGATACCCTCTACACAGGCGGAAAAGATGTTGCCGCACTGTTGGGGGAGCTGTCTGCATTGGCGCGTGATATGTTAATTCGTATCACAGCGGCGGAGGGGGGCATGGCTCTGCTGTCGGGCGCGTATGATTTGGCGACACTGGATTCCTTACTCACCAAATGCAACCCAACGCGCTTGCTGTACATGACCACACAGCTACAGAATACCTTGGCGGCGTTGCCGATGAGCAGTAATCGCCGTACGGATGCGGAGTTGTGTCTGATGCGCCTATGTGATGAGAGTCTGTGTGGTGATGTCACGGCACTCAGCGCACGACTGGCACGCTTGGAGGACAGTGGCGTGACGGTGCCTGCGCCAGCGCAGTCGGTACCGCGTACGCAAGGACGACCTGTCGAAAAACGAGAACCTATAGAAAAACCTGTACAACCTGTGCAACAGCAGAAGCCCATTGTGGATACCCCACCGTGGGAAGAACCTGCGCCTATCCCTGTGGTAGAGGACGAGCCATTGCCCATGTTGCCAATAGAGGAACCAACGGATTGTGTGGTATCTACTCCCACGACACAGACGGTCGGGGAAGCATCCTCTGCTATCTGGTGGACCCTCCGCGAAACCTATCAAAATCGACTGTCCCCCCTGTATTGTTCGATGATGGAGGATGCCAGTGGTGTGATAGAGGGCGATGTGTTACTGGTGCGCTGTGGCGACGATTTGACACGAGATTCCTTGGACTGTCCTGAAGTGATACAGGTGTTCAGCGAGGTGACAAGCGAGTATCTTCAACGCAAGATACAGGTGCGGTTTATGGTCGGCAAGGCGGATACGGCGACGGCAGGCGAGGAGCGTCTGGAAGCACTGATTCGTGCTGGAAGTAAGTTCGATAGTTTTACTGTAAAGTAAAAATTTGTCAATATTACGAAAAGGAGAATACAAAGTATGGCTAAGAGTGGATTTCCTAAGAAAAGATTTGGCGGTGCCAAGTTGGGTGGCGGCAACAATATGTTGCAGATGCAGCAGAAGCTGTTGAAGGTGCAGAAGGAGATTGAGGAGAAGCAGGCTGAGGTCGAAGCTACCCTCTACACCGCTACGGTGGGCGGCGGCGCAGTCAAGGCCGTCTGTAACGGAAGAAAGGAACTGGCGGAGCTGGTTATCTCTCCCGATTTGCTCAACAATGATGATGTGGAGATGGTGCAGGATATGCTCATGTCCGCTATCAACGACGCACTGCGTCAGGCAGACGATGCCATGAGCGCGACGATGGACCGCATCGGTGGCGGTATCAACTTGGGCGCATTCGGTATGAACCTGTAATCTGAATATTGTCCCAGAAGAAAGGGAGTGTTGCGACAACCAGCAACACTCCCACTTTTGTTTTTATTGCTTGTGCAACACGAAGCGAATCAATTTATCGTGTTCCACAGTGTCCTCTGGCTGATAGCCGAGTGAAAAGGGGATACGCTGCCCCAAAGCAACATCAGTCAACACTTGATAGGCAATATTAAATCCTCGTCCGACCATTTCAGCGCGATGTTCCTCTGGCACGAGTTCGGGGAGTAAGAGTTCCCGACATTCCCAGATGTGTGGAAGCATTTTGCCCATAGTGATTGCCTTTTCTGGTAATCCTGCGGAGCGATACAGAACGCATAGGTTGGCTCGTGCGGTACTTCGTAGCTTCTCATTCGTAGACCGATGTAACACGGCTTCCGATAGCGTGATCGCTTCGAGTAAGTCCTTGTGTTTTCCAGTTTTAGACAAAACAAGGGCTAACTCCGTTTCCAGTTCGTCGTCTGCGGGAAAAGTTTTTAAGGCGTTTCGCAATACTTCGATGGACTTCTCCCACTGCTCTTGTCGCTCATAGCGCAGAGCTTCCGTGAAGATAGCATTTCGTAGTTCCGCACTGCGGACTTTGTTCATTCCCACCAAGTCATCCAGTGTAATAGCGAAATAGTTGGCGATGACAGGCAGTAACTCAAGATCGGGGTAGCAGATTCCAAGCTCCCATCGTGAAACGGACTGACTGGATACACCAAGCATCTCCGCAAGTCGGTCCTGTGTGATACCGTGCTGACACCGTAGTTCTTTCAGCTTCTCTCCAATTGGTAACTTCATAGCATCCTCCTGTTTGTAGGAAAGTCTGGCCAGCTAATGCTATTGTATCAGAAATAACCGTGTACGCAATATCACGGTTGGAGAGAGTTGCTCACGGAGGGCGTGATTTCATGGTGTGTTTGTCAACCAGTAGTTTCCGGCCTCTCGTGCCATGATTTTTTCGCCAATCATATCGCGCCGAATGGTACAGAAGTCATCATGGAATGTTTGGATGATGGCATTGACTTCTGGCTCTGTATAGGTTCTTCCATGCTCAAAAGATTTTGCAATCTCCTCGAGAATGATTCTCTCTTTCTTGCGCTGGGTAGGAATGGATTTCAGTTTTCCATAGACAAAGAACGCATCAATCACACGGCGGCGATACGCCTCATCTCGTTGGGCTTGGAGCGTGGCCTCATCGGATTCCTCTTGGATGATAGTTAAGATAGTGGTGGTAAAGACTTCTCTGCACAGGGAGTACATCGTATAGTACTGGCTTTTGTACGATGTTACCGCTTTTGCTTCGGTCAACTTCTTTAGGTGAAAAGAAACTGTGGAGGGACTGATGCCCAAGCGTTCCGCAAGACGCTCCACATACATATCTTCGATGGCGAGCGATTTCAAAATTTGTAGGCGAGATTTGTCAGCCAGACACTTGAATAGCTGAATTGCATCGGTTTCGGTCATATGTTATCCCCCCAGATTTCAGTAAATGTAGTCACAATCTCCTGTACTACGGCAAGTTTCGTCGTTTCAATCTGCATTTTTGCAACATCATCGTGTTGCTTTGCGGTTTCGTAGGATGTGTGCCAACTGCTTGGGATGTGTTCGACCTGTTTCAAAAAGAAGGCACGCAATGCCTCTGCGTTTTCTCTGCAGTTGTTGACCGCTACGCCGAAAACGCTGCGGAAAATACCATACACATTGGCACGGATTTTTGCAAAGATGGCTTCATCCTTGCGCGCATCCGCAAGCAATTGTTTCTCCTGTTCGGCGCAGTTGGCAATCTGCGTCTCAAAGTATGCTGTGAATTGCTCAATTTTTTGTTTCATTCTCAATACCTCATATTTGGTCCAATGGTGGAAAGGATATGGGTTCAAGTGGGGGATAATATCCTTGAACTGATTCTATATATATCAAATTAAATTTAGAATGTCAAGATTTATTTTTATAATCATAAAATTAAAATAGCAGAAAAACAGCGAACCAGAAACCCCGATTCGCTGTCCATGTATTTATAACTCCAACGGATTGATACCCAGCGTTTTGCAGATACGGATGACGATATCAAAAGATGCACCGCCAATCCCACGGGAGAGTACCGTCATCAGTGTACTGTAGGGAATATCCGCTTCTTGGGCAAATTGGCGCAGACTGGTATAGTGGTCCAGAATTAGGTTCCGAATCTTGTACTCACGGTTCATGCGGGTTCATCAACGACAGTTACCGTTACCCCCTTGTCCTCGATGGCGGAAATTTGCTCCTCAACACAGTCCCAGTCCGTGATGACAGCGTGAAACTCCTCGACATTGCAGACTTTGATAAAGGAATTGGTGCCGACCTTGCCACTAGGCATGAGAAGATAGCGTTTTTTGCTGTTGCGTATCACCGTCCGCTGAAAAGTAGCGGTTTCATCCGTGCCGTTGGACAGACCAAATTCTGCGGTCAAACCTGCGCCTGTGATAAAACAGAGGTCAAAGTGTAGACGGCTGACAAAGTCGGTGGCGAGGCTATCGACGACAGAACCACTCTGGCGCATTCTTCCGCCCGCGAGATAGGTGTCGATATTAGCAAAGGCGCGCAGTTCCTTGGCAATATCCACATTGTTTATCACGACGGTATACGAAATATCACGGGGCAAAAAGGAGAGCATAAGGTAGCCAAACGAACCGCCTGTGAGATAGACCACATCGTTTTTGTGAATCATGCTTGCACCGACGCGAGCAATCTCGCGGTAGTTGTCAAAGATAGGCATGGTCTTGAAATCGCGGTCAACAGGCGGTCTGACACTGACCTGCTGGGGGGAAATAGCACCGCCGTGTGTCCGCTTGCAGATGCCCTTTTGTTCCAACAGGCGCAAGTCACGGCGCGCGGATTCATCAGAGATGCCGTACTTCGCAACAATCTCGGCAACTGTGATTTTTCCATTGGCTTGAATCGTTTCGGCAATCTCTTGCTGGCGTTCTTCCATAAACATATTGATTTCCTCCAAATGTAGTAGTATCGAATTCGATGACATCACAATACCATATAATCAGAAATAAATCAATAGATTCGGTAATCGGATATGCGTATATTTGTGAGGTTACTCCTCGCGGAATCCTTGAAATCGCTTGTCCCCGTTGAGGAAATCAAAACAGCAATCGTTGGTATCTTTGCGCCGTATTTCTTCCACATTTGGTGTATTTTTCCTATGGACAAACTTTTGCCCTCTGACGAGCAACGCGGTATAGGTTCCATCCTCGAGTGTGTCATATTGCTTTGCGTGATGGAGTGCCCTCTCCAGACAGCGGAGTGTTTCTTCCTCATCCTTCTGCTCTGCATACCCACGGGCGGCGCACAGATACCAGTCGGAGAGATCGCGGTGACAGATGCCGAGTGTTCCATCCTCGAAAATTAACTGATACAGCCAAATCATTCGCTCTGCAATGTTAATGCGTTCCTCATAGGAAAAACTTCCTTTTTTGAGCATGACTTTTGCATTTGTGGCGATGAGATGCACCAGTGTTTCTATGTTCCATCGGCAGATATTGGTGGCTTCTTCCCCCTCTAAAATTTGAATCAGCAGTTGATTCTCCGTCCCAATGTATCGGCCTGCCATCGCAGCATACCGTCGTGCTTCTTCCTCGTTTCCTTGGCACATATAGGCGCGACTGAGATGGTTGATTGCGCCGAAATATTCTCCGCTTTGGGTGGCTTCTTTCAAAAGTCGTTTGCCGAGATAGATGAGTTCCTCACTGTGTTGGGCAATTCCATCGGCACGAAGGGCGAAGGCGAGATTGTGTAACACCGTTGGCTCGTTGGGAAACTCCTGATAGGCTTCTCTCCATACGGCAATACGCGCCGATGCGCTCTGCTGATGCTCGCTCCGCTTCTGATATTCGTGCAGTTTTTTCTGCCGTTCAACCTCGTCTACCCCCAACAGACTATCCACCGAAGTACCATAAAATGCAGCAATCCCGGGGAGTAGGGAAATATCGGGGTATCCTTCTTCGCGCTCCCATTTTGAAACTGCCTGTACCGTGATGCCCAAATGTGTAGCAAGCTGTTCCTGCGTATTTTTTCTTGTTGCACGCAGTTCTCTCATTCTGCGACCAATAGCAATATCCATCCTATTTCTCCTTGTATCAAGTAATAAGTACTTATCCTGTGTCTATTATACAAAGTAACTCCATATGACACAATGACCGCTTCGTTGACAAGTGGTTTAGGGGATCAACGAATGGTTTACTTGCGATTGTGGCAGACAAGATTCTTGACAACCGAACGATATTCATATATTATTTAATTAACCAAAAAGTTAAATGATAGGGGTGGTAGAATGGGGTTACAAAATACGATGCGTGCGTTAGCGGATGGGACACGGCGAGAGATTTTGAACCTGTTAAAAAAAGATAGTCTGTCTGCTGGAGAAATTTCCAAACATTTCGATATGAGTATGCCTGCGGTATCGAAACATTTGTCCATCTTAAAAGAGGCAGGTCTGATTCGCGACCGTCGCGAGGGAAAATATATTTTCTATGAATTGAATGCATCCGTTTTGGAAGAAGTTTTGATTTGGATAGAGGGACTGAGAGGAGGTCAACTATGAAAAAATTCAAGACGACAATGTATGTTCTGATGGTAGTATCGCTACTTATCACCGTGGTTCTATTAGCGTTTATGCCCGATACGATTCCTGCCCACTACAATGTTCATGGGGAGATTGACCGCTTTGGCAGTAAGTATGAGAGTTTACTATTTCCTGTTACAACCATCGGTATGGGACTGTTCTTTCTGGGGATGCAAAAATTGGTTACGAACGGAACAAACGAACAGGAACAGAAATTACAAAATACAATCTTTTTTGTCAGTGGGGTCTGTACGCTGTTGTTGTTCATCGGCATGGGCGTTTACTTCATGGCGAAAGGGATGCAGTATGCACAGAGTGGTGCAGTATCTGTTCCCAGTATGGATATCAGAAGTTATCGTGTTGGCCTCGGTATGTTGCTTGGTGTTCTGCTCCTTGTGCTTGGCAACTATATGCCAAAGGCAAGAGTCAACTCTATTTTCGGGGTTCGTACTGCTTGGAGCATGGCAAATGACCGTGTTTGGCAGAAAAGCCAGCGGTTTGGCGGAATTGCCACAGTGACTTGTGGCATTGCTATGATAGCCACGACACTCCTCGTAAAAAAATGGTTTTTACTCGGTCTTTCCCTAATTCTCCTCATTTGGGCAGTGGTTTGCATCCTTGCATCCTATGTCTACTATCGCAGAGATAGTATGAACCACCGATAAGGGCGAGTGTTTAGGTATGTTTCCCAAACTGCACAAAATATTTTGAAATAATCGTTTGCTTTTGTGCAAAGATGATGATATAATAGTGGCAGTCGATGAAGTTCACCGACACAACATAAGGGAAGGGAACGATTACATATGGCTATTAAAGTAGGTATTAACGGCTTCGGTCGTATCGGTCGTGTGGCACTGCGTATTATGTTGGAGCGCGGTTGTAGCACATACCAGATTTGTGGTATCAATCTGAGAAATGCAGATTTGGACTACATGGTGTATCAGGTAAAGTATGACTCCGTGTTCCGCACCTATCTGGGCAGTGTAGACCACGATGACAAACACCTCATTATCAACGGCAAGAAGATTCGCGTCTATAGTGAGAATGACGCGTCTATGATTCCTTGGGATGACTGTGGCGCAGAGTATATCATCGAATCCACTGGTGCATACAACACACTGGAGAAGGCATCCGTCCATCTGAACAACGGCGCAAAGAAGGTCATTCTCTCCGCCCCCTCGAAGGACACGGTTACGCCCACCTTTGTCATGGGTGTCAACCACAAGCTGTATCACCCCGATATGAATATTGTTTCTAATGCTTCTTGTACCACCAACTGCTTGGCTCCTATGACCAAGGTTATCAATGACACCTTCGGTATCAAGCAGGCATTGATGAGTACTATCCACTCCGCTACCGCCAAACAGAAGGCGGTTGACTCCCGTGCTGGTCGTGACTGGCGTACGGGTCGTAGTATCCTCGGCAATATCATCCCCTCCAGCACTGGTGCTGCCAAGGCAGTTGGCGAGGTTATCCCCGAACTGAAGGGCCGTATGACGGGTATGAGCTTCCGCGTCCCCACCAACGATGTTTCCGTCGTCGACTTGACCGCCCGTTTGGAACAGCCTGCGACTTACCACGACATCTGCGTGGCAATGGAGAATGCCGCCGCCAACAGCATGAAGGGTATTATCGCCTGTACCAGGGACCAGGTCGTGTCCTCCGACCTCACTGGTTTCTCCGAAACCTGTATCTTCGACGAAACTGCAGGTATTATGCTCGATGATGATTTCGTCAAGCTGATTGCATGGTACGACAACGAGTGGGGTTACTCTAACAAACTGCTCGACCTGATGACCCATATGTACAATGTGGACAATCAGGGCTAAGGGTAGTATCTAACAATTGCAAAAATTTTGGGAGTGTTGCCATGGACAGCAACACTCCCTTTTCCTATTTTATGTTGGTGGGTATCACGAGGGCAATCCTAATTCCTGCTTGAGTGGGTCAAGGATGATGTACTCGCACAGCAACACGACATCTTCAATCGTGAGAAAATGGTCTGCGGTACGGTCAACAAACATTCGCCCCGAAGCAGGTAAATCGTCCTCAGGGTCAGCAAACCACAACTTCATTGTGACAGGAAAGAGGGGAGCGAGGCTCGTCGAGGCGCAGAAATCTGCGTTGCTTGGCTCGATAGTCATGCCCATCCGCAAGCAAGCCACTTCGATCTCCTTGGGTGACAGATGCCCCAGACGCGTACGCACCAATGCTTCAAACATTCTATCAAATCCGCCGCCGCGAATCATGCCACTCGCCATCTGGCTCAGGGGAATCCATTCGCCACTCGGCGGCGTACCGTCCGCCAGATTGAGGTAGTGGAGAATAGACAATTGATGCCACGGTGCAATGTTATCCGAAAAAGTGTAGTCGGGGTAGTGCAGTTCCACCGCTTTCCCGAGAGAAGTGAGCGTAAATACTGCGCGGTCGGGGTGGTATGTGATACCACCGTTTCTGGCAATATCCTCTGGCGCACGGTTGGCGAGCCACTCCCGCGCCGTTTTCATCATTCTATCAAATGCAGTAACTTGTTCCATAGTCGTTACTCCCTTGTATCCACAATCTCTGTCAGAAAATCAAAGACGGCATCTTGTGACAGCACACCGCGTTTCAATCCGACAGGCAGACCGCCCTGTTCATCCAGTTCATAGTCGCGCAACCACTGGCCACCCTCGTAGTATTCTAATAACTCCGACAGTAGTGTTTGTAACGCTGGGTCGTTGTCGATGGCGGTCGGGTCACGACGCACGGCCTCTTGCAGTCGGTCAAAACACTGCTCCATCCGTTGAATGCGTTCTATCGTCGTGTTCTTTTCCATCGTTTTCTCTTCCATCGTTTTCTCTTATTTGGCGATAAGCTCGTACAACATTTTAACGAACATCAGCCCCAGCACCACAAAAATCATACTGCGGATGCGCTTGCCACCGCCACGAATGGCATACTGGGAACCGCAGTAACCACCCACCATACTACAGCACAGGGCAGGGAGTGCCAGTTGCCACAGTACATGGCCACCCATGATATACGAAGTTGCGGCGGCGATGTTAGAGGCGAGGTTTGCGACCTTGGCACAGCCAGAAGCCGTCACCATATCAATGGACAGAAACGCGGTAAATGCCATAATCAGGAGCGTACCCGTGCCGGGACCGATGATACCATCGTATAGTCCAATGCCCAAGCCAATTGCCAGACTGATGCCCATTTGCTTGCGTGCATCCATCGTTATGTTGGACGCGGTTTCCTGGCCGAAGTTCTTACGAACTGCCAGAAAGACTGCCATCAACGGCAGAGCAATCAACATCAACCCCTGTAAGACGGAGGCTGGCAGATGCTTGGCAATTTCTGCGCCGATGTAACCGCCCGTCAGCGACCCCAATCCAGACCAAAGTGCGACGGGGAGCAGGATTTTGCCACTGCGGAGGTAGCGGATAGACGCAACCAACGAGCCTGTGCCAGCCACGACCTTGTTCGTGCCTGCGGCGAGGTGGGCAGGCAGCCCTGCCATCAAGTAGGCAGGAAGGGTGATAAGACCACCACCGCCAGCAACACTGTCCACAAACGCACCGAGGAAAACTAAAGGACAGACAATGAGATAGAGTGGAAGCGATACAGACATATAAAATAGGACCTCCTAAAACAGAATTTTCCCCATTCTATCACAGCAACCGCTACTTTTCCACACTTTCCAAAGAATAAATTTTGTGGTATACTGATGGCAACTATTTTAATACGGAGGATACCATATGAATCTTTGCGATATTCGTGATATCAAGGCACTACTTGGTCGTCACGGTTTTCATTTTTCCAAATCGATGGGACAAAACTTTCTAATTGAGGAGTGGGTGCCTCGTGATATTGCCGAGGCCAGTGGTGCAGACGCATCCCACGCAGTTCTGGAGATTGGCCCTGGCATTGGCCCTTTGACACAACAGCTCTGTCGCCGTGCCGCTACAGTGACCGCTGTAGAATTGGATAAGGCACTGTACCCTGTGCTGGCGGAAACGATGGCAGGGGAGGAAAATTTTACCCTCGTCCCAGGCGATATTATGAAGTTGGATATTCCTGCGTTGGTAGATGAGCAGTTTGCAGGATTGACACCGCTTGTCTGTGCCAACTTGCCCTATAATATTACTACCCCTGTGCTGACCGCTTTGGTGGAAGCCAAACGCTTCGAGGCGATTACGGTCATGATTCAGAAAGAAGTGGCACTGCGTATTGCCGCCAAACCTGGCACGGGGGACTACGGCGCATTTTCTCTGTTCATGCAGTACCACACGGAGCCAGAAGTGCTGTTTGATGTGCCTCCGTCCTGTTTCCTGCCTGCGCCCAAGGTGACGAGTGCGGTGTTGCGCTGTCGGGTACGGAAAGAGCCCGCCGTTTCTCCCAAATGTGGTGAGGAATTTTTCTTCCGCACGGTGCGTGCGGCCTTTGCCCAGCGTCGCAAGACTTTGCTCAACAGCCTTTCCTCTGTGTTTGGCGGACAATTGAGCAAAGATGCCCTTGCACAGGTGATTGCACGGTGTGGGTTTGAGGCGACCGTCCGCGGAGAACGATTGGGATTGACCGAGTTCGCCACACTTGCGGATGAGCTGTATCAGGCATTACACGCGGTCTGATGCAAAAACTTTTTTACCGCCGAGATAGGTGGCGAGGACAGCAATATCCTTGATGTGGTGCGGTGCGACGGCGAAGGGGCTTTGCTCCAGTACGACAAAATCTGCCAACATTCCTGTCTGAATCTTTCCCTTGGTGTGTTCCTCGAAACTGGCGTATGCGCCTTGTGAGGTATAGCTGTCCAGAGCTTCCTGTACGGTGAATCCCTCGTGGGGGAGGTATGGAGCAATGTCGTTGCGGAGATTGGAGCGCGTGACACTGCACTGAATACCGCCCAGTGCAAACGGTTGCTCGACAGGGCTATCACTACCGTTACTGACGGTTGCGCCGAGATTCATCAAGGTTTTCCAGCTGTAGCTCGTAGAGGCGCGCTCCACGCCGACACGCTCGGATACAATGGCAATATCGTAGTCGAGGAAAATGCTCTGTGCGTAGACATGGAGCTTTTTCTCTGCAATGTTACGCAGTTGCTCCTCGCGTGTAATCTGGCAGTGGACAATGCCGTGGCGGTGGTTCTGGCGCGGATGTTCTGCTAGTGCTTTGTCAAGCGCGGAGAGAACGCGGTCCAGACAGGCATCTCCAATGGCATGAATGGCGACCTGCATCCCCTCGCGGTTGGCCAGACCAATCATCTCGTCAAAGATTTCCTGGGAAAAGACAGGGATACCGCAGGTGTCGGGGGCATCGGCATAGGGACGGCTCAAAAATGCCGTGCGCGGTCCGAGTGCGCCATCGCCGAGCATTTTGAGGGGGCCGATGCGGAAACGCTCCGTGCCAGTGCCCGTGCGATTGCCTGCGTCAATAAAGCCACGCAGACTGTCGGTATCCATAAAATTGGCCTGTTCATAGACGCGCACCGTCAATTCGCCCTCGGCTTCCAGCTCCAGAAATGCCTCGTTGACGGTCTGCCACGGCAGAGCTGAGAACACACAGTAGTCGTCACTCTGACAACTGGTAATACCATATGCGTTCAACGCACGACAGGCGTTGCGTATCATATCCTTGAGCGTATCTTTGTCGGGGGCGGTCATCGAGGAGTAGATGAGGTCCATCGCGTTGTCAAAGAACAGACCATTCGGCTCGCCATCCTCCATGCCAATTTCGCCGCCGTCTGGTTGCGGTGTTTCGGCGGTGATGTGGAGCAGTTCCAATGCTTTACTGTTGACTGCCAGTGCATGGCCACAGGCGCGCACCGCACAGACAGGGAACTCGGTGGAAACCTTGTCCAGGTCGTAGCGGTTGGGCATCCGTTGGGTATCGGTAAAATAGTCCTGATTCCAACCGCGCCCCACAATCCAACCAGTACGGCGCGTGCGCTGTGCGGCGAAGTCGGACAGACATTGTAACACATCGGCAAGACTCTGGGTGTGCTGTTCCAGTCGGGCATTACTGAGCGTCTGCCCATAGCCCAACAGATGCATATGGCTGTCGTTAAATCCTGCACAGACAAAGGCACCGCCCAGGTCGACCACCGTATCGTGTGCGTTGCGCTGTGCCAGTGCGTCAGCAGTGGAGCCGACAAAGGTGAACTTGTCCCCCTCCACAATAAATGCTTCGCACAGGGGGAGCGTACCAGTGTAAACGCTCGCGTTGTGGTAGATAGTTCTCATAAAGACCTCCAAAGTAAAATTTTATCAAATTTTCTATATTTCTTGGCGCAATGGAGAGTTTCGGCCGAATTTTGGCCATGTAAACTTAAAGTTGCGCCAATTTTTGCCCAATTCGGGCGATGACAAGTGAAAATTACATGAATTTTCGCTTGATTTTGCCGATGACAACTTAAAGTTGCGTCGATTTTTGCCCAAATTTTGCCGATGACAACTTAAAGTTGCTAGAAAAAATGGGGGAAATCTGCTATTCTTTCCACGGGAAGACATTCCTAAATACAAAAAAGGAGAATAAAGTATGAAAAAGAAATGGTTGCTCGGGTTGCTCGCGGTAGCGATAGTCGCCTGTAGCGTGGGGTGTAGCTCTGGGGATGTGGGAGAGAATCCGCCCGACTTGGCCCCTGTGACACCCATCGTGGAGAGCTATGAATACACCGAAAAGAGTCAGGTGTATATGCGCCCCGCCATGACTAACACAGACCGGCGGTTGGATTCGCTGACCCTCACGCTGGAGGATGGATTTTATTTCTGCATCACCACGGACGCAGAACAGGCGAACGCATTTATCAACGCCCAAAGAACGCTCCTGCAATTTCTCACCGACAGCGGTGTGGAAACCAGAAAACTGCGCTACTACGGCGTGGACTATGACGACAGCTTCAGCGACAGCGAGAACAACAAAGCCTACATTGCCTTGTCCCATGTGGAGAGCTATCGACAGGTGCTTGTTACACTGCAAACCCTGTGGGGAGACTATACCGACTACGGCTATCTCCATGCGGTTGCCAATGCCATTGCCGACCATCTGGGCTGGCAGACGGACACCGTTGCAACAGTAGAGCAGTCTGTTCTTGATACATTTTTTGCCGAAAATCCCGACGCGCTCAATCTGGTGTACCCCTGTTTCACGACCACCTATGCAGACGAGGAAACCGTCCGCAACTGCTATGCACTGAGTAGTCAGCTGTTCGAGAACATCAATCCGCGTGAAGCACTGACGAAGCCCATTGCCGAGCAGGTGAGCGCGTTCCGCGCACTGGTGGACAGCTATGCACAAGAAATCTCCGTCACTTTCGACCGCCAGAAGAACGGCTACGCCTACTTCGGCGAGTATCTGCCGCTGAAGATTATGACGACCTACGCAAAGATTGTTGTGGATCACGATTACGAGGATTATTGCTTTGATTCCGAAGAATTTCGTGGTTATGGTTATTCCGGTGAACTTTTCGCTAACTATCGGTCGATTTTTGAAACTACAGATATTATGAATACAGAGATCACTGCCGGTGTTGAATACTTCCATTTGGAGAAGGAAGCCGGTGTTGTAACAATTAACTGTCTTAACGCCGAAAGCGCTATCGAGAGAAACGGTAGACCGCTTTGCAACTACTACTACCCCACAGGAGATGGCATCGTGTTTTCCACGCAGATATACAGCTATTTGCACGAATACTTCCATCATCTGGAGCATCTACTGAACCCAAACCTTGGTCAAATTTGGCAGTCGCAAGCCTTCTGTGATTTGGGACGCGCCCAGTCCAAGTACTCCCATGATAGTATAGAATATCCGTTCACGCACAACGAACTGTGGAGTGGGTTGTTCTATCAATTCACCGGAAGAACATATGAGTCTGGATTGGATGACTATTACGAGGTGTATGATATTCTGACCTATTGCCAAGGTAGCTTTAAGCAGGATTATCTCAGGGGACGAAATGAAGCAAACTCCTTTAATCGCTACTTGATCAATCTGTACGGAGAAGACACGGTCTATCAAATTATGCTGTTTCCCGAAACCGTTGAGGACCACACAGAGAAGACATGGGAAGAACTTGAAGCGCAGTGGGCGCAGTATTTGAAGGACAAGTATGCGGGCATTGAAGTTCCGGAGTGGTTCGACGAGTATAGAGTATAAGAACTGAGTTTCATCTATTTTCAGGCGCAACGGCGAGTTTTGGCCATGTAAACTTAAAGTTGCGCCAATTTTTGCCCAATTCGGGCGATGACAAGTGAAAATTACATGAATTCTCGCTTCATTTGGGCGATGACAACTTAAAGTTGCGTCGATTTTACGCCAATGACAACTTAAAGTTGCTAGACAAAACAGGGAAAATCTCCTATCCTTTCCACGGGAAGACAGTCCCGAATACAAAAAAGGAGAATGAAGTATGAAAAAGAAATGGTTACTCGGGTTGCTCGCGGTGGCGATAGTCGCCTGTAGCGTGGGGTGTAGCTCTGGGGATGTGGGGGAGAATCCTCCCGATTTGGCTCCTGTGACACCCATTGCAGAGAGTTACGAGTACACCGAAAAGAATCAGGTGTATATGCGTCCTGCGATGACAGTCGAGGAACGGCGGTTAGATTCGCTGACCCTCACGCTGGAGGATGGATTTTATTTCTGCATCACCACGGACGCAGAACAGGCGAACGCATTTATCAACGCCCAAAGAACGCTGTTGCAGTTTCTGAACGACAGTGGTGTAGAAACCAGAAAACTGCGCTACTATGCTGTGGACTATGACGACAGTTTCAGCGACAGCGAGAACAACAAGGCGTATATTGCGCTATCCCATGTGAAAAGTTATCAGCAGGTGCTTGTTACTCTGCAAACCCTGTGGGGCGACTACACCGACTACGGCTATATTTATCATGTTGCCAATGCCATTGCCGACCATCTGGGATGGCAGACGGACACCGTTGCAACAGTAGAGCAGTCTGTTCTTGATACATTTTTTGCCGAAAATCCCGACGCACTTAACCTTGTCTATCCCTGTTTCACCACCACCTATGCCGACGAAGAAACCGTCCGCAACTGCTATGCACTGAGTAGTCAGCTGTTCGAGAACATCAATCTGCGTGAAGCACTGACGAAGCCCATTGCCGAGCAGGTGAGCGCGTTCCGCGCACTGGTGGACACCTACGCACAGGAAATCTCCGTTGCTTTCGACCGCCAGGAGAACGGCTATGCCTACGCTGGTGAATACTTGCCCCTCAAAGTCCTGACCACCTATGCAAAGCTCGTGATAGACCACGATTATGATGATTTTTACCGTGCGTCCCAAGAGAAGTACGGCAATTATTCTCTCGATTATTTCTCTACTTATAAAAAAATCTTTGATACGGTGGATATTATCAACGAGGAAATTACCTCTGCGGTGGAAAACTTCGGTTTAGAGAAGGAAGCAGGGCTTGTAACAATCAACTGGCTCTGTGGGGAAAGTGCAATCAAGCGTTCTGGTAGAGCGCAAGACAACCGCTATATTCCTTCTCCTACACAGCCGAATGTCTATGTTACGCAGATAGATGCGTATTTGCATGAATATTTCCATCATCTTGAAAATCTTCTGAATCCCAATCTTGGTCAATGTTGGCAGTCACAGGCTTTCTGTGAATTGGGACGCTCCCATAGTTACCACTCACAATACAGTATGGAATATCCTGCAACGCACAATGAACAATGGAGTAATTTGTTCTACGATTGTACAGGACGCGCTTATGAACCAGGGGCGGATGATTATTTTGAAATGTATGATATTCTAACCTATATTTGCAATGAGTATAAACTGGATTATTTGAATGGCAGAAACCCTGTCAATTCCTTTACGCGTTATCTGCGTGATTTGTATGGAGAGGATACCACCTACCAGTTAATGCTGTTCCCCGATACGATGGAGTCTGTCACAGGCAAGACATGGGAGGAGCAGGAAGCCGACTGGTTGCAGTATATGGCGGAGAAGTTCGAGGGCGTGGAAATCCCTGCGTGGGTTTCTGAGGAACAGGAGTAACCCAGCGGAACATAACAGCGAGGGGTGTTGCCATACGAGCAACACCCCTTTTGTAAGACTTGTTTCGGACAAACGCATATGGGTATCGCCATCACATCCAGATGGAGAACAGTCGCAGAAATTTCTCCACCATGCGCTTCCAGCGAGGGCGTTTCTTCCACTGTTCCAACTGCAACCGTTCGCTTCGTGCCATAACGCGCTCCATATCTGTTTTCAGGTCGGCAATAGCATCGACACCGTACAACATCACACCACACTCGTAGTGGAGCTTAAAACTGCGGTAGTCCATGTTGACTGTTCCCACCATCGCAACTTCGCCGTCCGCGACAAAACTTTTCGCGTGGAGGAAGCCAGGGGTAAACCGATAAATTTTGACACCGTGGGACAGCAGAGTTTCGTAGTAAGACCCAGCAACAATATCCGTATATTTGTGGTCGGGAATCCCCGGCAACAGCAGACGCACATCCACACCGCTGTCTGCCGCCATACACAGCGCACGCACCACGCAGTCCTCCACTGCAAAGTACGGTGTCGTCAGCCAGACATAGTCGTGTGCGTTGTGGATGCACTGCAAAAACATATCCTCGGCGGGGTCGTCCGGGTTGTTGATAGGGCCATCCGCAAACGGCTGACACCAACCCGTACTACGGCGGTCCTCATAGGGGCGGTAATAGTCGTGTTCGTTCGGCAACTTGTTACCCAACATCTCCCACATATGGATAAACCGACCTGTTAATCCCCACGCACCAGGGCCATCCAATAGAATACCGCAGTCCTTCCACTCGCCAAAGCGACGAATTAACCCTGCGTACTCGTCTGCCAGGTTGACACCGCCTGTGTAGGCATACTGGCCATCAATGGCAATGATTTTGCGGTGGTCGCGGTAGTTGAAGTATAGGCGGTTGACATACTGGTGGACAGGGCTGAATACGACCACCTCGATACCAGCATCGCGCATCCGCTGTACGGTGGTATTACTCAGGCGCGTCATACTGCCAAAGTCGTCGAAGATTATCTTGACTTCGACACCCTGATGGACACGCTCCTCTAATATCGTGAGAATTTGGTCAAACAGTGCTCCCTCCGCAATGATGAAAAATTCCACGAAAATAAAACGCTCGGCGGACTGCATACGGCGGATAACATCCGCAAAAAACTGGTCGCCACTGGGGAAGTAGGTGACATCTGTGCCACGAAAGAGTTTGAAGTTGCGCTTGCCCAACAGGGCGGCAGTGCGCTTCCAGTGTGGCATGGCGGAACTTAAACGCTCCTGTTCCACCTGTGACCGCATGACATCGGCGGTAGAACCAGGCGGTTGTCGGGTGGCTAGGACAGAGATACGCTTATCCTGAAGATTCCCACCCCAGAGCAGATACAAAATCAGGCCGGATACGGGGAGAGATACAATCAGCAAGGTCCACGCCAACTTGTAGCTCGGCGCACCATCACGCGACTGGATGTTGATGGCGGCGGCGACGCTGGCGAGCTGTAACAGGATAAAGATTAAGGCGGAATTGGTTTCCAGATAAGAGACCAACAGCATGATGGCGAGGATATTCAAAATTAACAACACACACACAAGGGCAATGCGGAGACCAGCGGAAATGCGCCGTTCTATCATCTGTTTTTTGTGCTGTTTCAAGCTGTCTTCCTTTCTTGCAATAGGGGGTGAGAGGGGTAAAGGGAGGTTTAGTGGTTCTTCTCCAGCAGACCGTGCTTAATATTCCACAATTTCTGCGAGAGGTCCACATAGTAGGCGTGGGGGTTATCAAAACGGCGTACCTCATCCCACAGTGTTTCAAGCTGTTGGGCGCAGTAGGCGCGAATCTCATGCAGAGGGGGACTGTCGTAGACACGCTTGCCGTTCTGGAATACGGGGACCTGTAGCTCCTTGGCGGTAAAGTCGTATACCTCTTTCTTCTTCCAAGTAGCTTCGGGGTCGAAAATCTCCAGACGGTCGGAGTCGTCTACCACCTCATCGTAGACGGTCAGATAGTCGGCAATCGCTTTGCCGGTGTCGTTGCCGTAGAAGCGGTAGAGTTTTTTGAAGTGGGGCGTGGTAATCTTAGCGATATTCTCACTGATTTTAATTTTGGGAACAATTTCGCCGTCTTTCTCTACGGCAACCAACTTGTACACACCACCAAACACAGGCTCACTGCGCGCGGTAATCAGGCGTTCGCCCACGCCAAATGCGTCAATCTGTGCGCCCTGCTGTAACAGGTTACGAATCAGTCGCTCATCCAGCGAGTTGGAAACCGTGATGGTACACTCCGTCCATCCAGCGGCATCCAACATCTTGCGTGCCTCCTTGGACAGATAGGCGATATCGCCAGAGTCCAGACGGATACCACATTTGGTGATGCCCTTGGGCTTCAAAACCTCGTTAAAGGCACGGATGGCATCGGGTACACCGCGCTTGAGGGTGTTGTAGGTGTCCACCAGCAGAACGGCATTGTTGGGGTATATCTCGCAGTAGGTCTTGAATGCCTCATACTGCGTATCAAACATCTGCACCCAAGAGTGTGCCATCGTTCCACTGGCAGGTACGCCGTACAGCTGGTCACTCAGCGCACAGGCGGTACCATGTACACCGCCGATATACGCGGCACGCGCACCCATCACCGCGCCGTCGACACCTTGCGCACGGCGAGAGCCAAATTCGAGAACCTTTCGTCCGTTGGCAGCGCGAACCACGCGCGCGGCCTTGGTAGCAATCAAACTCTGGTGGTTGATGCACAGCAGAGCATAGGTTTCAATCAGTTGGGACTGGGAAGCAGGGGCACGCACTGTCACCAGTGGCTCGTTGGGGAAGACAGGTGTACCCTCTGGGACAGCCCAAATATCACCTGTGAAGCGGAAATCACGCAGATACGCCAAGAAATCTTCTTCAAACAGGTTCTTTTCGCGCAGATATTGCAAGTCGTCCTCGTTAAAGTGTAAATCTTCGATATAGTCAATCAGTTGCTCCAGTCCAGCGGCGATGGCAAAACCGCCCCCGTCGGGAACACGGCGAAAGAAAATATCGAAATAGGTAATATCATCTTTCATTCCCTTGCGGAAATAACCGTTTGCCATGGTCATTTCGTAAAAATCGAAAAGCATGGCGAGGTTGCGCTTATCCATGCGTTCCATAGTATTTGTCCTCATACTTTCTTTAGTCGTTGTCGCAGATTCAAAACCTACCTCTCTATCTTATCTCTTTTCTACAGTTTTTGCAATGCTATAATTGACAATTCCGTAAAAATCACCTAAGATGTTGGTACATGATAGAAGGGGAGGGATACCATCATGTCTGTTATCCTTGGAATTGATATCGGCGGTTCAACGACCAAAATTGTTGGTCTGAATACCGACCGTTCTGTGATTGCCATGCACCGTGTACAGGCGCAAGACCCCATTACTTCGCTCTACGGTGCCTTGGGAAATTTTTTGTTTTCAAACTACTTGGAATTACATGATGTGGCGCGCATTGCGCTGACGGGGGTGGGTGCCTCCTTCGTCAACGGAGATATCTATGGAATTCCCACAGAGATGATTGACGAATTTACCGCAGTGGGCACAGGCGGATTGGAGTTGAGTGGACTGGACCGTGCCGTGGTGGTCAGTATGGGAACGGGGACAGCCTTTATCTGGGCGGAGCGTGAGAAAGAAATTCGCCATCTCTGTGGCTCTGGTGTGGGCGGTGGTGCGCTCGCAGGGCTCTGCTCCAAGCTGTGTGGGACCAGAAAGTACAACCAAATTATCAAACTCGCCGCAGATGGTGATGTCAACAAGGTCGATTTGACGGTTGGCGATATCACACAGGGGACGCATCCCTCGTTGCCGTTGGATATTACGGCGGCAAACTTCGGCAATGTTTCCGATGAGGCGACCGCCTCTGATTTTGCCGCTGGTGCTATCAATATGGTGTTGCAGTCTATCGGTACCACGGCGGTCATGTCCTGTCGCGCCTGTGCCTGTGACACGGTGGTGTTGACAGGCTTTATGAGTACGCTCCCACAGGCGGAGGAATGTTTCTCACTCTTTACCCGTCTGCATGGAATTCGCTTTGTGATTCCTGAGAATGCCACCTTTGCTACTTCGATTGGTGCGGCGTTGCGTACTTTCTCACGCTAAGTAAGTGCTATAAAAGTATTGACACTCCCCATGCCTAAAGGCAGGGGATTCTCGGTTCGTTGACCGTAGCCTGCACTTGCGAGGTCTTACATGGTCTCCCCGAGCGTATGGATTCGGGTGTGTCCCACCCTACCATATTATTCTAGCTACGCTAACAGGCGCAGTCCTTCGTTGAGAATGTTCTTTGCGGCGTTGCAATCTCTGTCGTGGACAGTACTACAATTCGGGCAAGTCCACTCTCGCACCGAGAGGTCTT
>JAZOVU010000053.1:0-24365 GCA_045658885.1 Candidatus Pelethomonas sp. | reverse complement strand
GATCGAGGTGACCAGACAGAGTTTCTTCGAAGGTCTCAAGTATGCCCGCGAGGGCTACCGCCTGCCGGATCTTTCCGGCGCGGTCCAGCGCTATGTGGAGTCCAACGGTTACTCCGTCGTGCGCGACTATGTCGGACACGGTATCGGAGCAAAGCTGCATGAGTCTCCCGAGGTTCCCCACTATGTGGATCCCCGCGCAGGCCGTCCCCGTCTTCTGCGGGGCATGACCATCTGCGTGGAGCCCATGGTGAATATGGGTTCCTACGGTGTCAAAGTGATGCCGGATGGCTGGACGGTAAAGACCGCCGACGGACGGTTGTCTGCTCACTATGAAAACACCATTCTGATTACGGATGGGGAGCCTGAAATTTTGACGGACCCCGACGCAAAAGCGGAGTAATCAGCTATGGAAATCGCGAAATCAGATATTGTCAAATCCATTGCTGGCAGAGATGCAGGGAAGCTGTTCTTCGTCATGGATACGGAGGGCGAGTTCCTCATGCTGGCAGACGGTAAGACCAGGCGGCTGGAAGTTCCGAAACGGAAGAAGCGTAAGCACACCGTATTCGTAGAACGCAGAGCGTGCCGCGTGGCCGAGAAAATAAGAAGCGAAGAAAAAGTCACGAACAGTGAGCTTCGCAGAACCCTCGCCGTATGCGGCGAGGACGGTAATCCAGACCAGGAGGGATAATCACTTGGCAAAATCCGATATGATCGAAGTTGAGGGTGTCGTTGTCGAAGCACTCCCCAATACTACATTCCAAGTAGACATTGGAAACGGCCATACCATTCTGGCCCACATTTCCGGAAAACTCAGAATGAATTTCATCAGAATTCTGCCTGGTGACAAAGTCACGGTTGAGATGTCGCCTTACGACCTGACCCGTGGCCGGATTACCTGGCGTACTAAGTAGGAGGTTACACATCATGAAAGTAAGACCGTCCGTGAAGCCCATGTGCGAAAAGTGCAAGATTATTCGTCGTAAGGGTCGCCTGATGGTGATTTGCGAGAATCCCAAGCATAAGCAGAGACAGGGCTAAGTGAATTTGGAGGTGCTTTAACTATGGCAAGAATTGCCGGTATTGACCTGCCCAAGGATAAGCGCATTGAGATTGCACTCACCTATATCTTTGGTATTGGCAGAAAGAGCGCAAAGGATATCCTGGAGCAGACGGGCGTAAACCCCGACATCCGCGTTAAGGACCTGACCGAGGCTGATGAGAACAAGCTTCGTGAGGTCATCGACGAGCAGTACACTGTGGAAGGCGACCTGCGTCGCGCAGTGGCTCTCGATATTAAGCGTCTGAGTGAGATTGGTTGCTATCGTGGCATCCGTCATCGCCGCAGCCTGCCCGTTCGCGGTCAGCGCAGCAAGACCAATGCTCGTACTCGCAAGGGTCCCAAGAAGACCATTGCTAACAAGAAGAAGTAAGGAGGGAGAATAGAAAATGGCTGCACCTAAGAACGCTAAGAAGGTTATCCGCCGTCGTCGCGAAAAGAAGAACATTGAAAAGGGCCAGGTCCATATCCGTTCTTCCTTCAACAACACCATGGTGACTGTCACTGACACCCAGGGCAACGCCCTTTCTTGGGCTTCCTCCGGTGGTCAGGGCTTCCGTGGTAGCAAGAAGTCCACTCCCTTCGCCGCACAGACCGCCGCTGAGGTGGCTGCACGCGCCGCTATGGAGCATGGCCTCAAGACCGTCGAGGTCTTTGTTAAGGGTCCCGGTCAGGGTCGTGAGGCTGCTATCCGCGCCCTGCAGGCTGTGGGTCTGGAAGTGACCATGATTAAGGATGTCACTCCCATCCCCCACAACGGCTGCCGCCCCCCCAAGCGTCGCCGCGTCTAATTTGGAAGAAGGAGGAAATCAATTATGGCTAAGAATATGCAGCCTGTAGCTAAGCGTTGCAAGGCTCTGGGCATTTCTCCTGCCGATATGGGTTACGCAAAGAAGACCACTGAGCGCAACTCCGGCAATCAGGTGAGAAAGAAGAAGAGCGAGTACGCTCTGCAGCTCCAGGAGAAGCAGAAGGTCAAGTTCGTCTACGGCATTATGGAGAAGCAGTTCCGTTCCTACTATGAGAAGGCTGCCCGTATGCCCGGTAAGACTGGTGATATGCTGCTGAGCCTCATCGAGCGTCGTCTGGACAATGTGGTGTACCGTCTCGGTTTCGCCGCTACTCGTCGTCAGGCTCGTCAGCTGGTGAGCCACGCTCACTTCACCGTCAATGGTAAGAAGGTCAACATCCCCTCCTACCTGGTTCGCGTCGGTGATGTTATCGAAGTGAAGGAGAGCAGCCGCTCTTCCGTGCAGTTTAAGCGTCTGACTGCTGAGGATGCACCCGTTGTGCTGCTGCCCCAGTGGCTGGAGCGCGAGAAGAACTCCCTCAAGGGCACCGTTTCCCGCCTGCCCGTGAGAGAGGATGTGGATATGCCCATCGAGGAGCACCTCATCGTCGAGTTGTACTCCAAGTAATCGGAGGCTACCCTCGATTATCACACGAATTGAATTGGCGACGAGTCTGTGCGTAAGGCTCGTCAGGAGAAGGAGGGTATATCTGCATGATTGAAATTGAGAAGCCCCAGATTGAGTGTATCGAAACCCCAGGTGATGATTCCTACGGCAAGTATGTAATCGAACCTCTGGAGCGTGGCTATGGTACGACCTTGGGTAATGCCCTGCGTCGCATCATGCTCTCGTCCTTGCCCGGTACGGCTGCTACCAGCATTAAGATTGCTGGTGTCCAGCATGAGTTCACCACGATTCCCGGTGTCAAGGAAGATGTGACAGACATTGTGCTGAACATCAAGCAGTTGATTACCAAGCTTCACTGCGAGGGAATTAAGACAGTCTTTATTGAGGCTGTTGGTCCCTGCGAAGTGACCGCTGGTGACATCAAGAGCGATGCCGAAGTGGAAGTGCTGAATCCCGACCTGCATATTGCAACGCTGGGAAGCGGTGCTACCCTGAATATGGAGATTACACTCAGCCACGGCCGTGGTTATGTCAGTGCTGACCGTAATAAGGCACAGCAGAATAATATTATTGGTTTGATTCCTGTTGACTCTATCTACACCCCTGTGTATAAGGTCAACTACACCGTCGAGAATACCCGTGTGGGTAATATGACGGACTTTGACAAGCTGACAATCGAAGTTTGGACCGATTCCACCATCTCTGCAAGAGATGCCGTGTCCCTCGGTGCCAAGATTCTGTGTGACCACTTCACCCTGTTTACCGACCTGAGCGAAACCGTCGGTTCTCGCTCCACTGTTGTGGAAAAGTCTGAGACACAGCGTGATAAGGTTCTGGAACTGACTATCGAAGAACTCGATCTGAGTGTACGCAGCTTCAACTGCCTCAAGCGCGCCAACATCAACACCGTTGAGGACTTGATTAACAAGACTGAAGACGAGATGATGAAGGTTCGTAACCTGGGTCGCAAGTCCCTGGAAGAGGTCATTAACAAGTTGGCTATGATGGGCCTGTCTCTGGCCGACGAAGATAATAACAATTGACCGATACCTGCCACACTGCATCGGCAGTGATGGTTCAAATCGGATCATACCTGCCAGTATTGGCAGGAGGACAAAAGCCTTTTAAGGAGGAAACCTACAATGCCCGGAACTCGTAAGCTCGGTAAGACTACCGACCAGCGTACCGCGATGCTCCGTCAGCAGGTGACCGATTTCCTGGACAACGGCAAGATGGAGACCACCATCACCCGTTGCAAGGAGATTCGTCCTCTGGCTGAGAAGATGATTACCCTCGGTAAGAAGGGCGACCTGGCTGCTTATCGTCAGGCTATGGCCTTCATCACCCGTGAGGATGTCGTCAAGAAGATTTTCAAGGAGATCGCTCCCAACTATGCTGAGCGCAATGGTGGTTACACTCGCATCACTCGCACTGGCGTTCGCCGTGGCGATGCTGCCGAGACCGCTATGATTGAGTTGGTCTAATCGACCGATTCTCAGCTGATTGGTGATAAAAAGCTCACTCGTGTGTGTTAGTACTGCACATACGGGTGAGCTTTTTCCATTTGTAAGGATATTACAAAGCCATAAAAAAGCTCCCCTGTGAAGGGGAGCTGGTGCGGTGTGAGGGTATCATCTTCCTTTTGCTACGCGTAGGCACAGCTTTGCTGTGATAGGGAAAAAGACCTGTGCCAGTGGTCCAACAAGGAACGCACAAATGAGCGTACCTGCGCCAATGGTTCCACCCAATAAGAACCCGAACACTGCAAAACAGATATCGACAACCACACGAACGATACCGAATTTCTTACCCAGTTTTTCAGAGAGAACGACGGCGATTAAGTCGTTAGGGCCTGTGCCTGCCTCGGAGTTAATCACAATGGTCATACCGAAGGCAAGAATAACACAACCCAGTGCCAGACAGAGAAACCGCCAGATGATGGGAGATTCTGCATGGATAACATTCCCTAGAAGGAGTGTGAAGCCGTCAATGATAGGGCCACCCAAGACCATACAGATGAGTGTACCGATGCGGATATATTTTCGGTCAACGATGAGCAGAGCCAGAATAATGAGAAACGAGATACCCATGTGCATCCAGCCGTGGGTAAGGGGAAGGAACGCACCGATACGGCGATAGAGTCCCTGAACGAAGACATTGAACGGGTCGGAGCCGAGATTGGATTGTAGAAAAAGGGTCACGCCTAGATGGGCAATGACCAGACCAGTCAACAGAAGCAAGATGCGCTTACTCCAAGGGGTAATTGTGTACTGCATAAAATTCACTCCTTTTCATAATAGAAGGAGCCGCGTGGGTCGGTGAAAAACCACGCGGCTCGCTGTACAATAGATATTAAATAAACTGGGAATTAAATATGGAAACGGGGGTCGAGAGTGAACTTGTCCACCATCTGTTTCATAATGTGGGACTGTCCAGCCAGCTCCTCACTGGAGGCGGCACTCTCCTCCGCAGTAGCGGAGTTGTTCTGTACAACAGAGGAAATCTGCTCAATACCGTTGGAAATCTCATGCAGACTACCCGTCTGCTCTTGATAACGGGAGGCGAACTCTTGGACGGCAACAACGACACTCTCCACATTCTGTGCGACCTCTGCCAGAGAGGCGGCAGTACCATTGGCGAGGGAGGAGCCGTTTGCAATGGCATTCAGAGAGGTGTTAATCAAATCGGTGATGCTCTTGGCGGCCTCGGCACTCTTGGCGGCCAAAGAACGAACTTCATCAGCGACAACAGCGAAGCCTTTGCCTGCCGCACCAGCACGCGCGGCCTCAACAGCGGCGTTCAGTGCCAGAATATTGGTCTGGAAGGCGATATCCTCGATAGTCTTGATAATCTTAGCAATTTCGGAGGACTGTGTAGAGATATCTTCCATCGCAGAACGGAGTGTCTGCATCTGGCGGTTGCTGTCGTCCAACTGGTTACCCATGAAGGAAACGCCCTGGCTCAGCTTAGTGGCGCGCTGTGCCTCCTCCTGCGAAGCAACCGTCAAATCTTGAATGGTAGCGGAGAGTTCCTGTACTGCGCTGGCCTGTTCTGTAGCACCCTGTGCGAGGGCCTGAGAAGCACTGGCGATTTGGTTTGTGCTGCTGTCCACATGACTGGCAGAGTCTGCAATACGGTACAGCGTTTGATTGAGGTTAGTCTGAATATCAAGCAGGGCGCGCTTGAGGGGGGCGAACTCACCAACATAGTCCTGTGTCAAATCAAAGGATAGATTGCCGTGGCCGACTTCATCCAGAACATTGGACACCTCTGTGATATATAGAATGTAGGTTTTTAGACGCTCGACCAAACGCTCAACGCTGTTGGCTAGCTGTCCAATCTCATTCTTACTGTTTGCCGTAATCTCAACATCCAGATTGCCTTCTGCCAACTTACCAACAGCATCATTCAGTGTCTTGATAGGAACGGTAATGGCCATAGATACCAAGACAATAATGGCAAAGAGAACGATGATGCAGACGGCAAAGCTACCGTTGACAATATTCTTTGCCAGAGAAACTTCCTGGTTAAATTCGGCATAAGGCATACAGGCTAGGATATGCCAACCAGTCGACTCACTATAGGTAACAGAGCCACAGTACGCAATGCCAACGCGGGTGTACTCCATTGCATGACTATTTCCATCGTTGGAGAGTGCATCGAACATATTGTCGGAGTATCCGATATCGGTCATCGGGGTCATTTGCAGAGAACTGTCGGGGTGATAGAGCAACATATCATCATTGTCATAGACGGTGAGGTATCCAGTTTCACCGATAGCGATGTCAGCAAGTTCTTTCACCAGTGCATCCAGAGAGATATCCATACCTACAACACCAATCAGCGTGTTTCCATCATAGACACCTGTGGCAGCGGTGACAACCAGACCATTAGTGATGACATCCACATAGGCGGGAGTGACAATGACAGTGTTGGGGGTTTCCAAAAGCATTTTGCACCAAGGGCGGTCTACAACTACGATGGTATTGTCGGAATAACTGCCGTCAGCCAGCAGATACTGGTTGTTCGTAACACCTGCAATGAAAATTGTTTGCAAGCTCTTATCCAGATTACTGGTAGAGGTCTGCATGACGGTCAGAGCATCTGCCATGCCAGTGGCATCCTGTTGGAAACCGAATGAAATGCCACCAGTGTATGCCTTTTTCAGCAAGGTCTGGATACAATCGGTGTCGGCGATGGTCTCGGCGGCAGTGAAGAACGGCGCAAAGTACAGCTCAATGCTGGAGACAGCGGCTTGACCCTGTGAATCAATATCGTCTTTCTTCAAATCGTGCATCATGCCCTTGACCTGCGAGAGTAGGAAGATGCCAGTAATAATTAAAACAATGATAATAGGAATCACGGTGAGCAGGAGCATCTTCGCCATCAGGCCGAAGCGCAACTTTTTATCGTGTGGGGTACTTGGACTGGTAGTATTTGTCTGTGCCATATGTATTCCTCCTCAAGGTATCAGTATACAGCTCAGTATACAATAATTTAGTCGAATAAACAAGTAGATTTTGGAATTTTATCTCGAAAAAAAGCTGAAAAATGCGTGAAAAAATTGTCAAATACTACAATTTTATCGAATTATAAAAATTTCTTGAGTTTTTTTCTGATTTCTGGTATGGTTAAGGCAATGATTTTGCAATTTGGGGGAAACAGTATGCAGCTTGGTTTTATCTGTCCCGTGTGCCACGCGCCACTACAGCAGGAAGAAAAACAATTCGTCTGCCCGAAGGGCCATCGGTTTGACTGTGCGGCGAGTGGATATGTCAATCTCGCCATGGACCAATCGTCCTCTGCCAAACGGCATGGAGATGATAAGCGCATGATTCGCGCGCGTACACAGTTTTTATCCAGTGGTGCATACCGCTGTCTGTCGGATAAGTTGGTAGCACTGAGTACGCCGTTGCTGTCAGATGGGGAAGCCTTTCTGGACGCAGGCTGTGGAGAGGGACATTATACGGCACTGTTGGCACAGCATCTACGCGAGGAGGGAAAACACTGTACCCTCATGGGGGTGGATGTGTCCAAAGAGGCATTGCGTGCCGCCGCAAAGCGAAAAGAGAAGATATTGTTAGCTGTGGCCAGTGTGTTCCATATGCCAGTGCAAGAGGGAAGTGTGTCCCTGCTGTGGAATGTATTCGCGCCGATAGCAGGGGAGGAATATGCGCGTGTCCTACGGCGCGGCGGCCATCTGGTGCGCGTCTTTCCCCTGGAAGAACATCTGATGGGGTTGAAAGAACAAATTTATGAAACCGTCTATCCCAACCGTCCGCAGGAGCTAGAAATCGAGGGATTGGAAAAATTAACAACACACTATCTGCGGGAGAGTCTGACCCTCACGACGGCAGAGGATATTGAAGCACTGTTTGCGATGACACCCTACTACTATAAGACCTCGGCGGCTGACCAAGAAAAAGTGTTGCGTTTGCAGTCGCTTACGACCCCTCTCGCATTTGGTATTTCCATCTATCGGAAAAAATAGTCTGTTTTATGTGAAAGATAACGGGAGTGTTGCGAAACATGGCAACACCCCCGTTTGCATTTTTAGGCTACGCCGACAATCGTGACGCTGAGATAGTGGAAATCGTTTTTCAGAGAAATTTCAAACGGCATCACATCGTGGCCGTTTTCTTCATAAATGCGTACCCGAGGACGCAGACTGTAGGAAACATAGTTTTCCACGACCAGACCGACCCAACCGTTACTCAGCCGTACAGAAGTACCGACAGGGTAGGGGGCAATCCGTCGGGAGAAGATATCGACCACACGCGGGTCGAACAGGGTACCAGAACCGCCTAGAATGTACTCCACACATTCACATGGTGGAATGGCATCGCGATAAGGTCGCTTGGAGGCGAGGGCATCGTATACATCCGCAACGGCACAGATGCGGCCGAACAGCGAAATATCAGTCCCCTTCTTGCGATTGGGATAGCCACTGCCGTCAAATTTTTCATGGTGGTCGAGAATCGTGGCACAGTGGCGCATGGGGAGTTGATAGCGTTTATGGACATACTCAAACCCATCTTTGGGGTGCTTCCGGATTGTTGCAAATTCTTCATCGGTCAGAGGACCGTTTTTTAACAGAATACTCTTGTTGACAAAAACTTTGCCGATATCGTGTAATAGTGCGCCTGTTCCAAGTCCCACAATTTCAGAGCGCGGGAACCCTATCTCCATCGCTAGAACAATGGACAACACAGCGACATTGAGCGAGTGCGAACAGGTGTAGTTGTCATAACTGGAGAGGTCGAGCATATTGAGCATAATTTTAGGATTACTAAATAGCTCGTCTACGATATTTTCCACCTGTTTCCCGATGTCTGGCAGACGGGAAGAGCCACCTGATGCCGCAATATCCACAATCTTACTCAAACTTTTTGCTGTTTCATGGCGCAGTTCATCGCTAATCATGGTTTCCAGTTCGATGTCTGCAGAGAGTGCATCATCAATATAAACGCCAGAAAATCCACAGCGTTGGATACTGTTGATATACTGCTCAGTCAAGACAACACCAGAAGCCAGCATGGTGTCAGCATTTCGGTAAAGCGGTCGCGCCAGGCGCATTCCCTCGCGCAGACAGCTTACAGCTATATATCTCACGGTATGCCACCTCTTTACTTCTCATCAAAATGATGGATAAAAGAATATCTGTATTTCGTATTATAGCACGGAAAGGGAAGGATTGTCTATCCCCACTTTTTCTACGAAAAACATTGAAAAGTGGCGCAGATAAGACTATAATGCTGTTGCACTATGACTGAGGGAGGAAAATTGTCGATATGGCGACAACAATAGCGAAAAATGATTTCTCACAGGGAAAAATGTGGGTCAATATTCTTAACCAAGCGATTCCACTTACCATCGCACAGGCAGTACAGGTGCTGTACAATGTAGTCGACCGCATCTATCTGGGACATTTGCCTGGTGCATCGGGGCTGGCTCTCACAGGTGTCGGGTTGATTTTTCCGATTGTGGCGTTGATTACCGCGTTTTGCAATCTGTTTGCCTCAGGTGGTACACCTCTTTGTTCGATTGCTCGTGGCGCAGGAAAGCACGAGCGCGCCGAGCGACTGATGAATACCACTTTTACCATGCTGATTTTGACAGCTTTGGTGTTGATGGTTGTAGGGTATTGCTTCAAAAAGCCAGTGTTGTATCTGTTTGGTGCCAGTGACGACACCTATCGGTATGCGAACGAGTATTTGACCGTCTATCTCGCTGGTACCGTGTTTTCCATGATTAGTACGGGCATGAATGGATTCATCAATGCACAGGGCTTTGCGCGCGTTGGCATGATGACGATTATTCTTGGTGCGATGTTGAATGTTATCCTTGACCCCATTTTTATTTTTGTGTGGGATATGGGGGTGCGCGGTGCGGCTATCGCAACGGTAATTTCGCAGGTAGTATCCTCTCTGTGGGTGCTTCGCTTTCTGACGGGAAAAAAGGCGATTTTGACCATCAAACGCGCCTATATGAAGCCAGAGGGAAAACTTCTGCGCGAGATTGTGACGCTCGGTGTGCCTGGGTTTATCATGGCAGGCACGAACTGTCTGGTGCAGGTGGCCTGCAATGCAACCTTGAAAATCTATGGCGGTGACAGCTATATCGGTGTGATGACGATTATTAACTCTGTGCGTGAACTGTTTAGTTTGCCCGTTACAGGGTTGACACACGGTGCACAGCCTGTCATCGGCTTTAACTATGGAGCAAACCAATATAAGCGTGTGCGCGCAGGTATCGCCTTTATGTCTATCACGGGTATGGTGTTTACCACGGTCTGTTGGATTTTGGTGTTGACTCATCCGAGAGAGTTGTTGTCGCTATTCAGCAGTGATACAGCGTTGGTAGAGATGGGGGTACGCTCCATGCAAATTTATTTCTTTGGATTCTTCCTCATGTCGTTCCAGTTTGCGGGGCAGTCCACCTTTGTGGCACTGGGCAAATCCAGACAGGCTATTTTCTTCTCTCTGTTGCGGAAGGCTGTAATTGTGTTCCCCCTGACACTGCTTCTGCCAAAAGTGGCTGGTCTGGGCGTAGATGGTGTATTTCTGGCAGAGCCTATCTCGAATCTGTTGGGTGGTGTTGCTTGCTTTACCACCATGATGCTGACCGTTTGGCCGACGCTCAAACAGGAGGAACACACGATTTAATTGCTTTAATGCGGTAGAGCGAGTGGAAAAAATATTGGTCATATTTTGTGCGTTTCTCCATTCTTTTTTTGAACAATTGACTTTTTTGGGAATTGCTATATAATTATTATTGTACCAGTGTGACTACTACCAAAAGTATAGTTTAGACAAAACTATTAAAAAGGAGTGAAGCCAATGATTCAATCTTTGAATGCCCTGCGGAGTGAGTGCGCAGGCGGTGCGCGTACGCTGGCTGTTGCCGTTGCACAGGATACCGAAGTTCTGCTGGCTGTTGAGGCGGCTAGAAAGCTGGGTCTTGCGAAGGCAATTCTGGTTGGTATCCAGGAGGAAATCGCTGCGCTGGCTGCACAGCACGAGATTCCTCTGCAGGAGTATAAAGTTATCCATGTGGAAGATAAGACCGAGGCTTGCCGTACAGCGGTAAAGCTGGTGCGTGATGGGGAAGCAGATGTTCTGATGAAGGGTCTGGTGGATACCTCTGTTATTCTCAAGGCTGTTCTGGATAAGGAAATTGGTCTGCGTGAAGCACCCGTGCTGTCCCATGTAGCAGTGTTCGAGGTACCTGGTCTGGACCGTCTGCTGTATGTGACCGATGCCGCTATGAACATCGCACCCGATGTCGAGGCAAAGAAGCACATTATCGGTAACGCTGTCAAGGTCGCTCATGCGCTGGGCAACGAGCGTCCCATTGTCACTGCGCTGTGTGCCGTTGAAAAGGTCAATCCTAAGATGCAGGCAACACTGGATGCCGCAGAACTGGCAGAAGCCAATATCCCCGGTTGCCGTGTGATGGGTCCTCTGGCCCTCGATAACGCGGTGAGCGTGGAAGCTGCCAAGCACAAGGGTATCACCGACCCCGATGCTGGTAAAAGCGATATTCTGTTGGTCCCTGCTATCGAAACTGGCAACGCCCTGTACAAGTCGCTGGTGTTCCTTGCTAAGGCACGCAATGCCGGTATGATTGTGGGTGCAAAGGCTCCCATTGTCCTCACCTCTCGTGCGGACAGCGATGATGCTAAGCTCAATTCCATTGCACTGGCTCTGTATGTTGCTGCAAACCGTAAGGACTAAGTTCCACGCGGATGATTTTAATGGCGCACCGTAGCGCAATCCGTTGCGGGCGCGTCGGAAAGGAATACACAAAGCATGAAGAATTACAAGGTTCTGGCGATGAACTTCGGTTCTACCTCCACCAAGGTTGCTGTCTATGAAGGCGATACGCGCACGCTGTCCAAGACCGTGCAGCACAACGCTGGTGACATGGACGGTGTTGTGACCATGGAGCAGAACGCTGCTTTCCGCAAGCCCTTCATCATTGAGGCTCTGCGCGAGGAAGGCATCGAGATGACCGAGTTCGACGCTATCATCGGCCGCGGTGGTCTGGTTCGCCCCATCCCCGGCGGTACCTATCTGGTCAATGAGAAGATGGTCGAGGACCTGAGTGCTTGCACCTACGGTAAGCACGCCTCCAACCTCGGCGGTATCCTTGCCTATGAGCTGGCCTCCAGCATCGGCAAGCCCGCCTATATCGTTGACCCTGTCGTTGTCGACGAGATGCAGGATGTGGCCCGTCTGTCTGGCCACCCCGATTATCCCCGTAGACCCATTTTCCATGCCCTCAACCAGAAGGCAGTCGCTAAGCGTTATGCCGCTGAGAAGGGTGTTCCCTATGATAGCCTCAATGTCATCGTCTGCCACATGGGCGGCGGTGTCAGCGTCGGTGCCCACGAGAAGGGTCGTATCATCGATGTCAACAACGGTCTGGAGGGCGATGGTCCTTACAGCACCGAGCGTAGCGGTGGTCTGACCGTGTTCGATGTGTTGCGTCTTGCCAACAGCGGTAAGTACGGCACCACCTTCGACGAGCTGCGTCAGCATCTGAACTTCGATTGCGGTCTGAAGGGCTATACTGGTACCAATAGCGGTATCGAAATCAGCGAGCGTGTCAAGAATGGCGACAAGCAGGCTGAGCTGGCTTACCGTGGCTTCGCTTATCAGGTTGCCAAGGAGATTGGTGCTGCATCCGCTGTCCTCAAGGGCAAGGTTGATACCATCATCCTGACTGGTGGCTTTGCTTTCGATAAGGAGCTGATGGCTTGGATTAGCGAGTATGTTTCCTTTATCGCACCTGTCACCGTGTATCCCGGTGAGGACGAAATGCAGGCTCTGGCACAGGGCGGTATCCGTGTCCTGAAGGGCGAAGAAGAGGCAAAGGTCTACTAATGAAGCGCATTCAAATTATTACTGGTCACTACGGAAGCGGAAAGACGGAATTTGCCGTCAACTGGGCGATTTCTCTCGCTCGTCAAGGTGTAACAAATGTCACACTGGCGGATTTGGATATCGTGAACCCCTATTTCCGTTCCTATGAGCAGACCGAAACCATGCAGAAGGAAGGCGTAAATACCATCGTCACCTCCTGCGGCGGTGTGGCGGATATCCCCGCCATCAATCCTGCGGTGCTGTCTATTTTCCAGAACAAGGAGCTTCATGGCGTTCTGGATATCGGCGGCGACCCCATCGGTGCGCGCGTGTTGGCTCGTTTCAAGCCAAAGTTGGACGAACTGGAGTTTGACCTCTTGTTTGTGCTGAATGCAAACCGCCCCGAAACCGCCACAGTTGATACTGCTATGACCTATCTGGAGGGCATCGAAAAAGAGTGCCTGCAGAAGGTAACTGGCATCGTCAACAATACCCATCTCTGTGGTCAGACCACTCCCGAGGAAGTCCTCAGGGGTGCTGAACTAGCGCGTGCTCTGTCTGAAAAAACAGGGCTGCCTATTGTATGCCATGCGGCTCATAAGAGATTCCTCCCTGCATTGCAGGAGAAACTTGCGGAGCCGGTATTCCCAATGGATATCTATATGAAAAAGCCGTGGGAAATCACAAATTGTGAGGAGGATTATGATTCATGGCAGGAAAAGTAACATTCCGTCAGGACAGATGTAAGGGCTGCGAGCTCTGCGCTCTGGTCTGTCCTAAGCACATCATCGTAATGGATGAGACGAACACCAATCGCAAGGGTTATCATCCCGCAACGGTGCGCGAGGAAGACATGGAAAAGTGTGTCGCTTGCGCTAGCTGCGCTAAGATTTGCCCCGATTCCATCATCACTGTGGAGAAACTGTAAGGAGGAGCTATGGCAAAGGAACTTTGGAAAGGCAACGAAGCAGTTGCCGAAGCTGCCATTCGAGCAGGCTGTAAGTATTTCTTTGGTTACCCCATCACCCCGCAGAACGAAATCCCCGAGTATCTGTCTTTGCATCTGCCCAAGATTGGCGGTTGCTTCCTGCAGGCAGAGTCCGAGGTCGCTGCAATCAACATGATTTATGGTGCCGCTGGTTGCGGTGTCCGCGTTATGACTTCCTCTTCCTCTCCAGGAATTTCCCTGAAGCAGGAAGGTATCACCTATATGTGCGGTGCTGAGCTGCCTGCCGTTATCGTCAACATGATGCGCGGTGGCCCTGGTCTGGGTACTATTCAGCCTGCACAGGGTGACTACTATCAGGCTACCCGCGGTGGCGGTAACGGTGACTATCGTCATCTGGTTTACGCTCCCGCTACCATTCAGGAGGCCGCTGACCTGGTTCAGGAGGCTTTCGATGTGGCTGAGGTCTATCGCAACCCCGTTATGATTGCTGCCGATGGTATGATTGGTCAGATGATGGAAGCTGTTGAGTGGCGTGAGCCCCCCAAGCGTGAGCTTCCTGAGAAGACCTGGGCTACCACCTGCACCAAGGGCGAGCGTGAGCCCAATGTCATCAACTCTCTGTACATCGACCCCAACATCTGCGCTGAGCACAACGAGCGTCTGGCCAGAAAGTACAAGGCGATTGAGGAGAACGAGGTCCGTTGGGAGGAGTACAATACCGAGAACGCCGAGATTATCTTCGTCGCTTACGGTACGCCTTCCCGTATCACCCGCGCTGCCATCAAGATGCTGGAGAAGGAAGGCATCAAGGCAGGTCTGCTGCGTCCCATCACTCTGTGGCCCTTCCCCATGAAGGCTCTGAAGGATGTCGCTATGCAGGACAGCGTGAAGGCCGTTGTGGACTTCGAGCTGAGCATGGGTCAGATGATTGATGATGTTAAAATCGCGCTGGAGGGCTGCCGCCCCGTGACCTTCGTTGGTAAGGCTGGCGGTGTTGTTCCTACTCCGGAAGAGGTTGCTGCCGCAGCTAAGGCAGCCATTGGGAGGTAATAAGATATGGCAATTGTTTATCAGAAAACCAAGGGCCTGACTGACGCAGAACTGCACTACTGCCCCGGTTGTACCCACGGTATCGTCCACAAGCTGGTCGGTGAGACCCTGGAGGAGATGGGCGTTCTGGGCAATACCATCGGTGTTGCTCCTGTCGGTTGCTCCGTCTTTGCTTACAACTACTTTAACTGCGATATGCACGAGGCTGCTCACGGCCGCGCTCCCGCTGTCGCTACTGGTATCAAGCGCGTCAGCGCACCCGGCACCATCGTTTTCACCTATCAGGGTGACGGCGACCTGGCTGCTATCGGTACCGCTGAGATTATTCACGCTGCTATGCGTGGTGAGAAGTTCACCACCATCTTCATCAACAACGCTATTTACGGTATGACCGGCGGTCAGATGGCTCCTACCACTCTGGTTGGCCAGAAGGCTACCACTGCTCCTATGGGCCGTCAGCAGGACCACGCTGGTGCTCCTATCCGTATGGCTGAAATCATTTCCACTCTGGACGGTTGCGCTTACGCTACCCGCGTTGCCGCTGACACCGTTCCCCACATCAACAATGTGAAGAAGGCCATCCAGAAGGCATTCCGCCTCCAGCAGGAAGGCAAGGGCTTCACTTTCGTTGAGGTTCTGGGTTGCTGCCCCACCAACTGGGGTAAGACTCCTGCACAGTCCCTCGAGTGGCTGCAGGAGAACATGATTCCCTACTATCCCCTTGGCGTATATAAAGATATCGAGGAGGGCGAGAAGTAATGACGAATGAAATTATGATTGCCGGTTTCGGTGGCCAGGGTGTTATGGCTATCGGTAAGACACTGGCTGAGGCCGGTATGAAGGAAAACAAGGATGTTTGCTGGTTGCCTTCCTATGGTCCTGAGATGCGCGGCGGTACTGCTAACTGCTCTGTTGTTTTGACCGACGATGCCATCGTTTCCCCCATCGTTCTGGAGCCCACCGAGCTGATTGCCATGAACCTGCCTTCTCTGCTCAAGTTTGAGCCCACTGTTAAGGCTGGCGGTACCATCTTTGTCAACAGCTCCATCATCTCCGAGAAAGTTACTCGTACCGATGTTAAGGCTGTCTATGTCCCCTGCTTGGAGATTGCTCAGGAGCTGGGTAACATGAAGGTCGCTAACATGGTTATGCTGGGTGCTTACATCCAGGCTATGGGCAACCTGAGCTTTGAAACCATCAAGGAGATGCTCGTTCATATGTTCACTGGTCCTAAGGCTAAGCTGGTTGACCTGAACATTGAGGCTCTGGCCCGCGGTGCAGCTTGCGTGCAGTAAGTAGACTGCTGGAACATAGAAAGGAGAATCATCATCATGCTTCCTGAAATCAAAATCACGAAGACAGAGAACCCCAAGGCAAAGTATACCGACGAAAGTTCTCTGGGCTTCGGTAAGGTGTTTACCGACCATATGTTCATCATCGAGTACACGGAGGGCAAGGGTTGGCACGATGCTCGTATCGAGCCTTACCACAACTTCAGCATTGACCCTGCTGCTACCGTTCTGCACTATGGTCAGGAAATCTTCGAGGGTCTGAAGGCATATCGCCGTGATGACGGCCATATCCAGCTCTTCCGTCCCGAGGAAAACGCAATGCGTATGAACAACAGCGCAGAGCGTGTCTGTATGCCTACTCTGGATGTTGATTACCAGGTTAAGGCAATGAAGATGTTGGTCGAGATTGAAAAGGATTGGGTACCTCACAAGGCTGGTACCTCCCTGTATCTGCGTCCTACCATGATTGGTCTGGGCAATGCGCTGGGTGTACATCCTGCAAAGCACTACTACTACTACATCATCTGTGCCGCTTCTGGTTCTTACTACAAGAACGGCATGGCTCCTGTGCGTATCCGCATCGAGGATTACTATGTCCGTGCGGTTCGCGGTGGTATCGGTGCTGCTAAGACTGGCGGTAACTACGCCGCCTCCTTGCTGGCAGGTGAGCTGGCCGCTAAGGACGGTTTCGACCAGGTTCTGTGGCTGGATGGCCGTGAGAACAAGTATGTGCAGGAAGTCGGCGCAATGAATATGTTCTTCGTTATGGACGGTAAGCTCTTTACTGCTCCTATCGAGGACTGTATCCTGCCTGGTATTACCCGTAAGAGTATCATGCAGTTGGCTGAGGACAAGGGCATTGAAGTTGTTGTTCGTCCCATCGAGGTCGCCGAGCTGTTTGAGGCTTACGAGCAGGGTCGTCTGACTGAGGCATTTGGTACTGGTACCGCTGCTGTCGTTTCTCCTGTTGGCGAGATGGTCTACTCTGGCAAGAGCATGAAGCTCAACAACGGTGAGATTGGTCCCATCTCTCAGGAGATGTACGATACCCTGGTTGGTATCCAGCGCGGCGAGCGTGAGGACCCCCACAACTGGATTACTCCTGTCTGCTAATTGTAGCAATACTTGCGGCGGTGCCATGCGGCCCCGCCGTTTCTACTTTTCACAAAAAATCTATAGACGAATCGTGCATCTTATGGTAGGCTCTAAGTAAGAAATCTTTTCTATGGGAGGAAACTGCGATGAAAAATACCAATACTTGCCCGAAGTGTAACGGAACGGATATTGTCTGTGTGGAAGGTGGATTTGAACGGCACGACAATCGTATTCCTATGGGACTTACGATATTTTCCGCCATCCCTGTACACCGTTATGTCTGTTGTAGCTGTGGCTATAGCGAGGAATGGATTGACCGGGAGGACCTGCCAAAATTGAAAGAGAGATTCACGGAGAAGTGATATGTCGTTAGAGATTGTACTTGCCTATGACCGTGCGGACGAGGTGCGGAAATTATTTGCGGAATATATGGATATGTTGTTGGAAGGAGACCCCACTTTTGCAGGCTATCTAACTATCCAGAACTACGACGATGAATTAAAAGATTTTCGTGATAAGTACGGTCTGCCAGATGGAAGATTATATCTAGCGTATTGGAATGGAGAAGCGGTTGGCAGTATCGCACTGCGGAAAATTAACCAAGAAACTTGTGAACTCAAGCGAATGTATGTCAAACCCGCATTTCGGAAAAAGGGAATTGCTAAGACGCTCATTCAACAGTTGGTAGTGGATGCCCGTGATATTGGCTACCGTTTTATGCTACTGGATACGCTCCCATTCTTGCAGACAGCGATTCAGATGTACCGAAATATTGGATTTTATGAAATCGAGCGATATAATAACAGCCCAATGGATACTTCTATCTACATGAAATTGGACCTTACACCAAAAGAGTAAAAAGACCATTAAAGATATAAATAAAAAGGAGAGTTTATCATGCAGTACGATTTTACAACCATCATTGACCGCCATGGTAAGGATGCCATTGCCGTTGACCCACCAAAAGATAGCCCGTATCGCTCTGGCTTTACCCTGCGCGAGGGGTTCGACCATATCCCCATGTGGGTGGCTGATATGAACTTTGCGGCTTGTCCTACCATTCCTGCCAAGATGATTGAACGCGCCCAACACCTGACATACGGCTATTTTTCCCCCAGAGAGGAGTATTTTACCTCTATTATCAAGTGGCATGAGAAGCGCAACGGTGTGACAGGAATGTTGCCCGAGCATATCGGCTATGAGAACGGTGTTCTCGGCGGCGTGGTCAGTGCATTGAATGTACTCTGCTCTCGTGGTGATAAGGTGTTGGTCCATTCTCCCACCTATGTCGGCTTTACGATGGTGCTGAACAACAACGGGTATGAGGCGGTTCATAGCCCCCTGTACCGCGATGAAAACGGCGTATGGCGCATGGATTATGCTGATATGGATCAAAAGCTCAAGGAGCAGAATATCCATACCGCTATCTTCTGTTCGCCCCATAACCCCTCTGGCCGTGTGTGGGAGCGTTGGGAAATTGAAAAGGCCATGGAGATTTATGCCGCCAACGATGTCTATGTCATTTCCGATGAAATTTGGTCGGATATCATCTTGACGGGTCACAAACACATCCCCACACAGTCCATCTCCGAGGACGCTAAAAACCGTGTAGTGGCGTTCTATGCGCCTTCTAAGACCTTCAATCTGGCAGGTCTGATTGGTAGTTACCATGTCATCTACAACAAGTATCTGCGTGACCGTATCCGTAAGGAGGAATCTCTGGGGCACTATAACAATATGAATCTGATGAGTATGTACGCGCTCATCGGTGCCTATCAGGACGAGGGCTACCAGTGGGTTGATGAACTGTGCGAAACCATCACAGGCAATGTACAGTATGCCTACCACTTCATTCAGGAGCATTTTGAAGGGGTCGAACTGGCAATGCCACAGGGAACTTATCTCCTCTATCTCGATTGCACCAAGTGGCTGGAAAAGAACAGTAAGACGATAGATGACCTGCTTAAGGCTGGCTATGAGGTCGGCGTGGACTGGCAGGATGGCCGTGCCTTCTTCCGCCCCAATACCATCCGTATGAATCTGGCATTGCCTCTCAGCCGTGTCAAGGAGGCATTTGACCGCCTCGACCGCTATGTATTCCATTAAACGATAAAGAATAGCCATGTGCCGTTCCAAGAGAGCGACACATGGCATTTTTGTTATTTCATGTCCTCTTGTGGAGTGGTAATAGGTGCAATACCAAATTTTTTCACCAAAAATTGCAGGACATTAGGCGACACAAAGGCAGGGAGTGTGGGACCAAGATGGATGTTTTTGATACCTAGGTGGAGCAGAGTCAACAAAATACATACGGCTTTCTGCTCATACCAGCTCAATATCATAGAGAGGGGGAGGTCATTGACACCACAACCGAACGCTTCTGCTAGAGCCAACGCAATCTGAATGGCAGAATAGGCATCATTACACTGCCCAATATCCATCAAGCGAGGCAGACCACCGATGGTGCCTAACGCCAAGTCGTTAAAACGATACTTACCGCAGGCGAGTGTCAACACTACGGTGTCAGCAGGGGTCTGCTTAACAAATTCGGTGTAATAATTTCTGCCTGCTCTGGCACCATCACAACCACCTACGAGGAAGAAGTGGCGAATCGCACCAGATTGGACCGCTTCCACGATTTTGTCCGCCACCGACAGAACTGCATTTCTGGCAAATCCAGTCAGGACTTTGCATCCACCGTTATTGCCAGTAAAGGTGGTATCCTCCGAAAAACCACCTAATTCCAGAGCTTTGTTGATAACAGGGGTGAAATCCTTATCTGCACCGATATGTTGTATAGCGGGATAGCCGACAACTGCGGTAGTAAATACGCGGTCTGCGTAGCTTGCTTTGGGTGGCATCAGGCAATTGGTGGTAAACAGAATCGGGGCGGGGAGGTTGGCAAATTCCTTTTGCTGATTTTGCCAGGCAGTACCGTAGTTACCCTTTAGATGGGGATACTGCTGAAATAGCGGATAAGCGTGGGCAGGAAGCATTTCGCCATGGGTGTAGATATGGATGCCCTTGTCCTTGGTCTGTTCTAACAGAAGTTTGAGGTCGTGTAGGTCATGGCCAGTGATAACAATAAAGGGGCCTTTTTCTACAGTAAGACTGACCTCGGTTGGCTTGGGGTGGCCGAAAGTTTCTGTGTTTGCTCTATCCAATAAGGCCATACAGTTGAAGTTCACTGCACCGACTTCCAACACAACGGGCAACAGTTCATCCATCCCCCAATCATCCATGCCGATAGCTACGAGAGCTTTATAGAGAAAACGATGGATAGATACATCCTTGTAGCCTAGTACAGCGGCGTGATACGCATAGGCGGCCAAACCACGGATACCAAAGAGAATCAGGGATTTCAAACTGCGGATGTCCTCCTCGGCGTTCCACAGTTTTTCCATATCGTAGGCATCCGTTCTGCCACAAGGACTGGCGCAGTCGTAACACATATCAACCAATTTATGCTTTTCCTGTTCGACTACATCCAGCAGATGATAGAATCTTGCATTGTCAAAATTGACATTGGTGAGTGTGGCGAAAAGACCTTCAACCACAACGGCAGCAGTAGAGTCGCTGAGAAGATGGTCATTGTTCTCGGTAGCGCGTGCAAGACCAATGAGCGCACCCGTCAGCTTATCTTGTAGGTGTGCAGTGTCGGATTGTTTACCGCAGACACCCGTGCTACCGCTACATCCTTTACAATGGGCGGTCTGTTCACACTGAAAACAAAACATATATCAATCTCCTTTATTGGTCAGTAGTTGTCCATCTGGACTAATAATGGCGGTATATAACGGAATATCCTTGCCGCAGTGGGTGATGGCGGTTTGGACGGCGTGCGCCAGTCCGCCACAGCAGGGGACGGTCATACGCGTCAGCGTAATCGAGCGAATGTCGTTGTTTGTAAAAATGGCAGACAGTTTTTCGGAATAGTCGATATTGTCTAGCTTGGGACAGGCGATGAGCGTTACTTTGCCACGCATAAAATCTTGATGGAAGTTTCCGTAGGCATAGGCGGTGCAGTCGGCGGCGATGAGCAACTCCGCACCATCGAAGAAAGGTGCATGGATGGGGGCAAGTTTGATTTGCACCGGGAAATTTTTCAGCTGACTGGGTACTTCTACAGTACAGGCGGTGGCAGATTGTTCCATACTCTGACAGGCAGAACCAGGACAGCCACAGGGTAAGGGGGCATCTTTGGCTTTCTTCGCCTCTAATACAGCGGTTTCGTTGTAAGCCAGTGCTTCTCGCTCCTCAAAGGAGATGGCGTCCACGGGACAGGCGGGGAGACAGTCGCCTAGACCATCGCAGTAGTCCTCGCGTAACAGCTTCGCCTTGCCATCTACCATGCCAATAGCACCTTCGTGGCAGGCAGCGGCACACAGACCACAACCGTTACATTTTTCTTCGTCGATAGTAATAATTTTTCGTATCATGTACTTGCCTCCTTTTTGTGTGGATGTTTTTCGGCTAATTTTTGTTTTTGTAGTGCGGCAATTGCCATCATATGTTCGTACATCTCATCACCGACGCACTTTCTGGCATACTGACACCACTGTACACAACTTAGTGTGTCGTTGTAGGCAACAAAGCCACATTTTTCGCAGGATACCTGCGTATCAATGGAAAAAATCTCGATGATACTGCCACACTGGGGACAGATTTTTTCGTGAAGCGTTGGTGTGCGTGGTTTGCCCTGACACCCATCTATAGTAGACATACAGACACCTCCTGTCATCGTGCAGAACGCGAATCATTTCATCTGCTGTAAGGATAACAGAAAACCCCTCCGTCTGATGTTGCGTATGTCACATCAAGCGGAAGGGTTTTTCTTTATAAAATGCGGAAACAGTTTTTGTCGTAGTCAATGAGGCCATCGTCTTTCATTTTTGCCAATTCGCGTGTGAGCGCACTGCGGTCGGCACAGAGATATTCCGCCCATTCTACCCGTCCTAGTGGGATTTCAAAATAGCGGGTATGTTGCGTCTGTGCTTGGATAGAGAGATAGGCGAGAATCTTTTCACGCAGGGTTCTTTTCGAGATAATCTCCACCTTACGCATGAGGTCGCGGTTTTTGTTGGCGATAATACGCACCATATTTTCAATGAGTTGGTGGTGAAATACACAGGCCATTGTGCAACTGTGCATAACACGATGAAAAGGGAGAAACAAAATTTCTGCGTTCTCGGATACTAAAAATGTTACAACGGAAATATTGTCGTCCCCACACGCGAAAGTCTCCCCAAACAGCTCATTGGTGCGCATACGAACTAGCATAGTTCGATTGCCCCATAGGTCCTCTTTGACCATATCCACTGCGCCTGATAGAACAATACCGATGTGATGAATATGTGCATCCTCAAATGCTACAATTTCGCCTTTTTGGAACTTTCCCATGTGATAACCAATACAGGATAGCATAGTATCTCTATCTTGTGTGGAAATACCATCAAACAGAGGGGAGGAAATCTGGTTGATACGATTCGACATAAGTTTTACCACCTGTGCAAATTTTTCTGATGCTTGGCAAGATAACTTTTTTCCAACTCATCGGGAGTAATACGGTAACAACGGCAAACATCGTTAAAGTACATCAGAGTATCACATAGTTCCTCAATAAAATGTGCGCGTACCACATCGTCACACATAATCTTAGTGTCGCCCTGTTTTTTGATGATATCGGCCACTTCGCCCATTTCTGCCATCATCCACAGTAGTTTATCACGGCCAATAGCAGGGGAGAGGGGAGGCCAAATCTCTTTGTACTGCTCGTAGAGTTCCGCCTGCATTGCGTGCATCTTTTCAAGTGTTAGGTTGCTCATAATAACTCCTTATATGTGAGAAAAGATAGAAAAGGCAGCCACCTTGCGGTGACTGCCTTTGAAGTGCTATGAAAGAAATTACAGGATTTCGACAACAACGCCAGAACCAACGGTACGGCCACCCTCACGGATAGCGAAACGCAGACCCTTCTCGATAGCGATGGGGGTGATCAGCTCAACGTTCATATCAACGTTATCGCCGGGCATGCACATCTCAGTGCCCTCGGGCAGAGTGATGACACCGGTAACGTCGGTAGTACGGAAGTAGAACTGAGGACGATAGTTGTTGAAGAAGGGAGTGTGACGGCCGCCTTCTTCCTTGGACAGGACGTACACCTGGCCAACGAACTTGGTCAGAGGAGCGATGGAACCGGGCTTGCAGAGAACCTGGCCACGCTCGATGTCGGTCTTAGCAACACCACGCAGCAGAGCACCGATGTTATCACCAGCCTCAGCGTAGTCGAGCAACTTGTGGAACATCTCGATACCGGTAACGACGGTCTTGCGCTTCTCGTCGGTCAGACCAACGATTTCGACTTCCTCGGAGAGCTTCAGCTGACCACGCTCAACACGGCCGGTAGCAACAGTACCACGACCAGAGATGGTGAAGACGTCCTCAACGGGCATCAGGAAGGGCATGTCAGCCTTACGGTCGGGAGTGGGGATATAGCTGTCAACAGCGTCCATCAGCTCCTGGATGCAAGCATACTCGGGAGCGGAAGTGTCGTTGGACTCGGAAATCAGAGCCTGCAGAGCGGAACCCTTGACGATGGGCAGATCGTCGCCGGGGAACTCGTAGGAAGACAGAACTTCGCGGATCTCCATCTCGACCAGCTCCAGCAGCTCCTCGTCGTCAACCAGGTCAGCCTTGTTCATGAAGACAACGATGGCGGGCACGCCAACCTGACGAGCCAGCAGGATGTGCTCCTTGGTCTGAGCCATGGGGCCGTCGGTGGAAGCGATAACCAGGATAGCACCGTCCATCTGAGCAGCACCAGTGATCATGTTCTTGATATAGTCGGCGTGGCCGGGGCAGTCAACGTGAGCGTAGTGACGAGCCTCGGTCTCATACTCAACGTGAGCAGTGTTGATAGTAATACCACGCTCGCGCTCCTCGGGAGCCTTATCGATGGAAGCGTAGTCCATCATCTCAGCACCGCCCTTCAGGGCCAGGTACTTGGTGATAGCAGCGGTCAGAGTGGTCTTACCATGGTCAACGTGGCCGATGGTACCAATGTTTACATGGGGCTTATTTCTTTCAAACTTCTGCTTAGCCATTTGGGAAAATCCTCCTTAACGGTTGTGTTTG
>JAZOVU010000052.1:0-23839 GCA_045658885.1 Candidatus Pelethomonas sp. | reverse complement strand
CATTTCGCTCATATACAGTACACTGGTCTTGCTTTAGTTGTTTCTTCACAAATTCATATTAAAGCAAAAAGGCCAGTAAGAAAACCCTTTTTCGGGTTCCTACTCGCCTTTTTTACTTCACGCTATTTTGCAACGCTCCCTATTATCTGCGTTATGGAAATTCTCTCGCTCAATTGAGGGAGCTTTTCGTCAGAATTAGATAGCGAAGTTACCGTCGACGAACACAGGAATTTCCTTGCCATCGTGGGTCGTGCCGATGATGGACAGGTCCTTGGTACCAACCATGAAGTCAACATGGTTCATGGACTGGTTCAGGCCAGCCTTCTTCTGGTCCTCCTCACTCATCTTCTCGCCGCCCTTGACGCAGTTGGGATAAGCAGAGCCGTAAGCCAAATGGCAGGAAGCATTCTCATCAAACAAGGTGTTGTAGAACAGGATACCTGTGTTGTTGATGGGGGAATCATAGGGAACCAGAGCGACCTCACCCAGATAGGAAGAACCCTCGTCGATGGTGATGGATGCGCGCAGGAACTCCTCGCCCTCCTCGGCGTGGATATCCACAATCTTACCATCCTTGAAATCCATGTAGAAGTCCTTGACCAGATTGCCGTTCAGTGCCAGAGGCAGAGAGGAGTACACACGGCCATTGACACCGTCAAAACGGGGGGCGGTGAAAATTTCCTCGGTGGGCATATTGGCAACATATTCCACAGCCGTGTTGGTACGGTCCGCACCGCCTGCCCAGACATGGTTCTCAGGCAGTTCAATGGTCAAATCCGTACCCTTGCTGTTGGTATAGTGCAGGAACTTGAAGTTGAGGTCGTTGAGCACCTTGGAACGGCGTGCGGTGTTCTCCACATGCTCCTTCCAACGCGCAACACCCTGACCATCGCCCGTAATACGGCACACGGAGAAGATAGCGTCCCACAGCGCGTCGATAGCCTCCTCACCATGCTTGTCGGGGAATACCTTCTCCGCCCAAGCGCGGGTGGGATGTGCGCCGATGGTCCACTGGAAGTTACCAGCATCCAGTGCATCGCGCCAGTTCTTGGTGTTCTTACCACTCACGCGCTGCCAAGACTGAATACGGTTGGGGTCAACACCTTTCAGCACCTCAGGGTCAGAGCCGATAATCGCCAGAGAGGGGCAGTTATTCTCCACCATCCAGTCAAACTTTGCCTTGGTATAGCTGGGGAACTCCGCAAAGACGGATTCATCCGCCTTCAGATACCGCTGACGAGCGATGAAATCATCGCCCCACTCCAGAACGACATCCTTGGCACCGCAGTCCAGTGCGGCAGCGGCGCACAGGCGGGCGAGAGGGGCGCACTCCACGGGGGAGGAGATACGGGGAATCTGTCCTTTCTGGACATTCAAACCGACCTCGACCAACAGGTGGGCGTACTCATTCAGCTTGGCTTCAAAATTTGCAACCATAATCTTTTCTCCTGTTCAATGATTTTTATTTCTTAATTTTTGTAGAAACACTGTTATCTCCTCATTCAGAGGACACGAAAGGGAAATCAATTCTCCACTGCGCGGATGAATAAACCGCAGTCCGACGGCGTGTAGGCACTGCCCTGTCATATCGGGTGCGCTTTTTTTCTGACCATACACCGTATCGCCGTAAATCGGATGACCAATATGTGCCATATGGACGCGGATTTGATGGGTGCGCCCTGTTTCCAACTTACACCGCACATGGGTATACCCTGCAAATCGTTCGATAACTTCCCAGTGCGTAACCGCATTTCGTCCGCCGTGGGTTGTCACCGCCATCCGCTTGCGGTCGGTGTGGTGGCGACCAATCGGAGCATCAATCGTGCCACGGTCGTCGCGCAGGTTGCCTAGTACCACTGCCTCATAGGTGCGCGCCAAACTGTGGTCCTGCAACTGTACCGCCAGATGTTGATGCGCCATGTCATTTTTAGCGGCGATAATCAGACCGCTGGTATCGCGGTCAATGCGGTGTACAATACCAGGACGCTTCTCCCCACCGATACCACTCAGACTATCTCCGCAGTGGTACAGGAGCGCGTTCACCAGCGTACCATCGGGGTGTCCAGGCGCAGGATGTACCACCAGCCCCACTGGCTTATTGACTACAATTACATCCTCGTCCTCATACACAATATCCAGTGCAATATTCTGCGCGATAATATCCACGCACTCTGGCTCTGGCAAGGTGACACAGACTGCCTCGCCCCCTGTCAGCTTACAGCTTTTTGCTACAGCGCGTCCATTCACCTGTACGCGCCCCTCCTCAATCAACCGTTGGGCGGCAGAGCGTGTCAGTTCGGGGATATGTTCCGCAAGGAAGCTATCCAAGCGCACACTCCCCTGTTCAGCTTTCAGATGGATACTTTCCGTCACCGTCACCCCCCTTTCCTTTTGTCTGTGCGGTCACTTTGTCGTGCAACAGCAAGTAGTAAATACCGAATCCAATTGCACCACATACCACAAAAATATCCGCAATATTAAAGACTGGATAGTTCATAAAGGTCAGATTGAACATATCCACCACATACCCTAGACGCACACGGTCAATCAGATTGCCCAGACCGCCGCCGATAATCAAGGTCAGCGTCCACATCGCCAACGGATGGGTAAACACTTTTTTGATAAGCAATGCGGCCAGAACCCCCATCAACCCCACGGTCAGTAAGGCCAACAGCCAAGTATGTCCTGTCAAAATAGAAAAGCCGCCCCCTGTATTCCGAATATAATACAACTCCACGATACCGGGCAACAGTGGCATCGATTCATACAAAGCAAGGTTTGCCACCGTCCACAGCTTCAATGCTTGGTCAGCGATAATACAAAGTGCGACCACAAACAGGTACAGCATAGTTGTTTCTCCTTTGACGCATGATTCATTTTATTATACCACACTGCGCCAACTGTTTCAACCACTAAACGCAATCCGTGGGTGCAACGGTAATCTGTCGTGCATCCGCACGGCGCAGGGCAATGACCGCGCCACAGACCTCGTAGGCGACGGGGTCGCCCCCTGGACTTTCCAACCGTGTGCGAACACACCCTCCTGGCACAAAGCCCAGTGCTATCAACCGTGCGCACACTTCCTGTGGTGCGTCTATCTGTGTAATTTTCGCCTGTTTTCCCAATGGTAAGCGGTCCAGCGTCCTCTCTTCGTTCATGCAGACGCAACCTCCTTTCCTGCCACACGCGCAACGCCCATGCCCCACGCTAGTATATGACAGTCCTCTCGCTCTGGCATCGCTCTGCGGAGGTTCTTGGGTTATTTTCTGGCAATCACAATCGGTTGATAGAAACCAGTTTCCTCTGGAAACTTCCACACCACTTCCCGACAACCACTCGCCAGCAACAGTTCCGTCAATTCCTCTCTGCGTGTGGCACGGTACTCACACACAAATTTGCTAATTCCTAGCGTTGCTTCATCGTCAATGATGTACTGCATCAGTTTATAGTGGTCATTCTCCCACTCCCATGTCTGAAACGACACCCGTTGCCCTTTATCGGTTCGATGAATATACGGTGGAGAATATGGTGGCTTGTCCAACAGGAGCGCATCATAATCTCTGATACTCGCGACAAACACACCGCCTGTCACAATTTGATTTGTGATACTCTGTACAGCGGTCTGCAACGCACTTTTCGAGAGCATATGTGGCAAGGCATTATCCATCGCAATCACAATATCAAAGGTTTCGGTAAAGGTTTCCCACAGCGCACAAAAGTCTGCTTTCTCAAATCGAATCTGTACCTTATTTTTGGTAGCACGCTCTTTTGCCTCGCGCAGTTCCCCCTCACTAATATCTGAGGCGGTCACATGATACCCCAGCGCACACAGTCCAATCGCCTGTGTTCCAATGCCACACGCACAGTCCAAAATACGCGCAGATTTATCAAACCCCTGCTCTTGAAATAGTCTATCCAACAGTACCGCCTGTTCTTGCGTCGTCGCTTGCCAGTCCAGAAACAATTTATCATACTGCGAAGCCAAGCTGTCATAAAAGCTCTGTGTAATATCCATGTTATGATTCTCCTTTTCCAATTTTTGTTGTGTTTTCTCCCACTCTACCATAGTTTCCACTGCCTTGCAAGAATTCCAAACCATATCAACCTACAGCAGAAAAAGTCATTTCTTGACAAAAGAGGGGGTATCTATTAAAATAGTACGCGTGCTAATTATTTTGTAGAGCAGGAGTGTGAGAAAACCCATGCGAGGCATTTTCCATTACATGAAAGCGCACTGGCGCGCCATCTTGTTGGTGGTAGCCGTGAAGCTACTGGCGGCTTTAGGCGAGCTGGCCATCCCCTACATTCTGGAACACATGATTGACCGTGTGGTTCCCCAAGGGAAATTTTTCCCTGTCATTCTCTGGGGAATTGCCATGATTGCAGTAGCACTGGTCGCCCGACAGAGCAACATCTATTCCAACAGCACCTCCGTTACCATCTCCCGCAAGTGTACAGAGCAAATGCGACGCGACTTATTCCAGCGTTCGGTGCATCTCTCTGGCGCACAGGTGGATGCTGTGACGCTTCCCTCTCTTATCTCGCGCATGACTTCCGATTCTTACAATGTACAAAACTTTATTGCCCATATCCAGACCATCGGTATCCGCGCCCCCATCATGTTGTTGGGTGGTATCGCTATCACGATGACAATGGACGCTGTTCTGGCATCTATCCTCTGCATCATGGCCCCCATTCTCATCTGCGTGGTGGTGTTCGTATCACGCAAGGGTATCCCCCTGTACAGCAAGGTGCAACAGCGATTGGATACGCTCGTCCGTATCATGCGAGAGAACATCACGGGTATCCGCGTGGTCAAGGCACTCTCCAAGGAGGACTATGAGAAACGGCGGTTCCGTGAGGCCAATGAGGGCATGACACGCGATGACCTCACCGCTGGTATCGTGATGGCAATTCCTGGCCCATTTGTCACGCTCTGTTTGAATATCGGTCTGGTATTGGTTGTGGTCATCGGTGCCCACCGCGTCAACGCAGGCGCGACCGAACCAGGTGTGATTCTCGCCTTCCTCACCTACTTCCATATGATTTTGCAGAGTGTCATGGCTATCAACCGTATCTTCATGCAGACTTCCAAGGCCTCCGCCTCCTCCAAACGCATTATGGAGGTCTTGGAACTACAGGACGACCAGCCTACCCTACCTTTGACGGATGCCCTGCGCTCCGACAGCGGTGCGTTTTTGGAGTTTGACCATGTTTCCTTTACCCATGCCGCCACGGTAGACAGCGCAAGTGCCGAGGCATTCGCTGGCGAGGAGCGTGCCAAGTGTCTGGACGACATCTCTTTCCGTCTGGAGCGCGGGCAGACCTTGGGACTTATCGGCGCAACTGGCGCAGGAAAAACCACCATCCTCAATCTGCTGATGCGCTTCTATGATGCGGACGAGGGCGGTGTCTATGTCGACGGGCGTGATGTCCGCACCTACGACAAGGGCGAACTGCGTGCAAAATTCGGTGTAGTCTTCCAGAACGATGTGATTTTTGCGGAGTCCCTTGCCGATAATATTGCACTCAGCCGTCCTATCAGCCGGGAACGAATCCACACCGCGGCAACCCATGCCATGGCCGCCCCCTTCATTCAGGAAAAGCCCGATACCTATGATTACATGGCAGATATCAAGGGTGCAAACCTCTCGGGTGGCCAGAAACAGCGTCTGTTAATTGCCCGCGCATTGGCGGCCAAGCCAGAAATTCTGGTTTTAGACGATGCCGCCTCGGCACTCGACTACCGTACCGATGCGGCTCTGCGCCGTAACCTGCGCGACTACTACAATGGCACCACCACCATCATCGTGGCACAGCGCATCAGTTCTCTGCTCCACGCCGACTGTATCCTCGTCTTGGACGAAGGAAAAGTCATCGGCAGTGGTACGCATGAGGAACTGTTGAAAACTTGCGACATCTATCAAGACATCTATCGCTCCCAGATGGGCGATTTGGCATGAAAGGAGGCGGATGACTTTGGCACAACCTAGAAACGGAAAACGCGAACGACCCAAAAATGCGAAAGGCACGCTTCTGCGGATTCTCAAATACTGTATCCATAACCGCACCGCCTTTGTGTTCACACTCTTCCTCGTGTTGGTCAGTAACAGCTTGTCCTTGCTCGGTCCGTCCCTCGCTGGTAAGGCAGTTGGCGCGGCCTCCGCAGGAAAAGGATTAGTGGACTTCTCGCAGGTCTACCGCTATGCTGGCGCAATGCTCGCCTGCTACCTCGCCTCCTCTGGCCTCTCCTTTTTGGTCAACATCAACATGATGCGTATGGGACGCGTCATGGGTCAAAAGTTGCGTGAAGATGTCTTCCATCATCTGATGGAATTGCCTGTCAGCTACTTTGACCGCAACCAAGCAGGCGATATCATCAGCCGTGTGTCCTACGATATCGATGTGATGACCACCTCTATGTCCACCGATATCGTGCAAATTTTGACCAGTACCGTCACCATCACTGGCTCATTGGTGATGATGCTCGTCATCAGTCCGCCACTGGCGGCCATTACGCTCATTACCATTCCTTTGGCGGTCTTTTATACCAAGCACATGAATGGGAAAACGCGCCCCCTCTTTTCCCGTCGCTCCGCCGCCTACGGCAGAATGAACGGTTTCGTAGAGGAAAAATTCTCTGGTGTGCGTACCATCCAAGCCTACGACCGCGAAGCACAGATGGGCATTGAATTTGCCGCCATCAATCAGGAGGCGGCACAGGCCTACGAAACCGCAACTGCAACGGCGCGCCGTCTGGGACCCAGCGTTGGCTTCATCAACAACCTCTCCCTCGCCTTGGTCGGCATGGTTGGCTCCCTGTTGTTCTTAGGTGGCTATGCTAACTTGGAGAAAATCTCCTCCTTTGTCCTCTATTCTCGCAAGTTCTCTGGTCCTATCAGCGAGATTGCCAACATCACCAACGAGATTTATTCCGCATTGGCGGCGGCGGAGCGTGTGTTCCGTATGTTGGATGAGCCGTCCGAAAGTACAGACCGCGAAAACGCCACCGAGCTGACCAATGTACGCGGCGAAGTCAGTCTGGAGGATGTGTCCTTCGGCTATACAGAGGAGCGCACCATCCTCAAGGACATCGACCTCCACGCTACCCCTGGTCAATTGATTGCCATTGTCGGCCCGACGGGTGCTGGTAAGACAACGGTTATCAATCTGCTCATGCGTTTCTACGACACACAGTCGGGTGTCTGTCTGGTCGATGGCCAAGATATGTACGACTATACCCGTGAAAGTTTGCGCCGTGCCTACGCGATGGTCCTACAGGACACATGGCTCTTCCGTGGAACTATCTACGAGAACATCGCCTACGGCAAGGAAAATGCAACACGCGAGGAAGTTGTCGCGGCGGCAAAAGCGGCGCGCATCCACAACTATATCATGCAGTTGCCACAGGGGTACGATACCATCATCAGTGAGGACGGTGGCAACATCTCCAAGGGACAGAAACAGTTGTTGACCATCGCACGCGCCATGCTGTATGACTCCAAGATGCTCATTCTTGACGAGGCAACCTCCAATGTCGATACCAGTACGGAGCGACATATTCAGCGCGCTATGCGTTCGCTCATGGCGGACAAGACCTGTTTCGTTATCGCCCACCGACTCAGCACCATCCAGAATGCCGATAAGATTCTGGTGATAGACGAAGGGCGGATTCAAGAAGCAGGCACACACGCGGAACTCATGGCAAAAAAAGGCGCGTACTATACCCTATACGCGGCACAGTTTGAATAAGTATAAAACGAGGGTCACTGCCGACAATGTGCAGTGACCCTTTCTATGTCTATTAAAAAATTCCAGCGAAGCACTGTGCCGCCAGATACAGGCTGACCGCACTAAACAGGGCACTCGCTTTGGCGGCAGGACCAGAGGACAGTCGCTCTTGTATCGCAGTAAACAGGAATGTGGTAGCGGTAAAGGTTACACCACCGACCAGAGCCAGAAAAATAGCCTCTGCCACACCCACCATATACGCCGTAAACGGCAACAGGCCAAAGGTAAGGGCAGAAAAAACAGGGATACAGATGTAACACCGCTTTGCACCAGCCGAGAGATAGTGGTCAGCCACCAGTGCAAACAGTGACAGCAAAACGATGCACGGAATATCCAGTTGGGGCAGAATGAGCGTGGGGCAGAAAGCGCGCAACACCACACACGCGAGCAAGAACAGTCCGACAATGGTAGCCAGAAGTGTGTTCAGACGATAAGTACCATTCATCTCTCATCAACCTCCCCACGAAGTCGCACCAGAGGACGCATCCGCACCTGTGACATACGCCACAGCCGAGCTGACTGCACGCGTAATCGCCTTAGAAGTCACGGTTGCACCCGTCAAGGCATCGACGGTGCTACCAACTTCAGCTTCCCCTGAAGTATTCAAAAATTGAGCGAGAAAATCTGTATCCGTCAGTGCCTGTGCGCCCAGTCCAAAGGTTTCGTGCGATTCGCGCACCACAAGCCCAGTCACTTTACCGTCATTGCTGACACCAATCAGCATCCGAATCTCGTCCACATAGCCGTTGGTCACAGTTTCAATCACAAAGCCATTTTCCCCTCTGTGGACGCTCACAATATTGGCATCGTCCCCTGTGTAAGGTTCTACGGTAAATGTGGTACTGCCGGGGAGCAGTGTCTGCATGATATGCAGATGTTCCCGACGACCATTCTCCGTGGCTATGCCCGACAGGACACGCGATGTACCAGCGAGAATCACAGCCGAGAGCGCGATAGTGGCAATGGGAAGCAAAATCGTGCGTTTCATGCGTGTTTTCCTCCTCTCATGACACCGAAACGGCGTGGGATGGTATAGCGGTCAATCGTCCACACGAGCGCATTCATGAGCAAAATAGCATAAGTAACACCCTCAGGGAATAGGCCAAAGTAGCGGAACACCACCGTCAACACACCACAGCCAATACCGTAGACAATCTGACCAAGCGCGGTGACAGGCGAGGTCGCATAGTCGGTCGCCATGAAAATCGCGCCCAACATCACACCGCCACTGCACAGACTATACAGCATCCATGCAACTGGGTCCTCTGTCTTGGCGAAAACCAAAGTCAATACGGCAACCGTGCCCAAATACGCGAGGGGAATCCGCAGGGAAATCACCTTGCGCCAGACCAGATACGCGCCACCGAGCAACAGAGCCAAGGTACTGACCTCACCAATCGAACCAGGACAGATACCGAGGAACATCTCCCACAGACTTTCCTCTGGCAGAGCAGGCATCACCATGTGGTGCAAGGGGGTAGCGGCAGTGACACCATCCAGTCCCTCAAAGCGCACCAGATGCGCTGGGGCAATCAGCATCATAAACGCACGCGCAGACAGGGCAGGGTTAAAGATATTCTGTCCCAGTCCACCGCACAGTGCCTTCATCAGCACAATCGCAAACAGACTGCCGACGGCAATCAGCCAATACGGGACGGTCGCAGGCAGTGTCATAGCCAGCAACAAGCCCGTCACCACAGCAGAACCATCCACGACGGTATTCCGTGTCCGCGTCACTACGCTGTACAGGTATTCCCCACCAATACAAGACAGCACCGAAACTGCTGTAACAGCCAGACTGCGGAGACCGTGCATCCAAACCCCCACACCAAGTGCGGGCAAAAGTGCCAGTACCACATCCAGCATGATGCGTCCCGTCTTAAAATTTCCCCGAATATGGGGGGAAGAAGCAACCGTTAAATTCATTTTGCATTTGCCTCCCGTACCATTTGTTTTCCTTTCCGACAGCTTTCGACCAGAGGCAGTTTACCGGGACAGGTGAAGGCACAACAGCCACACTCAATGCAGTCGAGCACATGCAGTCGCTCCAGAGTCTTGGTATCTTTCGCCTGTTCAAAGCGGTACAGATACAGCGGTTGCAACCGCATCGGGCAGGCCTGTACACATTTTCCACAGCGGATACAGACGGGATTATCCGCCGCACCGTTGTTGTCGTGCAGCAGACAGAGAATCGAGTTGGTCGCCTTGATAACTGGTGCAGACAGGTCCTTCTGGGCAATGCCCATCATCGGACCACCGCTAATCACACGCTCCGTTTTCTCATGCAGTCCCCCAGCCAATTTCACAAGGTCGTGCAGAGGGGTACCAATACGCACCATAAAGTTTTGCGGCTGTTCAATCGCCTCACCAGATACGGTCACGATGCGCTCCGTCAACGGCATCCCCAGACGGACGGCGCGGAAAATCGCCGCAAAAGTCGATACATTGAATACCGCACAGCCGACACTGACAGGCAGTTGTCCGGGGGCAATCTCGCGACCAGTCAACGACAAAATCAGCTGTTTCTCTGCACCCTGTGGATAGCGTGTCGGCAGAACGGAAAGTTCAATGTCGGAGAACTCCTTTTCCAACAGACGCACCTGTTCGATAGCCTGTGCCTTGTTATCCTCGACCGCCAGTACCACACGCTTGGGGTTCAAAACTTTTTTCAGAATCTGCATCCCTTGCAACACCTGTCTGGGATTGGTTCGCAACAGGAAATCATCGGCGGTAATATACGGCTCACATTCACACGCATTGGCAATCAGCGTATCAATATTGCCCATCGCAGACAACGCCTTGACATTGCCAGGGAACGCGGCACCGCCCATGCCCACAATACCCGCCTCGCGGATCGCGGCGAGAATCGCATCGTTGTTCAACGCCTCCAACGGGGCATCATTGCGGGTCAGCGGTACGGCATCGTCCTTCCCATCATTTTCAATCACAATCGCCATCACCTCTTGTCCACTCACATGGGAACGGGGTTCAATCGCGACGACCTTTCCAGAAACCGATGCGTGGACAGGGACGCACAGTCCCTCGCCATCTCCAATTTTCTGGTAGCGCAGGACGCTGTCCCCCACCTGTACCAATGGCGAACAGGGTGCGCCGATGTGCTGACGCAGGGGAATGACCACCTGTGTCGGCTTGACGGATAACAAGGAAGTGACCGCTGTGGACATCTCTTTGTTGTATTTTGGGTGGATTCCGCCAAAAAACAAGCGTCTCATCGTTATACCTCCCTCTCAATTAGGTTCGTATCAATGTTTCAAAACCAGGACTGTACTGTATCGTACCGTCTGGTGCGACCCACATTGCCTCCGCATCAAACTGTGCAAGCAATGCCAGCCCCTCCGCATAGTCCAGTAGGAATAGGGCGGTACTCAGTGCATCGGCTGCCCCCGAATCGGCGCAGACGATACTCACACTGCGCCAGCGCGTACTGGGGTAAAGCGTCTGTGGGTCAATAATATGGTGGTACATAACACCGTCTACGGCATAGGTGCGCTGGTAGTCACCACTGGTGACGACGCTACCGCGCTCTGCGTAGACATAGATAGAGTGCAAATACTGTTCAGCATCATCGGGGTCTTGAATCCCGACAATCCACGGCGCGCCATCGGCATCTTTCGCGCCGGTGGCACAGACATTACCGCCCACACTGATGAGCAGTCCCTCAGGTGCTTGGCGTACCACCTGTTCCACCGCCCAGCCTTTCGCAATCGCACCGACATCCAGTCGTACCAGAGGGTCGGTGATAAAGACCGTCGACGCGTTCTCGTCAATCACAACGCTGTCCAAATCGCAATGTTCCGCGGCGGTTTCCAGTGCAGCGGTATCTGGCAGATACGCATGGGTAGGGTCATCGATACTATCACTCCGCGCCTCGTGCCACAGCTGTAGCACACTGCCCATCGCGACATTCACCGCCCCACCTGTCGCATCGTAGTACTTCTTACAATCCAATAGCAGGTTAATAATCTTGCGGTCCACCTGCACGGCGGACTCCCCAGCATGGTCATTTATGGTCTTTAGGTTGTTCATCCCTTCATAGTCGTTATAAATATCAAACAATTGATGATACTCTAACAACGCATCGTGAATATTCTGTGCCGTAGCACGAAACTCTTCCTCAGATGTGGCAAATCCGACAATGCTCGTCACCGTATCAAACAATGCAAGAAAAGTCGCGGTGTACCGCTTCGTCTGCGACGACGGCACAGCGGTACAGGCGGTCAGGAGTAGCACACTCCCCAAAAGCGCACATAGAAAACGCTTCATTTACTGTGCCGCCTTGCCAATCAGTGCTTGGAATCCACCGATAGCAATGGTAACTGTGGCAGATAGGTCGGTATCGGTGGGAGCCGTCTTTTCATTCACTGCAATGCCTGCGACTTCATCAGCAGTCTTGCCCGTGACATACTGTGCAAAGGAGCCAGCCTGCTCATACCACTCATAAGTAGCACCGCCCCACGCTTTCATCCCGTAGTTCTCCCCCAACGCATTCTTGGTCAAAATCGGTGCAGACAGGTCGGCAGTAATGACACCATCGGTAGTGAATCCAATCTTGGCCTGCAAGCTATCGATGTAGCAAGAGGTAATCGTTTCGCCGTTCATAGTCATCGCGGTTACATCCACATCCAGCTGTGCTGTGCCCTCTTTGTCGGTAGTTGCCGCCACACTGGAGGCAAAAGAGCTGATGGATGCCAATTTCAGGACATCGCCAGACTGTGCGCCCAGATGCTTAGCATTGTTCACCGCCTGCGCAATCGCGGACACATAGCCGCCCAGATAAATCGTGGCGGTAGAGGCGAGGTCAGCATCGGCAGCCTTACCAGATTCATTGATGGCACCGTTTTTCAGTTCCTCCACCGTCTTACCCACAGCATAGTCCGCAAGGGCGGCGGCCTGCTCATGCCACTCGTACTTTGCACCGCCGTAGGCTTTCATACCGTAGTCGTCGCCCAACTCATTTTTGGTGGAAATTGGAGCAGAGAGGTCGGAAGTAATCGCGCCGTTGGCATCAAACAACAATCTAGTCCCGATGCTGTCAATAATACAGTCGTAAATCACACCGTTGTCATCCACCACAACGGCGACGAGGGTGACATCGTAAGTGGCTTCGCCGTTGTCTGCGGCAGTAGCACTTTTGCTATCACCAGCATTGGCAACCACGGCCAGACCTGTCTTAAGCGCACCCTCAGGGAGCGTCTGTGTACTGTCGCTGTCGGGCTGGGTATTGCTCTGACCGTCGGTCGGGCAGTCACAGCGGTACACGACAGGGGTTCCCATACAGCCTGCTAACAGGCAGAGGGAGAGCGTAAGAGAGAGAATCGCAAACAATTTTTTCATAGATAGTTCTCCTGCTTTCTTTTTTGAAACGATACTTTGTGAAAAAAATATCACACTGACAGCACAGTAGTATAATCTATTTCATTCGTTCCGTCAACAGTTATATGTAGGAATCAGAGAACTAGAAAAAATAACAGTGTGCGTATCTTTAGTAACCAATCGCTCCCTGACGGCATACAATGGGTATGGCAGGAGGAGGGGGAAACAGTATGGCTTATTCAGACCGCGAACTGCTGGCGCGACTCATCCAATGCGAGGCCGGCGGAGAGGGCGACAACGGAATGAAAGCAGTGGCAGGGGTCGTGATGAACCGCGTCCATGCCACGGGCGGAGAATATGCTCGGTTGGGACGCGGCAGTATCCGCAACATCATTTTTCAGCCGGGACAGTTTGTCTGCGCCAGTGAAACGGAGGGGGGCGTGTATAACCCACAAAACATCTACAATATGCGCCCAGAGTCCATCCATTTTGAAATTGCAGACTGGGCCATCGCGGGCAATCGGCTCCCCGATGTCGCGCAGTCGCTCTGGTTTTATAATCCGTTCAGTGCGACCTGTCGGCAGAGTTTTCCGTCTGGGGTCGGATACCTACAGACACGCATCGGGGACCACTGCTTTTATAATCCGACCAATGCGTACTACAATACATAATTATAAGGAGGAGTTATCCATATGGCACAGCAAGGGAACGCACCAATGACGAGCAACCAGCCACCACAGCAGATGACGGAACAGGGGCAAATGGAACGCAACTGGGAGGAATCCAGCGAGCTGTGGAATACCGAGCCACGCTGGGACGAAACGCGCTATGCCATGCCACCGAGTATGGGCATGGGACAAGGGATGCCACAGGGGCCGTGGATACCAGGACCGGGACAACCGCCCAGTTGGGGTCCAGAGATGTCGCCGTCCAGTTCCTTCGCCCAGAGCCAACGCATGAAAAATCCAGTGGATATGGAAACCACCCACAACCCCACCAACAGTCGGGATGCCTATCAAGCTTCTCTGCGTAGTTTGCTTGCGCGGAATGTGGGATTTTTTATCGTGGCGACTTTCCTCACGGGGACACAGCGCATGGTCACTTGGCAGGGTATTTTACACACGGTCGGCAGTGATTACATCGTTATCTATCAACCCGACTACGAGCGATATATCTCCTGCGATTTTTACGCACTGAAATTTGTACAGTTCCACAATACCAAAAATACACCGTACTGCGCCTCCTCGCACACCTGGATGGCGCAGGATACCTGATGTGCAGAACTCAACCGCCGGTTGACCTTCGTTGAACACGCCGCAATTGTATTCTCCATCAAAATCCGCTATGATAACCATGCCGGCAATCAATGAACAATGTACGAGGAGAAAGACAATGGAGATCGGAAACCAGATCAGGGCACTGCGTCTTCGCAAGGGCGCAACGCAGAGGGAAATGGCGCAGCATTTCGGTATCACCGAACAGGCGATCAGCAAGTGGGAGAATAACGCCTCGGTGCCGGATATCGCCCTGCTGCCGGAGCTGTCGGCCTATTTTGGGGTCAGCATTGATGAGCTGTTTGCCATGTCAGACAAGACCCGCATGGAGCGGATTCAAAATATGCTGTGGGATGTTCGCTTTATGGATTCCAGCGATGTGGAAAATGAGAGGAATTTCCTTTTGGAAAAGGCGCGGCGCGAGGCGGACAGCAGCGAGGCATATGAGATGCTGGCAAGGCTGGAGCTCCATCTGGCGCAGGGGCACAATGCCCGTGCGCAGGAGTACGCACTGGCGGCACTGGAGATCAATCCGGATTCGAGCTATGCGCATACATCGCTGATGTACGCCATGGGTGGAAAACACATTGACCCCAGACATAATGTTCATAATGCATTAATTTCTTATTATAAAGCGTGTGCTGACACGCATCCGGATTCTGTGGCGGTCTATCCGCATTTGATTGCACAGCTTATGGACGATAACCGTCTGGAAGAGGCGGAGGAGTGTCTTGCTGTGATGGGACAGCACGATACAAGCTGCTTTTCGCCGTATTACCTGACCAATCTGCGCATTCGCATCGCGCTGGTGCGGCGCGACACGGAAACGGCGCGGACCATGTGGGAGAAGTTGGAGCAGGAATATTCCGATAATTGGAGCCTTCAGCATGATATTGGTGATTTTCATATGCTGGCGGGGGAATACGGCCGCGCAAAGGAGTGCTACCGCAAGGCTATCGACTTGATGAAGGTGCCACATTATACCGATCCCATTGATTCTCTGGCAAAGGTTTGTGAGATGGACGGCGATATTGCTGGAGCTGTCGAAGCGAGAAGGCTGGAGCTGGAGGTAGTGATGAAAGAGTGGGGCGATACCACAGGCGAGAGCGTGGACTGCATCAAGCGGGAAATTGCCCGATTGGAGAAGCTGTGAGAACGGGAATGGTTACTATACGGGATATTGACGAGAAAAACTGGGGCGTGGAGCTGAGGGTCTTGCCGTCACAGAGACACCATGTGGCCTGCAGTGACATCATCATGGCAAGAGCGTATGCCTACCGCCGTTTTCGCAGTCGTGCCTTTATCGTCTATGATGATAAGGTTCCTGTCGGGATGGGGTTGTATTATGATAATCCGGAGTGCAGCTGCTATGACATCAGCCAGTTTTTTATTGATGAACGCTATCAGCACTGCGGCTACGGCAGAAAAGCGATGGAGTTGGTGCTAGACACCTTGAAACAGGAACGGAAATTCCCCCGTGTTGAACTTGGGTGCATGGAAGATAACCCAGTGAGCAGAAAGTTTTATGCTCAGTTGGGGTTTGAGGAAGTAGAATGTATCTATGGTGAGATCACCATGAGATTGGAATTCAAGTAACACAATACAGGTGTGTCTGCGGCACAGAAAAATCAAAACCTCCGGCTTCACTCAGCCGGAGGTTTTGACTATGTTACAGTCCCAGATCCTCAACAATACTGCCGATAATCTTCGCCACGGTCCCTTCCGCGAAGGGGTTGGACAGTCCTGCGGACTTCAGCAATGCAAAGTAACCAATGCTACCACCCTTACGGCAGAGTTCCAGATAGGCATTCCATGCCTCCTCGCGATTCACCTTGGCACGACCGTGGAATTCAAACGCACCCATCTGTGCCAGTGCATACTCGATGTAGTAGAAGGGGTAGATAAAGATATGCTGTTTCTGCATCCAGAAACCGCCCTGCTCCAAAAATTCGTTGCCGTCATAGTCGCGCCACGGCATATAGTCACGCTCAATTTCATGCCACACGGCGCGACGCTCTGTGGCGGTCATCGTCGGATTTGCATACACGCGGTGCTGGAACTCATCTACGCACACCATGTACGGGATGACACTCAGCGCACCAGCAAGGTGAGCATAGCGGTAACGGTCGGCATCCTCGTCAAAGAACAACTCCATCCACGGATATGCAAAATGCTCCATCGCCATCGAGTGAATCTCATTGATTTCGCTCGTAGAGAATGCCATAGAGGAAATAGGTTGGGTACGCAGTGCGGTATAGGACTCAAACGCATGGCCTGCCTCATGGGTCAAGACATCGACATCTGCGCTCGTACCGTTAAAGTTGGAGAAGATAAACGGCACTTTGTACGCGGTCAAGTCGGTGCAGTAGCCACCAGGACGCTTGCCAGGCTTCGTTTCCAAGTCAAACAGCTCATTTTCCACCATACAGTCGAAAAACTCTGCCGTTTCATTGCTCATCTCGCGGTACATCTTGTGCGCCTTTGCCACCAGCTCGTCCTTGTCCCCGATGGGCAGGGGGTTGCCGTTGGGATAGGTCAGGGACTCGTCATAATAGCGCAACTTATCAACGCCGAGGTTTTTCGCCTGCTGTTCGCGGAGTTTCGCCACGGCAGGTGTGACAATCTCTCTCACCTGTGCGCGGAAACGCGCGGTGTCCTCGGCGGTGTAGTCGTACCGCTGGTTTTCCAGATATGCCATCTCCGTGTAGGTGGCAAAGCCCAGCTTCTGTGCCATCGCGTGGCGCAGTTGCACCAGTTCATCGTAAATAGCATCCAGTTCGGGAGCAATACGGCTATACAGCTCCGCCCATGCGGCAAACGCCTCTCGGCGCGTGTCGCGGTCGGTGGACTCCATGAACTTCAGAAGGCCGTAGAAGTTCTGCTCCTCGCCGCGAAATTCAATGGCGGCGTTGGCGGTGATCTTGGAGTACCGCTGGCAGAGCTTGCTCTCCTGCACGCGGTCGTCCACGATGCGCTCGTCGGCAAACTGTTTCTGGATATCCAGATTTTTGAAGTACAGCGTGCCAAATTCCTGCTCCATCTCCGCGCGGAAAGGGGAAACGAGCAATGCTTCGCCCGCATCGCGCAGGATCAGATCCAGCTTGGGAGATTCGCTGTCCAGATACTCGATCTCTGCCTCGTAAAAGGCATCGCGCGTGTCAACCGTATTGCGGACGCTGGCGATGGTGTACATGGTGAAAAATTCGCTCAATTTTGCCGTGTGCGCAAGGAAAAGATCGCGGGTCTCCTCGAAGCTTTTGGCATTGGCGAGTGCGGCGGTATAGGCGCGGATGGAGTCGGCAACGGCGGCGACATCGGGGCGGGTGTAGACCAATTCAGAAAACTTTTGCATGGTATTTTCTCCTTTTATCAATATCCTTTGGTGCGGTCAACAAAATTTTCAAGGGGTTTTCCCTCGCTATAGCGCGTGAGGTCGGAGAGAAACATCGCGATATCCAACTCACAGGTCAACCCCAGTGACAGATTGCCCGACACATGGGGCGTTAGGATGGTATTGGGGCACTTCCAAAGTGGGTGGTCCGTGGGAAGCGGTTCGGGCATCATGACATCCAGTGCCGCACCTGCGATGGTACGATTTTGCAGAGCCGTCACCAGTGCCTCCTGGTCAATCGCACTTCCTCGTCCGACATTGACCAGATAGGCGTGTTTCGGCAACAGGGCAATGCGCTCGGCGGTCAAAATCCCGACAGTTTCCTGTGTCGCTGGGAGGGACAAAACCAGTGCATCTGCGGTGGGCAGAACATGATCCAGCTCGGAGAGAGGGAGAACACGGTCAAAGGCAGGTTCCTCACTCACACCACTGCGACACACACCCGTCACACGCGCACCCAGAGCTTTTAGACGGCGCGCCGTGTTGGAACCAATATCGCCTGTTCCGAGCAATACAAAGTGACTGCCGATAATCGAACGAATAGGGGAATAAAAAGTCCACTTCTGCTCCCGCAGGTCGGCTTCGTACTCTGGCATACGGCGCAGTAACATCAGCAACACCATGATAATATGCTCGCTAATGGTCGGGCCATACGCACCAGAGCTGTTGGACAGGATGCAGTCGGGGTTGTGGAATACCCCATCGGGGAGATACTTTTCAATCCCAGCAAAGTCACTGCACAGCCATTTTAGATTGGTGGCTTTGGCGACAATCTCGAGAGCAGGATGGCCATAAATCACTTCATACTCCGTGATGTAGGGCAACATCTCCTCTGCGGTATCATAGTAGTCCACAAAAAAGTCGAGTTCGGTGGCAGTTTCGGTGATACGCTGTCGCTGTTTGGTATCGCTAAATGCAATACACACTGCAATTTTTCTCATACGCTTTCCTCCATATCTTTTCATAGGCTCGCCTTACCACAAAGGAATACGGTATTCAAGAGAGTGTTTCCAGTACCTTCTCGGCGGTTTTCATACCATCGGCGGCGGCGGAGAGAATACCACCCGCATACCCTGCGCCCTCGCCACAGGGGAAGATACCACGCACCGATGACTGTCCTGATTCATCGCGCAAGATACGCAACGGGCAGGAACTACGGCTCTCCACGGCAGTCAAGACCGCGTCAGGGGACGCAAAACCGTGTAATTTGCGGTCAAGCTCCGGGAGGGCTTGGGCGAGGGACTCACACACGAAATCGGGCAGTACCTCCCACAGATTGCACCAGCGCACCCCTGGGCGGTAGGTCGGTACCACTTTGCCGTGGCCAACACTGGGACGATGGGCGAGAAAATCTTCCACACGCTGGGCAGGAGCAAGAAAACCTCCGCCGCCCATCACATAGGCGCGCTCCTCCAACTGCCGTTGGAACGCAATGCCAGCCAGCGGACCATCTCCTTGGAAATCCTCTGGTGTGACACTCACCAGCAGTCCGCCGTTAATATTTTCTCCGTCACGGGCATAGTGGCTCATGCCGTTGGTTACAGCACGGCACTGCTCACTGGCGGCAGCGACCACTTCCCCACCAGGACACACACAGAAACTAAACACGCTGTGTCCATTGTCCAAATGACAGCTCAACTTATAGCTCGCCGCACCCAAACGGGGATGTCCAGCGGATTCGCCGTACTGCGTGGCATCCATATCCGACTGATGGTGTTCAATGCGTACACCGACCGCCAACGGTTTGGCTTCCATCGGGACACCGTGGGCATGGAGCATCTCAAAAGTATCTCGCGCACTGTTGCCCAAAGCAAGTACCAGTCGGTCGGTGGGAAGCGTATAACTTCCCTCTGGAGAGGCAACCGTGATGGCTGTCACCTGTCCATTTTCGAGGGAGATATCGGTCATGCGATGTCCGAAACGGATATCACACCCCAAGTTGAGCAACTCACGGCGCAGACTAATTAGGGCACGGTGCAGGTAGTCCGTGCCGACATGGGGCTTGGCATCATACAGAATACTCTCAGGCGCACCATGGGCCACCAAAGTTTCCAAGATAAAACGGTGGCGCAAATCCTTAGTACCTGTATTCAGCTTACCATCCGAGAACGCACCTGCACCGCCCTCCCCGTACTGGACATTGGAATTTTCATCCAACTCTCCTGTCTGCCAGAAGTGTTCGACATCCTCTTTGCGCCGTTCAGTGTTCCATCCACGCTCCAACAAAATGGGGCACGCACCGCAACGCGCCAGTGCGAGGGCGCAGAACAGTCCGCCCGGACCTGCCCCCACGACGACAGGTGGCACGGTAGGCGCAGGAATGGGACGAGGCAGGCGGTACGGTTTTTCCTCTACACGGGAAACCGCCTTACTCCGACAACGGCGCAGGACTTCTTTTTCGTTTTTCACGGTAACACGCAGGGTATAGACCAGTTGCACCCCGTCACGCGCATCCACGGAACGGCGTGCAATGGTAAGTGTCTGGATATCCGATGGAGAAATCCGCAAAACCGCCGCCGCCTTTTGGCGCAATACGGCTTCGCTCTCCTCTAAATTTAACTTGATTCGTTCGATTTGTAGCACACTGATACTCCTCTCTGTGCAAATTCCTTGCCTGTAGTGTATCACACAATCGCTCGCTCCACAAGGCACAAGCAAGGAAAAGAGTGCTTGCGCTTCTCGCCAATTTATGTTAGTATTTAAAGCAACAAAGTTCTGCGCAGACAAGGAGGTATCGCATATGCAAGAGATGGACAAGCAGTATCATATCAGTTGTGGACCAGGGGATGTGGGACGCTACTGTATTCTCCCCGGCGACCCTGGGCGGTGTGAAGCCATTGCAGCTCTATTTGACAATCCCACCTTTGTGAAAAGCAATCGCGAGTATGTTATCTACACGGGCACGCTGTTGGGGGAGAAAGTTTCCGTCTGCTCCACAGGTATCGGCGGTCCCTCTGCCGCCATTGCGATGGAGGAATTAGTTGCTATCGGTGCGGATACTTTCATCCGTGTAGGCACCTGTGGTGGTATTGACCTCAGTGTGCAGTCCGGCGATATCGTGGTAGCAACGGGTGCCATTCGTGCCGAGGGGACCAGCCGTGAGTATGCCCCCATCGAATTTCCTGCGGTTCCCGACCTCGGCATTGCTAATGCGCTGGTACGCGCCGCCAAGAATCTCGGCAAGACCTGTCACGCAGGTGTGGTGCAGTGCAAGGACAGCTTCTATGGACAGCACAGCCCTGAACGGATGCCTGTCAGCTATGAACTTCTCAACAAATGGGAGGCTTGGAAGCGTCTGGGTGTCAAGGCGAGTGAGATGGAATCTGCCGCCCTCTTTGTCGTCGCCGCCGCACGAGGTGTACGCTGTGGCAGTTGTTTCCATGTCGTATGGAATCAGGAACGCGAAGCGGCAGGGCTTGACCAGCATATGAGTGAGGACACTACAGCGGCCATCCGCGTAGGTATCGAGGCACTGAAGCTCGTCATCGCAGAGGACCGCGAACAGCATTGTTAAATTTCCCAAAATTTCTGGAAAATACTTGACAAATCGACCACACTTCCAGTAGAATACTTCCCGTGTAAAGGGGAGTAGTCAGTGCCATCTGGCACGGCAGACAGCGTCAATCCGACCGTTTCGGTCCGCTTCAGCCTGAAATGACAAGACTTTTACGGTGCAATCGTGCCGTGAAAGTCTTTTTTATTCCCCTAAAAAAATTTGGGCCGCCATTGCGGTCGTGTTTTAAGGAGGTACCCTACCTATGGAGCTTTTCTATGACCTGTTTGGTAATGTGCTGAGCTTCACCTGGCAACAGGGCATTATGATTGCGATTGGTGCAATTCTGGTGTTCCTTGCCATCAAGAAAGAAATGGAACCCACCCTGCTGTTGCCGATGGGCTTCGGCGCAATTCTCGTCAACCTGCCCGGTGTGGAGGCCCACGCCATCAGCACCCTGTTCGACGCTGGTATTGCCAATGAACTGTTCCCCCTGTTGCTGTTTATCGGTATCGGCGCAATGATTGACTTTGGTCCCCTGCTCTCCAACCCGAAGATGTTCCTGTTCGGTGGCGCGGCACAGTTCGGTATTTTCTTCACACTGGTTGTCGCCGTTTTGATGGGCTTCGAGTTGAAGGATGCCGCTTCCACGGCTATCATCGCCGCCGCAGACGGCCCCACCAGTATCTTTGTTTCCCAGTATTTCCAGAGCAACTACACAGGTGCTATTATGGTCGCCGCCTACTCCTACATGGCACTTGTGCCCATCATTCAGCCCCCCATCATCAAGGCAATCACCACCAAGAAAGAGCGCATGATTCGCATGGAGTACACTCCTGGCAATGTATCCAAGGCCACCCGTATCATCTTCCCCGTGGTCGTCACCATCATTGCCGCCGCAGTTGCTCCCATGAGTGCCGAGCTGATTGGCTTCCTGATGTTCGGTAACTTGATTCGTGAGTGCGGTGTGCTGGACAACCTCAGCAAGAGCGCACAGCACGAGCTGGCCAATCTGGTCACTATTCTGCTCGGTATCTCCGTGTCCCTGCGTATGCAGGCCGACCAGTTTGTGCGTTGGGAAACCCTGCTGGTCATGGCACTGGGTCTGGTTGGCTTCGTGTTCGACACCGTCGGCGGTGTGTTCTTCGCCAAGCTCCTGAACCTGTTCAGCAAGAAGAAGGTCAACCCCATGATTGGTGCGGCTGGTATTTCCGCATTCCCCATGGCATCCCGCATGGTTCATAAGATGGGCCAGCAGGAGGACCCCTACAACTTCCTGCTCATGCACGCCGCAGGTGCAAATGTTAGCGGTCAGATTGCTTCCGTTATCGCTGGTGGTCTGATTATCTCTCTGGTTGAAAAACTGCTGTAAGGAGGGCACAGAAGATGAATATCAATATGGAACTCGTCATGGCTTGCCTCGGTATCATGGGCAAGGGTATGGTCGGTATTTTCATCGTGATTATGGTAATCTGGGGTCTGGTTGCCCTGCTCAACAAGGTAACTGGCAGTAAAGGTTAAGCAATAAACAAGAAAACGGTGCGTTGTTCGTCACATTCGACTGACAACGCACCATTTTTATTCTATTACATACTGGTAATAAAAATCTCCAAGCCGATGAAGATAAGGATAGCACCGCCGAAGATACCTGCCTTGCCTGCGAGTTTGGTACCAGCCTTTTTGCCGATGGCCAGACCAGCGAAGCAGATAAAGAAAGTAACCACACCAATCAGCACACAGGCGAGGATAGCCTCTGCCAAATGGTAGTCAGCGATGGTAAAGCCGACAGATAGCGCATCAATGGAAGTAGCAACACCCTGCACCAACAGCGCACGCAGACCGACCGAAGGCTTCTCCTCAGGGGAGTCCTTTGTCTGGATACCCTCCCACAGCATTTTACCGCCGATATAGCACAACAAAATCAGGGCAATCCAAGGAATACAGACTTCAAACGCTTTGAAATACTGGGCAATGGTGGACACGCAAATCCAACCAATCATCGGCATAGCGCACTGAAACAGCGAAAAGATACCAGCTACACCGCCCATTCTACGCGGTTTCATGCGCGGTTCGTTCAAGCCGTTGGCAAGGGACACCGAAAATGCGTCCATTGCAAGCCCTACGCCCAACAGAATACTGTTGAAAAAGAATGAAAATCCAAGCTCCATGTGTTTCTCCTCCTCCGTAAAAACAAAAAATCCAAGTGCGGATATCCGTACTTGGTGTCAAAAAATGATACAAAGACTCCATGCACAGCTATCCTCTAGCTTTACATGAGTCTCGCAAATTAAAACAAGCCAGACCGAAACGGCCAGTATGTTGACTTGTTACGCAGGTGTGCGCTTGCTACTCCCTCATATCAGAGGTTACTATATCATGGAAAATACTGTTTGTCAACAATTGTCGAGGGAGGTTCACGGAAATCAATTTTTGTCCGATGGATTGTGCAATGTACTCCAAGGGATACGACATTGCTGAATATTTATGTCAAAACATATGAATGCCATGAATATTCAAAGTGGTTTATTGGGTGGTACTTGCCACAATGGAATGTAT
>JAZOVU010000051.1:0-47685 GCA_045658885.1 Candidatus Pelethomonas sp. | reverse complement strand
CTCCGGCGCTTGCAGGGATTTCAGTTCCCTCGCCACGTTCATCAGCAGATCGACGGCCTCCTCCAGGTTAGCCACGGCCTCCTCCGCGCTCTCCACCGGGTCGGGCAGCTCGTTGTAATCCAAAACCGAGTCATCCCTGATCAGACCCAGATCAAGGCTGTTGCCCCTGGTCTCGATCTCCTCCCGGGTGAACACGCTCCAGCGCTCATCCTCCACGGCTCGGCGGTCCTCCGCCCCGTATGCCGCCTCAAACTCCGCGAAATGCTCTTTTTTCAGGGGCGTGGTCTTGCCGAAGGAGGGCATATTGGTGCGCAGGTCGTAAAACCATACCTCTTTGGTATTGCCCTTGTCGGTTTTGCCACGGGTAAAGAACAACACGTTGGTTTTCACGCCCTGTGCATAGAAAATACCGGTAGGCAGGCGGAGAACGGTATGGAGATTACATTTATCCATTAGTTCGCGGCGAATTTTTTCGCCATCATTATCAGCGAAAAGAACATTGTCTGGGACCACCACAGCAGCTCGCCCATTTCGGTCTTTGCCTTTCGTCAGGCTACGATAGATATGCTGAAGGAAGTTAAGCTGCTTATTGCTGGTTTTATATAAAAAATCGGTGCGAGTGATTGCTTCTCCACCTTTTTTGGTCCCAAAAGGTGGATTAGTCATAACCAAATCATAATCCTTCATTTGTGTTCCGATGCTTGACAAAGTATCTCCGAGTATAATTGTACCATAGACTTTGTGAAGCATTGCGTTCATGAGTGCCAGCCGATGGGTATCATGTACCAATTCACAACCGGTAAATGCTTCATTGACCTCAAATTCTGCGGTTTCGGCATCAAGTGTAAAAAAATCATCTGTCTGCTTACGAACATATTCGCTTGCAGCAATCATGAATCCAAATGTCCCGCAAGCCGGATCATTGCAACGTTCTTTCGGCTGGGGTTTCATCAAACGGGTCACGACATCAATAAGGGGGCGCGGGGTGAAATATTGTCCTGCTCCGGATTTCTTTTCTTCTGCGTTTTTTGCAAGCAGACCTTCGTATAGATTTCCCAATCCCTCTTCGCGTGCAGAATACCAGTCAAGGCTATCTATGGTTGTAATTATCGTTTCCAAATTTTTGGGGGCCTCGATATTTGTCATAGCCCCGCTATATATTTCACGGACACGACCTGTGCAATAGTTTCCAAATAATCGAAGCAAATCCTTATAGTATCTGTGAAGCTCGACGCCGGATTTTGCTTTTAACTGATCCCAATTATAATCAAGAACTATTTGTATTTCAGCATTTTCTGCTTTTTGTTTTGCGCTAAGCTTTTCACCATCATGAAGTTTTACACCCTTAGCAAATTGATCTTCCACGCCAGTTTCTTTGGCCATCTTCAAAAATAAAATATAAGTCAATTCCGTGACATATTGATGATAAGTAATACCGTCATCCCGTAATATATTACAGAGATTCCAGAGCTTGGATACGATTTCCTGTGTGGTCATTATCGTTGCCCTCCATTATCTTTTGTCGCCTGACTAAGAATCTCAGCCAAGCAAGCATTGAACGCTGCCTGCTGATAGTCGGGATGTACCTTTCTTGCCGCTTCAAAATAGTCAGACAGGGCTTTCACCATATCGGCAATATTTTTATTCTGCTCCCATTGCCGCTGCGCTTCCCTCTGCTGTGCCTGGTAGGCATCCAGATAAGCGGGATTAAAAATGCCATAAGGATAGTTTTGATACATCATGCGATATGTCCTCCATCGTCGTACAGGTACTCATTGAGTTCAAGCACGATGCTTTCCAGTTGATTTGAAAAGACTTTGTTTATCCTCGCAAAACCACCTGAGCTTTTAAAACGAATATCCTCGTCAAATACAGAGACATTCAAGACAGATTCTTCCATCAGATATTTCTCCATGCGGCCGATCCAGCTCAGCTCCTGTTTGGAGAATCTGTGGGCCTTTTTCAGCTTGTCCACCGCCCGGCGGATGCGGGCCTCGTGGCTGATGAGTGTTGAGCCGATGGCATAGCGGCGAATAAGGCTGATGATGTCGGCGGCAATTTCCTCATTGGTAAGCTGAGAAATCGCGGTGTTGAGCTGCTGGGTGGTAAAGCCCTCCCGATCCAGCGTCAAGCGCAGGTTTTTCAGGCTCTCACGGGTCAGCTCCCGGGGCCGGGTGCAGATGATCTTCAGGGCAGCGATCTCATTGATGTTGCTCTTGACATAGTCGGAGAAGGTATCCAGATAGTCTTCCGGGCGCTGCTCGCTCTTGCCGTAGCCCCGGGTATGGCTGAGAAGCTCATCTTCCTGATCGGAGATCACCACGAGCCTGCCGCTGCCCGTGCGTTTTTCATCAAGCATGGAAAACAGCTCCCGCTGGGCGGTCAGCGCGGCTTTGGCCTCCATGGGCGGCTGCTGTTTCAAATCGGCGATGAACTGGGCAGGATCTTTGCCTCCGGTCATGCTGATGAAGTGCTCCATGGCGGACTCGTCCATCCTGCGCTTTTTCCGCTGGAGCTTGGCGATGATCTGGCTGATCTGATACTCGACCTGCTTCTCGTCATCCATTGCCTCCAGCCCGTCCAAAAGCTGGGTAAAGGATGCGGACGGATCGGCAGCCACCGGCTTCATAGTGCTGACGTCCTGCAGAGAGTCGTAGACACCAACTGGGTCGTAGATCTCAAAATGGGTCTTGTGGATGTCCGGGCAGAGGCGGGTGGCGCGGCCCAGCATCTGCTCGAACAGGATGCGGGATTTCACCCGGCGCATAAAGACCAGCGTGGTGATCTCCGGCACATCGATGCCGGTGGTCAGCAGGTCGACGGTGACGGCAATGCTGGGAAAGTCCTCATTTTTAAACCGTTTGATGGCCTCCTGCACCTTCTTGGGATTGCCTTGGCCGACGCTGCCAGTGATCTTTTTGATGGCCTCGTTGTCCACGCCGTACTCAGAGTAGATTTTTTTGAGGATATCTACGATCATGTCAGCATGGTCGTCATTGACGGCGTAGATCAAGGTTTTGCCACATTCCTTCGGATTCTCCGGGTCAAGGTCGCGGGCTATCTCGGCCAGCACCGTTTCGTTGAAGGGGCGGGTGATCACCTGTCGGTTGAACTGCTCCACGTCGAAGTCCAGCTCATCCTCCAGCAGCTCGCTGTTGGTGAGCTCGCCGGTCACGGGATCATAAATGGTGACGGTGTCGCCGGGTTTGTAGTGGATGCCCTGGGTGCTCAGAGCGGTTTCCAGATGATGGGGCGCGTCGTGGTCCACCAAATACCCCTCGATGACCGCTTCACGGTATGTATACTTGAACACGGGCTGTCCGAAAATTTCGGTGGTCTGTAGGGCAGGGGTGGCCGTCAGGGCGATCTTCACCGCGTCAAAATACTCGATGACACTGCGGTATTTGCTCTGATAGTCCCGTTGGTCCCGGTAGAGGATCTCGGCGTCATCCATCTCTTTGTCGAGGATATAGCCGCGGTGGGCCTCGTCCACGATGATCAGGTCATAGTCGGTCACGGCGGGCATCGTCTCGCCGCCGTTGTAGAGGATGCGCTTGACCATCCCCTGTACCGTCGCCACCTGAATGCGGGTTTCCTGGTCGATGGATTTGTCGTCCAGCTCCTTGATGTTGTAGATATCGGCCAGCGGCATCAGGTCTTCCAGCTTGACATCCTTGAATACGTCCTGCGCCTGCTCGCCCAGCGCGGTGCGGTCAACGAGGAACAAGATCCGCTTGAAACGGTTGGTGGCCAGGAAACGGTAGATCAGCCCGAGAACGGTGCGGGTCTTGCCCGTCCCGGTGGCCATGGCCAGCAGGGCGGTCTGCCTGCCGTCGATGACGGCCTGCTCCGCCGCCTGAATGGCTTTGAGCTGGTATTCACGCAAATTGAGACCGTCCTTGTCCCGCAAAAGGTCATAGGGCATTTGCCGCAGTGCCTCATTGCCTGCGGCAATATCCTTTTCCAGAAGTTCCATCATGCCCGTGGGGCTCATCCAGCCGCGCAGCGCCCGCGGCGCGTTGGAGGGCTGGCGCAGATCCAAAAACCAGATGCCGGACTTGGTCTTATACTGCTCCAGATAGGGACGGCCATTGGTGGCGAAGGTGAAGGGGACCTTATACTCGCCCCATGTGCCGCTCTGATATTGCGCATCCTCTGTGCGGATGCTCCGGGGATAGTCTTTGCCCTGATAGTCGATGACCGAAGGGATATCCTTATGCTCCGCCTTGGCCTCGATGATGCCCACCAGCCGCAAACCCACAAACAGCGCATAGTCGGCACGTCCGCTGTTGCCCACAGCAGAATCGGTGGGCCACTCGGCAATGGCAAGATTGCGTCCCTTGGCAGGCCGGGTCCCCTTGGAATAGCGCAGGTGCTCCGTGTCGGCCTCCCAGCCCACCTGTCGAAGCTGCTCGTCGATCAGATAGCGGGTCTCAGCCTCGGATTTCTGACGCTGGCTGGCGGCTTTGGAAGCCTGCTTGCGGCGGCTGTCCTTGGAAACCTGCTCAGCCTTGGCGGCCTTCTCCTCGGCTTCTTTTGCCAGGGTATCCTCCTGTGCCTTTTCCGATTCCTTATTGGCGGCAGGTGTTTCAGTTCTCTCACTGGGCATGACAAAGGGCTGATTGAGATAGCCCCAATCACCATAGGTCTGCATAAACCATTCGCAGAGGCTGTGGGCCATCTGCAAAAGGGCCTTGCCGTCGGTGATTGATTCGTAGTTTTCATGCACGGCCTTGTTGCGGACTTTGCGCAGCGCATGGAGGATGTCCACCAGATCCTTGGTCAGCAGTCCCTCCCGGGACAGCGCATCGATGCGCTTGACGGCGGTATTGTCCATCGGGAGTGCGATCCGGTCATAGGTGAACATCAAATTGACAATGGTCTCGCCGATCATGCCCAGCTTCATCAGGCAGGAGTTGGAATCCGAATAGAGGTATGCTTCGGCTGTTTTTCCGAACTGCGCCAGAATTGGGAAGTCTTTATCCAAAAACGCAAAGTTGCTGGTCATCACTGCACCCCTCCTCTATCTTTTGAGGCCAACATGTCTTCTGCCTTCTCCCGTTCCCGGAACACCTTCACATTGTAATAATTCCTGCACCGAGCTCCGCAGAATTCGCTCTTGGCGTGGGCATTGTAGTACACCTTCCCACAGTTCTTGCAGACCTTTAGCGGTGTGCAGGGGCTTGTGACCATTGCGGCATAGGCAAAGCGCAGGACGGATTCCATACTGCGCACATCCCATACGAGCTGCGGCATCCGGCCGCTTGTCAGGCGGTAGTTGAGAAAACCAGACAGATCCAGTACCTTAGGATTTGCTATCACGTCCAGTTCTCCGCGTGTGGTCTGGAAATGCTGGTGAAGCTGCATCAACCTGGTCTGGAAGTCCTCAATATCTTCACCGTACTCTGGGCCGTTCAACGGGCGGAAACACGGGGGCACATCGTTGTCAACAGGGATCATGGGGCCGCACTCGGCATCTCCTCCCAAAAGCCCGTGACGGGCCGCAAAAGCGGCACACAGGCGTTCTTTATCGGGGTCCCCCAGTCTGAGACGGCGGCCTAACTCCAAAGCATCGGCCACCAGTGCTTCCGGCTGTTCCGCGCAGTTATAGGTCAGAGAGGTTGCTCCTGGTACCGGCACCAGATAATATCGCTTATGGCTCTGGACAACTTCGTAATCAGACCAGCGTGTCCACATCACATTTAGATTGGGAAACATGGTTTTTAAGTCCATGGTCAAGCCTCCAGTGTAATTCATGTAATCATAATATCATCTTTCAGGTCGAACTGCAACGCAGTCCGGCCTTATTTTTCTCCGGTCACCAGAAGCCGTACCGTTTCCAGTGCCTTTTGACGATGCTTGGTGATATTCCGAGTGGAACAACCCATAACCTCTGCCAAATCTTTTGCGGGAATACCATGGACAACATTCAGCAGCAATACTTTCTTCTGAATTGGTGTCAATTCCCGCAATGCTTCGCTGACGGGGTATTCTTCCACAAGCTGATACAGCTCCTCTGGATTTCGGGAGAATATGATCTCATTCCAATCCTCCGTCCGGCTCAGGCTCAACCGGAGGAGTTTATCCTTGGAATAATAATCGTCATCATTGGCCTGTCGTTCCAATAGGGTGATGTCCAGATAGTCCCGATGGAGTTCATGCCGTCGTTCATTGTTCTCATCGAACAGATCCAACTCTGCTAATACGCCATCCCAATCCTCCTTCGCCGCCAGCACTTCCAACTTCGCGTCTAACTGCGCTTCTCGCTTTTCAGCCTCGGTCATAAAAAATTTTTTCGCCATAGGTTCCGTTTCTGCCCTCCTAACCGTCTATAATATAGACCGATTGTAATTGATGTAATTATAATATATAATTACAGTTAATTTGTCAAGAGGCGCAGGAGGTGAGAACAATATGAGCAGAGAGGAAAAGAGACTGAGCAGGTATCGGGCCATGTTCCGGGAGTACCCGGATGCGCTGACGCCGGGTGAGGTTCAGAAGATGCTGGGCATCGGGTCCCGGCTGACCTACCGGCTGTTGCAAAGCGGCCAAATCCCCAGTGTGCGTATGGGGCGGCTGTATCGTGTGCCGAAGGTAGCGGTCATCGACTACCTCTGTGCGAACGAAAGCGCCGAAAGGACTTGAAAAAAGCGCCGCTCCAAGGTAACATCACACGACCTTGAAACGGCGCAGGTGGGGTACAGGTTGTACCCCACCTGACCAAACCAAACTTTTTTGAGAGGAGGAACGAACATGAAATACAGAGAGATTACCGGCAGCCTTATCGAACGCAACGGCAAGTACACCGCCGTTCTGAATCTGTACGATGTGGCGGGAAAGCGCAGGCAGAAATCCATCGCACTGGGGATTCCGGTCAAGGGCAATAAGCGCAGGGCGCTGGCTCAGCTGGAGGAACTGAAGCGGGAATACGCCGGGGCGGCTGGGTTGATCCACAACGGTAAACGGGAATCACCGCTCTTTGCTGATTTTCTGAAGGACTGGTTGAAGATCACCGCACCGACCATTGAACGGAGTACTTATCAGGGATACGAGAGTATGATCACCGCCCGGTTGGAGCCGTTCTTCCGAGAGCGGAAGCTGCGGCTGTGCGATGTTGAGCCGAAACACATCCGGGAACTGCACCAGTCCATCTTTGCCGATGGCTGCAACGCCAACACCGTGATCCACTACCACGCCGTGGTGCGGAAGGCTTTGCAGTATGCGGTGAAGAACGAACTGATCACAGAGAATGTGGCTGATAAAGTGGACCGGCCCAAGAAGGGCAAGTATCTGGCTGCTTTTTACTCCAAGGAGGAACTGGCCGCTCTGTTCGAGGCCACGCGGAATGATTCTATGTCGGTGGTCATTCAGCTTGCGGCCTACTACGGCCTGCGGCGAAGCGAGGTGTTGGGCATCCGGTGGAGCGCCATAGACTTTGACCGGGGTACTATTTCCATCAACCACAAAGTCACCGATGGCAAAGAAAACGGCGAGTACAGGATCTTCACTGAGGACAAGCTGAAAACCAAATCCAGCTTTCGCACCCTGCCGCTGATCCCCGCTGTGCGGGAACTCTTGCGGGAGCAGAGGGAGAAACAGGAGCGGTATCAGGCGCTGTTCAAAAGGTCCTACTGTCAGGAGTATCTTGACTATGTATGCGTGGACGAAATGGGTAAGCTCTTTCGTCCCAATTATGTCACCGACCACTTCAAGCTGCTTTTGCAGCAGAACGGACTGCGGCACATTCGTTTCCACGATTTGAGGCATTCGTGCGCCAGCCTCCTGCTCAGTCAAGGCATCGCCATGAAGCAGATTCAGGATTGGCTGGGCCACTCCACCTTTGCCACCACCGCCGACATATATTCCCATCTGGATTTCAACTCCAAGCAGGAGTCAGCGGATGCCATTGCGGCGGCCTTCATGCCCGAAGAAATGGCAGAGGAAGAACAGACTCAGGATTTCGGCATGACCATGAGTATGTGAGGTGGGCATGGACTACGGGTATTTGCGGGAGCAGTATCCCGCCGTGATCTCAAAGGACCAGCTTTACCGTATCTGCCACATCAGCAAACGCAAGGCGCGTTGGTTGCTGGAGCATGGGGTAATCCCATGTGAGGACTCCAGCAAGCAGACCCGCCGTTTTCGGATACAGCTGGAGGATGTTATCGATTTTCTGGAGCGGCGGGATACTGGAGAGCTGGACGGTGTGCTGCCGGTAGGATGCTTTTCCAGCGGCAGACATTCCGAGCGGGAGGCACGGGCATATCTGGACTGCCATGAGCTGCGGGACCTGATTTTGGACCGGTGGACGGATGAACCGGATATGCTGACGGTCAAGCAGGCCACAGCCCTGTGCGGTTACAGCATCAACGCCATTAGTCGCTGGATGAAGAAGGGCGTGGTAGAGGGTGTGAACTACTATGGCACCAACCTGTTTTCCAAGGAATCGTTGGCGGAGCACCTGGCCTCTCATGCCGGACAGGACATCTCGGTCAAGTCGGAAATTCACCGGGATCTGCTGGATAAAATGTGGACAGAGCAGCAAAACAGTGGCATGGCGTTTAGCGTCATGTCGCTGTAAAAGTAGGAAAAAGGACAGAAAAAGTCCCGAAAACAGGCGTTTTCGGGACTTTGGCGGGGATGGAGAGATTCGGACTCTCGCGGGTTTTAACACCCCTACCGCTTTTCGAGAGCGGACCCTTCAACCACTTGGGTACATCTCCATTTATTTTCAGCCGATTCTTCGGCGGAAAATCCGATATTCGGTTGTCTGGAAAACTGTTAGCATTTTGTTAGCGTTTGCCCGAAAAAATCCTCCGAGCCAATCCCGCAAAGGCTTGCACCGTGCGGGCTTTCGGGAACGGGACGGAGAAGTGACCGTGTGGATTTCGAGTCAGCCCCGTTATGACCACTTCGATACCGCTGCATAATACTTGTTGAGTATACCACAGAACTGCTTTTTAAGCAAGAAAAACTTTTTTATAAAATTTTTTGAAAAACCTATTGACAAATGAAAAGAACTATGGTAGTATGACGAAGCTGACGATTGTTGCGGTGACAAATCTCCGTCGGCGAAGAATGCGGGTGTAGCACAATGGTCAGGGCACCAGCCTTCCAAGCTGGGGATGCGAGTTCGATTCTCGTCACCCGCTCCAATATGCGCCAGTAGCTCAGCTGGATAGAGCAACTGCCTTCTAAGCAGTAGGCCAGGGGTTCGAGTCCCTTCTGGCGTGCCATTCTTCTTCTCACTACGGGGAGTCCCGTACATCTGGTGGGTATAGCTCAGTTGGTTAGAGCACCGGATTGTGGTTCCGGGTGTCGTGGGTTCGAGTCCCATTACCCACCCCAGATTCGCAAGGGATTGGGAGATAATCCCAGTCCCTTGTTTTTTCTTTTCCGTTTGGACCGAGCATATTGGGGTGTCGCCAAGTGGTAAGGCACGGGACTTTGACTCCCGCACTTCGCTGGTTCGAGTCCAGCCATCCCAGCCAATATGATCCGTTAGCTCAGTCGGCAGAGCAACTGCCTTTTAAGCAGTGGGTCCGGGGTTCGAATCCCCGACGGGTCACCAATTAGGGTGTGTCGCATTTCGCGATGCACCCTTTTTGTTTTCTCTCAAACTTCCCCTTTACCTTTTTCAGTTTTTTTGATATAATGAACGAGTTAATTTGGTGCATTGCAACCATTTGCCGAAAATGCACCCCATTTTATAAGCAGAAAAGGAGGGATGCCCGATGAAATATACCAAGTGGAACGGTGGTGCCTACGCCCCTACTCTCGCGACGCAGTTGCATGAGGCAGGGTATCCCAGTCTTCTCTCCACGGTTCTGGCATCCCGCGGTATCACACCCGAACAGGCCAATCCGCTTCTAATGCGCGAACAGCGTCCCCTGCACGACCCTATGCTGATGAAAGACATGGATAAAGCGGTACATCGTGTGAAACTTGCTCTGCAACGCGGCGAAAAAATCGCCGTGTTCGGGGACTACGATGTGGATGGTATTACCGCCACAGTTCTTTTGGTGCATTATTTACGCTCGTTGGGTGCGGATTGTACGAAATTTATTCCGCGCCGTATCGAGGATGGCTATGGACTGGGAAATGATGCCCTGTTGCAACTACAGAAGCAGGGAGTCAGCTTGGTGATTACGGTGGATTGCGGTATCACTGGCGTGGAAGAAGCACAGTTTGCACAGGAGATTGGACTGGATTTAGTCATCACCGACCACCACGAATGTAAAGAGATTTTACCAGATGCCGTTGCAGTCGTAGACCCACGCCGTTGCGACTGTCCGTACCCGTTCAAACATCTGGCAGGTGTCGGCGTGGCACTCAAACTGGTGCTTGCACTGGGAGCTGGACAGGAGGAGGCACTTCTGGACCGCTACTGCACCCTCGCCGCCATTGGCACCGTTGCCGATGTGATGAAAATGAGTGACGAGAACCGTACCATCGTCCACCGCGGTCTATCGACCATTACCAAGACCGACTTCATTGGTCTGCGCGCCTTACTGAAAGAAACTTGCCTGTGGGAGAAAGATATTACCTCCATTCAAGTGGGATATATCCTCGCACCGCGTATCAATGCCGCTGGACGCATGGGACAGGCGGAACTGGCCGCCGACTTATTGCTTACCTCCGACAGCGTACAGGCGGAACTCCTGTCACGCGAGCTGTGTGAGCTAAACCGTGAACGGCAGGCAGTAGAGCAGGAAATCTTTTCTCAGGCGATAGAACAGTTGGAACAACTGCCCGCCGAACAGCGTCACGCGCTGGTACTCTCCAGCGAAACTTGGCACCAGGGTGTCGTGGGCATTGTCGCTTCTCGTCTGAGTGAAAAATACTCCTGCCCCAGTTTTATGATTCATTTGCAAAACGGCAAGGGAAAAGGCTCCTGTCGCAGTTACGGTGGCTTCAATCTCTTTGCCGCACTGGAGGCCTGTTCCGACCTCCTCGACGACTTTGGTGGTCATGCGTTGGCCGCAGGTTTTAATATTTATGAAGAGAATATCCCTGCCTTCCGCGAGCGCATGAATCGGTTTGTCTATGAACGGCAAGGGGGACAACGCCCCGTTTCCGCATTGGAGGTGGATGTGATTGTCCAGCAGCCAGAACTGTTGACCATCAACGAGGTCAACGCCCTCTCCTGTCTGGAACCCTACGGCGCAGGCAATACCCGTCCCGTGTTTGTATTGCCCTCTGTCCGCATTGAGAGTATCCAGAGCGTCGGACAAAACCGCCATCTGAAACTGCGCCTACGCAGTGATACGCAGATTTTTGATGCGATTTTCTTCTGCACGACCTTGGAGGACTGCCCGTTTTCCACGGGCAATCGGGTCGATGCCGCATTTTATTTACAAATCAATGAATTTCGTGGCAATAGTACGGTACAATTACAATTGATTGACCTGCGCCCCTCCCTGCTCCCCAACGCCAAGGAACAGGACTCCCTCAAACTTCTCGACCGACTGATAGGTGGCGAGCATATTACCGCACATGATGCGGCGCGTCTGCTCCCCGAACGACAGCAATTTGTCGCACTCTGGCGCACCATTGAGCGCATGGAACAGGAGGGTACTTCCTCCGCCGCACAGTTCCCGACTTTGCGCCGTCTGGCGGTATCACTGAACGGCTCCGATGCGTTTCTACGCGCCGCAACCTGCGTAGCAGTTTTTGCCGAGCGCGGACTTATCTCCTTGGAGCGCAACGAGGGAACGCTATCCGTGCATCCCATCTCTGGCCGCCGTGCCGATTTAGAAGAAAGTGCCTACATGGTACAACTGCGTAAAACCATTGAACAGCAACGAAAAGGAGGTCGCTAACACTATGGCAACCGTGGAAGAACGCTATCAACATCTTGAAAAAACTATCCGAGGGTATAATATCTCGGCAGACCTGCAACAAATCAGAGCGGCCTACGACTATGCCTACTCGCACCATGGGACCCAGCTCCGCAAGGATGGCAGTCCTTACATCACCCACCCTCTCCATGTAGCGCAGATTGTAGCGGAACTTCGTCTGGATAGTGAATCTATCATTGCCGCCCTGCTCCACGACTGTATCGAGGACACTGACAGCACCTACGACGATGTTGCCAAACGGTTCGGCACAACCGTTGCCGACATCGTGGACGGTGTTACTAAGCTGACCCGCGTGAAATACAGCACCTTGGAAGAGGAGCAGATGGAAAATCTGCGTAAGATGCTCTTTGCCATGAGTAAGGACATCCGTGTTATTCTCATTAAGATTGCAGACCGTCTGCACAATATGCGTACAATGGAGTACCAGACCCCTGAAAAGCAGAAGAAAAAAGCCTACGAAACGATGGAAATTTATGCCCCCATCGCACACCGCCTTGGTATGCAGAAGATGAAGTGGGAGCTGGAAGACCTGTCGTTGAAATATCTGGACCCCATTTCCTACCAAGACATTATTAGCAAACTCCAGAGCGAGAGCGCGCAACACGACAAATTCATGGCTGCCATCCAGAATCAGATTATTGCGCGCATGGAGGAACTTCACATCCCCAACAGTACGGTTTACGGCCGTGTGAAGCATCCCTACAGCATCTACCGCAAGATGCACGGTCAAAACAAGTCGCTGGAGGAGGTCTATGACCTGTTCGCCTTCCGTGTGTTGGTCGACAGTGTTGCCGACTGCTATAATGTCCTCGGTGTTATCCATGACCTGTACCGCCCCATTTTGGGACGCTTCAAGGACTATATCGCTACCCCGAAACCCAATATGTACCAGAGTTTGCACACCACCGTTATCGGTGATGACGGTATTCCCTTCGAGGTGCAGATTCGCACCTACGATATGCACGCCATTGCTGAGTACGGTGTCGCCGCCCATTGGAAATACAAGCAAGGCGGTCAGGGTGAAGGTGACGAACAGGGCTATGAGTGGATTCGCCGTCTGTTGGAAAACCAAGAGGATGCCGATGCCGAGGACTTTATCCACAGCTTGAAGATTGATATGTTCTCCGACGAGGTATTTGTCTTTACCCCCCGTGGTGATGTCATCAATCTGCCCGCTGGTGCAACCCCCATCGACTTTGCCTACTCCATCCACAGTGCCATTGGTAACTCCATGGTCGGTGCCAGGGTCAACAGTCGCATGGTCGGCTTCGACTATGTGTTGCACAACGGCGACATTGTGGAGATTCAGACCTCAAAATCGGCACACGGCCCCAGCCGTGACTGGGTCAAGATTGCGCGTAGTAACGAGGCACGCAGTAAGATTCGCCAGTGGTTCAAGAAAGAACGCCGCGAGGAGAATATTGCCCACGGCCGTTCCTCGTTTGACGCTGAACTGCGCCACGCAGGTTTAACGATGGCACAGTTTACCGCCCCCGATGTTTTGCCTGTCCTCCTGCAACGCCTGCCATTCAAAACACTGGATGAGATGTATGCCGCTATCGGCTACGGTGGATTTACAGCAGTCAAGGCGGTCAATCGCGTCAAGGACGAGTTGATTCGCATGAACAAACTCACCGCCACCAAAATTTTGGAGGCCAACGCCGTCAAGGAAACTACCAAACCGCAACAGACCACCAAGAGCGAAAAGGGTATCATTGTGGAAGGTCTGTCCAACTGCCTGGTGAAATTTGCACGCTGTTGCAGTCCTGTTCCTGGTGATGAGATTACAGGCTTTATTACCCGTGGTTACGGTGTGTCCGTCCACCGCAAAGACTGCCCCAATGCTATTCGCTCCCGACAGAGCGATGTTGCCCAGGGACGCTGGATTAAAGTTTCTTGGGACAAAGACATCCGAGAAACCTACTCCACTGCGTTGGAGGTCATTGCCAAGGACCGCGACAATCTGCTGATTGAAATTTCTACCGCACTCAGTACCTCGCAGATTTCTGTATCCAGCATGAGTGCCACTGCTACTGCTGACGGCTTCGCCATCTTCCAGATTACCATTTCCATCAAGGACTCCCAGCAGTTGTCACATGTGATGCGTAAAATTCACCAAATCTCTGGCGTGATGAAAGTCAATCGTCCTGCTGGTTAATCCCAACACTATCATAAGGAGAACACACCATGAGAGCTGTTGTGACGCGCGTTCGCTCCGCCAGTGTCACCATTGACGGCGCAGTAAATGGCGCGATTGACAAGGGATACCTTGTCTTGTTGGGTGTCGGCCCCCATGATACGGAAGAAGTTGCCGTGAAATTAGCCGACAAAATTTGCAACCTGCGCGTTTTCGAGGATGAAAATGGCAAGATGAACTTGAGCTTGGAGCAGGTAGGCGGTAGTCTGCTGGTCGTATCCCAGTTCACTCTGTTTGCGGACACCTCCAGCCGTCGTCCTGGCTTCACAGGAGCCGCCAAGCCTGCCCTCGCTATCCCTCTGTATGAGAAATTTATGGCACACTGCCGTGCGCGTGGCTTTACCGTAGCACACGGTGAATTTGGTGCCGATATGCAGGTGGCCTCGGTCAACGATGGTCCTGTAACCATTCTGTTTGACACCGAGGGAAATTGAGCAAAGGAGAATCTCCTATGTATTTTGACGCTGTAGAAGTCGCTCCCCTGATGACGAACTGCTATCTCATCGGGGACGAAACTGAAAAACTTTGTGCCGTGGTGGACCCAGGCGGTTCCCCCGACCGCGTACTCGCAATGATTGCGCGCAGTGGTATGACCCCGACTATGATTCTACTCACCCACGGCCACTACGACCATGTGCGTGGGATTCCTGGTATCCTCGCCGTATATCCCGACCTCCCTGTGTACTGCCACGAAAAGGATATCTGTGCCGCCGAGAGAACCACAGAAAACTTTTACCTCCCACACACAGGTGCCAACCAGCGCACCTATAGCGAGGGCGATACACTGTCCCTCGGCTCCCTCACCATACAAGTATTGCACACCCCCGGCCACTCTGCTGGCAGTGTGACCCTGTTGGTGGAAAATCGGATGCTGTGCGGCGATACGCTGTTTGCTGGTTCGATGGGACGCTGTGACCTCCCAGGCGGTGACGAGGCCACTATTTTCGCTTCCCTGCGCCGCCTTGCCGCACTAGAGGGGGACTATCAAGTGTTCCCTGGCCACGGCGGTGCGTCTACTCTGACGCGTGAACGCAACACCAACTTCTATATGAGGCAGGCGATGAACCAATGAAACTACTCTTTCACGGTCACGACTACCGCTATGCGGTAGAGCAGAGCCTTCTCGCCTTTTTCCCCAACGAGCGTCCTGTCTATGAGGGCGAGGACGACCCGAATACCGCAACTGTCACCCTCACCCAGACCGACACGCTCTGCACCGCTATCACCACGCTATCAGTCGATGGCAAACAGGCCAGCGGAGAGTCCGCACTGGATATCTCTGGCGCGAAAGATTCCTATGAACGGGAACGCCTGTTGCAGCGCATTGTCAAGTTAAGTTTCTTCCAAGCTGCACGCGCTTTGACTGGCGTGACCCCTGCGTGGGGTGCACTGACAGGCATCCGTCCTGCCAAACTTGCCGCCTCTATCATGGAGGAGGGCAACAGTGCCGAGGAGACCGACCGCATCTTGCGCGACACCTATTTTGTCAGCGAGCCGCGCCGCCACCTTGCCATTGAATGTGCCAAGGTGGGACGAGATGCCCAGCGCGACCTCGCCCCCAACGATATCTCCCTCTACCTCGGCATCCCGTTTTGTCCCACGCGCTGTGCCTATTGTAGTTTTGTCAGCAACAGTGTCGAGAAAAGTTTCCATCTGGTTGAACCGTATCTCGAAGCTCTGTTCCGCGAGATTGACAGCGCCGCTACGCTGGTACGCGACTTAGGGTTAAACATTAAATCGTTCTACATGGGCGGTGGTACGCCTACCACCCTAACTGCCGACCAGATGCGCCGTCTGCTGGAGCGATTAAATACGAAATTCGACCTCTCCCGTGTGGTAGAATATACCGTGGAGGCTGGTCGCCCTGACACCATCACGATGGATAAATTGCTTGCCCTCAAAGAGGGCGGTGTATCCCGTGTCAGTATCAATCCCCAGAGCATGGAGGATGCCGTTTTGACCGCTATTGGTCGCCGTCACAGTAGTGATGATATCCGCACCGCCATGGAGCAAGTCAACGCCGTCGGTTTTCCCCATGTCAATATGGACTTGATTGCTGGATTGCCCGAAGACACCCCTGAAGGATTCCGTCGTACCTTGGACGAGGTCATCGCATTTGGGACAGACAACATCACCATCCATACGCTCTCCCTCAAGAAAGGTAGTCGTATTACACTGGAAGGGACGCGCATCCCCTCCGTAGAGGAAGTCGGCGCGATGCTCGACTATGCTGACCCCGCCCTACGCCGTGCCGATTTCGCCCCCTACTACCTCTACCGCCAGAAATATATGTCTGGTAGTTTTGAAAATGTAGGTTGGTGCAAGCATGGCGGCACAGGTTGGTATAATATCTATATTATGGAGGAACTGCATACGATTCTCAGTCTGGGCGCAGGTGGTTCAACCAAGTTGGTCGATACTGCCAATAACCGTATTGAGCGCGTATTCAATTTGAAGTACCCCAAGGAATACATCGACCGCACAGAAAAAATTCAGGAAAATCAGGCGGCTATCCGTCTGTTCTATGAAACCAAGTAACGATAACCCATTGAGATTGCGATAAGGAGGCACGACTATGGCATATTCGCTGAAAGAGATTAACGAAGCTGTCCGCAGTGACCCCAAGGGTTTTGTGGAAGAATGTGACGCGGCTTACAACAAGAAGATTGAAAAGGCCGCCCGTCAGATTGCAGAAAACCGTACAAACTCGCGCATTGTGTTGCTCTCTGGTCCCTCTGGCAGTGGCAAGACCACCACGGCCAAGAAGATTGAGGCTAAGCTAGAGGAAATGGGTATCCGTTCCCACGCCATTGCCATGGATAACTATTTCCAGACGGTCGACCCCGAAACCTCCCCCCGCAACCGTGACGGACAGATTGACTATGAATCTCCGTTCTGTCTGGACATGGATTTGCTCAACCGCCACTTCGCCGCACTGGACCGCGGTGAAAAGATTCATATTCCCAAGTTTGAGTTCGCGCGCCAGATGCGCTCCGCCATCAAGAGCCGTCCCCTCCAGCTTGGCAACGATGAAATCGCTATCTTTGAGGGCATTCATGCACTCAACGATATTATCACGGGTAAGAACCCTGCGGCCATGAAGCTGTATATCTCCGCACGCTCCAATGTGGTCGACGAGGACGGCAGTATTGTCTTTAAGGGCACTTGGATGCGTCTGGCACGCCGTACCGTGCGCGATTCTAAATTCCGCGCTTGGGAGCCCGATGTCACCATCAAGATGTGGGGCAATGTCCGCCGCGGTGAGAAGTTGTATATCTCCCCCTTCAAGGACAACGCCAATATCCAGTTTGACAGTTCTCTGCCCTATGAGGTTTGCGTCGTCAAGCAATTTGCACAGCCTCTCTTTGAGAAACTCCACATCGCCCCCGATATGGAGCGTTACGAGGAAGTCGGACATCTGGTGCAGGCCTACCGCAAACTCGAAACACTGGATGAATCTTACATCGCCCCCGACTCTCTGATTCGTGAGTTTATCGGCGGCGGCATCTATGATGATTGATTAGGGAGGAAAGTACATGGCGATTCGCGTTCATTGGAAACCCTATCCGCGCAACAGGCAAGCTGACCAGACGCGCAGCGCGCTCTCGGCCATCCGCACAAAGGCATCTGATACGCTCGCCTATGCCAAACTCCACCACACTGTTGCGGAGTTGGAGGACGAAATTGCACTACAACTTCGCGCCATTGGAGAATTGGTCTATGCCACCCACCGTGGCACACCGTCCGACAGTGGCGAGATGCAGAAAATTTTGGAGTATGTGGACGACCTGCACGACGAAATCCACGGTCACAAGGAACAGATGAAGCTCCTACTGCATATTGTCCCCTGTCCGATTTGTGGCGAGGATGTGACGGAGGGCGATGTCTACTGCCAGAACTGCGGTCAGCCGTTGCCCGTTCCCTCCCCCCACAAGTTCTGAGAAAAACGAGGTTTGTTCATGTCCAACGAAAAAAAGCAGTCCTTTATGGGCGGCGTAACGGTGCTTGCGATTTCCACAGTATTCGTCAAGCTGTGCGGTGCCCTGTACAAAATTCCACTCAATAATATCTTGGGTGACGAGGGTATCGCCCACTTTATGAGTGCGTATAATATCTACTCTTTTCTGCTTACCCTCTCCACCGCTGGTCTGCCGTTGGCACTGTCCAAGCTGATTAGTGAGGCCAACGCCACAGGGCGTACCAATCAGGTTCGCCGCTGTTTCCGCACGGCACTGGCCCTCTTTGTCGTTCTCGGTATTGTCGGCACTGCCGCGATGCTCCTGTTCACGCGGGAGCTGGCCGCTTGGATGAATAACTCCATGGCATACTGGCCCATCAAAGCGTTGGGTGTTTCCGTTATCTGCGTGTCGATTATGTGTGCCTACCGCGGCTATGCACAGGGACAGCAGAACATGGTTCCCACAGCGGTATCCCAGTTCTTAGAAGCCTTTTTCAAGCTGGTGGTCGGTCTGCCGTTGGCGTGGTATTTTATCAACCGCGGTATGGGCTTGGACATTGGTGCGGCTGGTGCGATTGTCGGTGTCAGCTTCGGTATCGTGGTCGCTATGGCCTACATGATATGGGAGCAACGCAAGAATCGCCACCGCGAACTGCGCGGTACCGACACTCCCCAGAGCCATGCCGTTATCCTGCGCCGTCTGTTGGGATTGGGTATCCCCATCACCATCGGTCAGGCTGGCATGAGCCTGCTCAACCTGCTTGACCAGAAGATTATCATGGGACAGCTCCAAGCCCTCACAGAGCGTCAAATCGCCGCTGGCGAACTTGCCACCATGACCGCCGCCGAGATTGAGAAAGTTTCCTCTGCCCTCTATGGACAGTACACTTTCTCCAGTACGCTCTTTAATCTCCCCTCCTCGTTTCTGCCTGCGGTCGCAATTAGTCTGATTCCTGCCATCTCCGTAGCAGTCACGCGCCGCGAACACAGCGAGGTCAACCGCGTTGTTACCACCAGTTTCCGTCTGATTGGTCTGTTGGCACTGCCTGCTGGCGTGGGTATGTCTGTCATGGCTGGCCCGATTCTGCAACTGCTCTACCCTGCCCAGACTGCCGCCGCCACTGCCGCGACCTACCATCTGCAAATCCTAGGCATCGCCTCCGCCTTTGTGTGCGTCATGCTCTTGACGAACTCCATCATGCAGGCACACGGCAAGGTCTATCTCCCCATTCTCACCATGCTCATCGGTGGAACGGTCAAGGTTATTATCAACTATGTGCTGGTTGGCAATCCTACCATCAATATCAAGGGCGCGCCCATTGGTACGCTCGTGTGTTACGCACTGGTTGCTGTCATCAACCTCGCCATCGTCTACCGTATGTTGGAGAAGAAACCCAATTACTTCGCTATCTTCTGCAAGCCTGTTGTAGCGGCTGCCATCATGGGTGCCGCGGCATGGGCCTCCTTCGGCCTGATTGGTCGTTTCCTCCCCAACAGCTATATTGGTACTGCATTGACTACACTCCTTTCTATCGGCATTGCTGTAGTGGTCTACTTCATTCTCGTTCTGGCTCTGCGTATGATTACCGCAGAGGACCTGAAAATGATTCCCAAGGGCGAGAAGTTAGCCAGACTACTGCGTATTCGCTAAGCGACAGGGACTTTGCAAGAAAATGCGCCGTCGCGGTATAAATTTCTTGCAACTCTAAAAAAAATATGGTAAATTATTGCTGTTGTCAAATTACCTACCGTAATGTCGGTACTACAGAAAACAAAAGGAGATTCTCTTATGAATAAAAATGAACTCATCAATGCAGTGTCTGAGAGAGCTAATATCACCAAAAAGGACGCCGAAATCGCTGTTTCCGCCACCTTCGAGGCCATCAGTGATGCCCTGTGTGACGGTGAGAAAGTCCAGCTGGTTGGCTTCGGTGCATTTGAGGTGAAGAAGCGCAAGGCTCGCATCGGCCGCAACCCTAAGACCAAGGAAGCCGTCGAAATCCCCGCAACCAAGGTCCCCGTCTTTAAGGCTGGTAAACTGCTGAAGGACAGCGTTTCCCGCTAATCCAACCACCAACAGGGCGCGGCATCGCGCCCTGTTTCTATTTTGAACACCCAGAAAGGAACTCTGTACTATGCGTCTCGACAAATATCTGAAAGTATCGCGCCTGATTAAACGCCGCACCGTTGCCAACGAAGCGTGTGACAACGAGCGTGTCACCGTCAACGGCAAAGTTGCCCGTGCCTCCTACGAGGTCAAAGTTGGAGATGTCATCGCCATCCGCTTTGGCGAAAAGACTCTCACCGTGGAAGTGACTGCCGTACAGGAAACCGTCGGCAAGGCGGATGCCTCCACCCTGTACCGCGAGGTCTAATCACCGTCTGACAGGCATAATCGGGACATCCCATCCATATAGATGGAGAGAAACCATTCTCACGGAGGTCTGCTTATGCCCTATGATGATATGAGTACCCTACAGCACCGCCTGGAGTTAATTGCACGCGAACGACTGAGCGTATCTGGTGTGGAGGAGGTCGAACGGTTTGACGAGGAAGAAATCGTCATGCGTACGGTGGCTGGGACATTGGTGGTCGGTGGCGCAGGATTACACATCGGCAAGCTCGACCTAGACGGCGGTGCGCTGTATGTCGATGGTGCGATTCACTCGCTCTTTTATGAGGAGCGCAGTACCGCGCCACAGGGCGGTTTTCTGCGCCGTCTGCTCAGATAAGCCACCATGGGAAACGAGATTCCACTGCAACTGGCGCAGTTTCTCCGCGCTATCCTGTTGGGCAGTATCTTAGCGTTAGGATATGACTTTATGCGTACGCTACACTGTTTAGGCGGAAAGATATGGGCAACCACGCTGGACATTCTGGTGAGCCTCAGTGCTACGCTGTCCATCTTCCTGTTCGTTATGGCGGAGGAGGGAGAATTGCGCCTGTTTCTCCTGCTCGGCACGCTCGGCGGTGCGGTGCTATTTTTTTCCCTGTTGAGCAGTATTCTGCGCCCCATCTGGGCCTTTTGGGTCGATTTGTTTCTATTTCCTCTGCACCTGTTGGAAGCCTTATTGGGAAAATTGGCCATTTTTTTCAAAAAAGCCTTTTCTTTTATTCGCAAATGGGCTACAATAACAGATACATCGGAACAGGACGATGTTAAGGAGGGGCAAGCATATGGCGAGGAAAAAGAGGAAATCGTTGAAAATATGCCGTAGCAATAAGTTTTCGCTTCTGATTCTTCTCTCCATCATTCTGGTGATGGGTGTGATGTTACAGCAGATGCACAGTCAACTCAGTTACGCGCGCGCCGAGCAAACGATGTACGCACAGCGTCTAACGCTGTTGCAGGAACAAAACAACAAATTGGCAGAGGATATTGCCAACAGTACCAATCCAGAGTTAATTGAGAATATTGCACGAAACCAACTCGGTATGGCATTTCCTGGCGAGAAAATTTTCCGTTTCCGCCGGTAATGCCCATCGGGTCCTACCCAGCATGAAAAAATGAGTGTTGCGAAGAGAACCGCAGCACTCATTTCTTATTTTTATTCTTTTCCGTCAAGGAAGGCTTTTTATCACTTGATTGAGATAGTTCAACACACGCTTTTTATCCGCTGACCAGAGGGGCGCGATTAAATCCCGTTTTGCGCCGTCCCCTGTAATACGATGTACCACAATCTCCTTGGGCAAGATGGCTAGACAGGCGCGCAATCGTTCTGCGTACTCCTCCAAGGTCAGACAGGTCACCCGTCCCGCCAAATACTCCTGTTCCAAATCTGTCCCACGCAGAATATGTAACAGGTGGAATTTTACTCCATCGGTACCAGCGGCAACCGCCTGTCTAGTCGTTTCCACCGCGTGGGACAAGTCCTCCCCAGGCAATCCAATGATGATATGTGTCACCACATGGATATTGACGGCACGCAATGCGGCAACTGCATGGACATATACCGCAGTGTCATAGCCACGGCGGATATAACGGACACTGTCAGGGTGGACAGTCTGCAACCCTAACTCTACATAGACTGGCTTCTCTCGATTCAGCCGTTCTAATAGTGCGATAACCTCGTCGGACAGGCAGTCTGGGCGCGTCGCAATCGCAAGGGCGACAATATCCTCGCCACACATCGCCTCGCGGTATAGACGCTCCAAGACATCTACAGGGGCATAGGTATTGGTGAACGACTGAAAGTAGGCGACAAATTTCCCATCCTTAATTTTTTGTTGCACACGCTGTTTGGCGCGTTCCAGTTGGGCAGACAGCGAACCGCAAGTTTTCTCTGCAAACTCTCCCCCACCTGCCGCCGAACAGAAGATACAACCGCGTGTGTCAATGGCGCCGTCACGGTTAGGGCAGGTAAACCCAGCATCTAAAGAAAGTTTATACACCTTACTCCCGAACCGTTCACGGTAGTGTTCATTCAATGTTGTGTACATAAGCTTTGGAAACACGCGACAGGGTGATATAGTAACTGGGAATTAAGATAATATCTGCGCCTGCCCAAGCGAGGACTTCCGAGAGATAGATACCCGTTTCCTGCAACAGCGCAGGAAGGAGTAATATACCGCCCGTACGCATCACAAACTCTGCAATGCCAGACACCATCGGTAACACGGTATCCCCCATGCCCTGTACCGCCGAGCGTGTGACATGGAGAATATACAGCACGGGCAGACAGACACTCATCACCACCAGATAGTCGTAGGCGACTTTCGTTGCCTCTGCAATCTCCTCAGGAGAACCAGAGATAAACAGAGACACGATATTCTGTCCCAGCAGAAGCATCACACCAGCAATGACAGCAGAGGTCGTCAGTGCCACGGCAACCGCACTCCGCATCCCACTCTTGATACGGTCCAGTTTTCCTGCACCGAGGTTCTGCCCGACATAGGTAATCATCGCATAGCCATAGGAAGTGGCGGCAATCTCCAGAACGCCGTACAACTTATTCGTGGCGGTAAAGCCTGCGAGGAATGCCACACCGAACCCATTGACAATGGACTGAATAATCATACCGCCAATCGCAATCATTACATTTTGCAGAGCCATCGGACAGCCCAGACCAATCAGACGCATCGCCGTCTTGGGTTGCATCTGGAAGTGCTGGCGATGAAGTGTCAGAAATGTCACCTTCCGCAGGCGGAGCAGACAGAAAATACAGGAACAGAACTGGGCAATCAGGGTCGCAATCGCCGCACCAGCGATACCCCAACGAAACACCAACACAAATAACAAATCCAGTGCAATATTGGTCAGCGCGGCGAGAATCATGGCACTCAACGGCGTGCGCCCATCGCCCAAGGAACGCAGAATACACGCCAACAAATTATAGCCCATCACGATGGGAATACCACAGAGCATAATGCGGAGATACAGTAGAGCATCATCCATAATCTGCATAGGGGTTTGGAGCAGGTCCAAAATCGGACGGGCAAACAGCATACTTATGCCAAAGAACAATACCGCACAGATAGCCGATAGCGAGATGGAGATGCCTGTCACACGGCGCAGTGGCTCATACCGCTGTGCGCCAAATTCCCGCGCCATCAGAATGCCAAAGCCCTGTGTCACACCCTGTATCATGCCGAGTACCATCCAGTACAGCCAGTCCGTTGCACCGAGGGCGGCCAGTGCATCCACGCCCAATGCCTTACCGACCACCATCGTATCGACAACGGTATAAAACTGCTGAAAAATATTGCCCACCATCAGGGGCAATGCAAAGGAAACAAGTAGCGACAGGGGTTTCCCCTCCGTCATGTTCTTAATTTTTGGTGTCATAACAACCTCGTACCCTCTCAAATTCGATTGCTCCATTGTAGCAGAATATCCACCCAAGTGCAAGACAAAGCGTAGGTTGTAACAACACCCCTTTCTCTTTCCTAAAATTTAGGGAACAAATCGGTGTGAAATGCGTCTAAAGAAAAAGAATCTGATAATTGATACAGAAAGCGGTTGACGAGCGTTGTCAAAATGGGTAATATTGTAGTGAAACCATTCGTATTCTACATTAAGGAGGAGCATACTATGGAGGAGCGTACGAACGAAAATCAGCACAAAGAAACTCGGCACTGTAGTCGGTGTGGCGAAGAATACTCCAACACCTACCGCAGATGTCCCTTCTGTCAAGAACTGGCGGCGGAGAAACGCGGTCGTCCGATGTACCGCCGTGGTAAGCGTCTTAGTCCCAAGCAACGGGCTTCTGGTGCCTTTGGCGTGATGAAATTGGTAGCGGCGGCGGTCGCAGTATGCGTCCTGCTGTTCGTTTTCTTCGGTGACAATATTGCAGAATTTATGGGGATTCGCAATCCGAATACCACCCAACAACAGGATAACCAGCAGAATCAACCCAACAACAATTCCCAGTCGGGTGATAGCGATACCGATGTGCCAGATGTTCCCGATATCCCCACGCCCCCTGACATCCCCGACGATGGCAACGAAAACAACGGTGGCGATGTTGTCATTGAACCGTTGACCATCAGCCAGAGTGCCATCACCATTCCCGCCGGTGAAACGGCACGCCTGACCATTTCTGGCGGTAGTGGTCTTGTCACTTGGGAAAGTTCTAACGAGGAAATCGCAACGGTAACAGACGGCTCTGTGACGGGTGTGGCTGGTGGTACAGTGACCGTCACCGCAACCGTCGGGGAGGAGCAGATAACCTGCACTGTTACCGTCACAGGCGACCCGTGGGTCAGTTCCGCCAACTTGACACTCAACTACACGGACTTCACCCTACACGCAGGTGACCCCCCTGTTCAGTTGAAAGTCAAGGGTACGGATAACGCCGTTACTTGGAGCAGTAGTAATGTCAATGTCGCTACCGTTGACAGCGAAGGTGTCGTCCGTCGTGTCGGCAAGGGCAACTGCACCGTCACCGCACAGGTCGATGGCCACACGCTGACTTGCATTGTCCGCGTGGCATAATCTACATACCAAACAGGAGTGTTGCAGACCGTGACCGCAACACTCCTTTCTTTTTCTCCTATTATTTGAAAATCTTCTGCAACATCTTCCGCGCATCTTGCGAGGTATTTTTCGCTACATTGCGGGAGTAGTCCGTAACAGTGTCCCATCCTACTTTATTTTTTTTCGACCGATTGCAGTGTCTACACATACATTGCAGGTTATTTCGGTTATCTTTCCCACCCAAACTCTGTGGAATAATATGGTCAATATCGACATCGCCTTTGCGGAGCTTTTTTCCGCACCGTACACAGGTGTACCATCCGTGATTGGATTGGTTATTGTCAAACCAAATCTGTCTATAGTTTGCCATATTCCCCCTCCTTTTAGAGATTCAACAGTGCGAGGGCAACGAGAATCATCCCCAGCGCAACCCACTGCTGTCTACGCAGGGTTTCCCGAAACACCACAACACCTGTCAGCGTGATGAGCAACAGTGTCGCGACACTGTAGGTTGGGTATGCAATCACCGCATCCACACTCTCCAGGGCACGCAACAAAAACTTCGCAGAGAAGAAATTCGGAATACCAATCAGCGCACCAAATAAAATTTCTGCTAACCCAGGGCACTGTTTTTTCCACACCATCAGCACCAGACACAACACCAACGCCGCCACAAAGGTGTACAGGAGAAATTGCTGTTCCAGTGCCTTTTCCCCTAATTCTTCAAAAATTTTCGCCATGACATCGCCACAGCCACCACACAGCAACAACAGCAGAAGTCCTCTGCCAGAACGCACGGTATCGCCCTCATTCTTCGCATTGATGCATACAATGGCGGCTATCGCCAACACCATACCTGCTATCTGTAGTCCTCTCGGCTGTTCCCCGAACGCTAAGATAGAAACCACAATAGGCACTAACAGTCCCAATTTCATAAAGGTCGCAGACAGCACCACACCATTTTTCTGGATATTTACCTGCAACAACATAAAGGAAATCAGATACAACGCGCCGTGAATCGCACCCATCCCCACGGTCTGCGCCAAAGCAGGGAAAGCAGGTACGAGTGCATCAAAACCTGCATATACTGCCGCCAACAAGGTACACATGAGGTAGTTGACCCACAACATCCCGACATTTTGTTGCACGCGGTCTGTACTCAGACGCATAAAAACAGAAACCAGAACACTGCTGAGAATTGCAAGGAGTAGATAGACCATTTTCTTTTCGCCGTAGTAAAGACGGCACCCTCCATTCTATTGATAATGCTTGTAGTATAGCATACATCCGCAAAGATTCAACTTTTCTGTGCAAAATTTCGCAAGAATCGCCTCTTTTCGCTTGCACAATTTTTATAGAAGCACTATAATAAGTATTTGAAATTCTTCTGCCAAATTTGGATAAATGGCACTGTACGATATTATCATCTATACTCTGGAGGAAATACCAACCTATGAAACAAGCAGAAATGGTTCTTAGTGAAGTTCTCACCGCCTTCGATTTCGGCGCAGAACCGATTTATCCGCAGTCCTTTGGCTGTGGCCATGTCAACGACACTTTTCTGATTCAAAACAGCGATTTACGCCCCACTTTTGTCCTACAGCGTCTGAATCCCGAGGCATTCAAGGACCCTGAGGGACTGATGCAGAATGTCATCGGTATCAGCGAATATCTCTGCGACCGCGTTCGCACCAACGGTGGCGACTGTAGCCGTGAGGCGATGGAGTTTATTCGTCCGCGTAGTGGTCAGCTCTACTACCGCGACAGTGACGGGTGTGCTTGGCGTGCCTACCGCTATATTGACCATGTTCACTGCTACCAAACCGCAAACACCCCAGAGTTGTTCGCCGCCTCTGGCCGCGCCTTTGGACGCTTTCAGCGGATGTTGGAGGCGTACCCTGCCCATACGCTATCGGAAACCATTCCCCGTTTCCACGACACCGAGGACCGTTTGGCAAAGCTGAAGGCCGCCATTGCAGCCGACAAATACGGGCGCGTGGCTGACTGTGAGAAAGAAATCGCCTTTGCACTGGCACGAGAGGCAGACTGCTCGGTGGCAATGCAGGCCATGCGCGACGGTGTACTGCCTCTGCGCGTCACCCACAACGACACCAAACTCAACAATGTACTGTTTGACGAAAACAGTGGGGAGGCAGTCTGCGTCATTGACTTAGATACCGTCATGCCTGGTCTGTCCATCTACGATTTTGGTGACTCCATCCGCTTTGGTGCAAACCACTGTGCCGAGGATGAAAAAGATTTGAGTAAAATGGAACTTGACTTGGCGATGTATGAGGCCTACGCCGCCGCCTTTGTCGAGGGTGCAGGTGGTGCGCTGACGAAGGAAGAAATCGAGTATCTCCCTTGGGGTGCAAAGCTGATGACCTTGGAGTGCGGGATTCGTTTCTTGACGGACTATCTCTCTGGTGATACTTACTTCCATACCCAACGCCCTGGTCAGAATCTCGACCGCTGCCGTACCCAGTTCAAACTGGTGGCAGATATGGAGAACCACTGGACCGAGATGAATGAGATTGTCGCCAAACTGAAATAAGCGGAAAACATACAGTAAGGGAGTGTTGTCCTATCCGACAGCACTCCCCTGTTTATTGTATCCTATTTTCTTCTGGTAGTTACTCCATCTCTGCTATCTGCTGTGCCAGCTCGCGCCAGTGGCTTACCGTCAACACATCATGCTTTTCCACAGGCGTACGGAGCGCACCCGTATACCAAACAGGGAATAGCCCCGCATTTCTCGCACCAATGACATCACAATTGTAGTTATCCCCCACATACCAGACATCCTCTGCTTGCAACTCCGCCTTTTCCAATGCCAAGGCAAAGATTCGGCGATTGGGCTTGCGGAACATATATTCACTGGTCGCCATGATAAATGCAAAGTTGTGGTCAGGGAGCAAAGCACGGATTCTTTCCTCCACCACTTTTCCAGCGTAGGCGATATTACTGATGACACCTGTGCGGATATGTTGCGCGTTTAGGAAGGACAAAAATTCCTCGATACCGTCTGTGGGTACCCCTGGGGCGGCGGCATCCCAGAAAATACGGTCCAGTTCCTGCGGAGAAAGTGAAAGCTCGATTCCCATAGATTCATACAGGTAGGCTGTAAACATCGCATTGGGTATTTCAATTTGGAAAAGGTGTTGCCGTTCCGGGTCAAATCGGCCACACTCCGCATTGATGCTGTCCGCAACCGCCTGAATTTCCTGCGCGGTACGACCATACTTGTTTTTGGTGGCATATTGTAATACGGCCTCTGTGCCTTTGACACCATCAAACTTCTGTTCATTCGCCAATGTCTGTCCATAGTCAAACAGTATCATCTTGGGTTTTCTCATACTGTTGCCCCTCCTGTTTTCTTTGTGTTACACTTTCCGTTTCAGCAATCCATGCTTGTTACAATAGGCATACAGAAAACCACCGCCGCGCAGTTGCAGTCTAGTTTCCGCATTTCCCTCTGGGTAGAGCTTGACAAACTGCACACGGTCACAGGTCACGAATGCCACAAACGAGATAAAGTGTTGTTTTGTCATATCGTGCTTGACGGTAATAAAATGCTCATTTTCCACACACTCGATGGTCAGTTCGTGTTGTTCGTCGAATGGCTCTGCCTCCAGTGCAGGCAGTGTAATCCCACAGCAGGAAATCAAGGTATCCCCCACCGCATGGATGATATTACCGCAGACGGGACAGACATAAAACTTGGTGCGGAGCATATTGGACGATGTATTTTTGTTGATAATCTGCTCGCCGTTCATCAACTCGATGAGAGAAGTATCCAGTGCAGTTGCCAGCGGTTGCAACAGCGAGATATCTGGCAGACCCTTTGCCGTTTCCCACTTGGAAACCGCTTTCCCCGTCACACCGATGCACTCAGCCAATTCCGTCTGGGTCATCCCCTTTGCTTCTCGCAACGCTTTGATGGTTGCGCCTGTAATGTAGGTATTCATAGCAGTATCCTCCTTGTCGTTCTGGCTTCGATTGTACCCGACCACAAGGAAAAGCGCAACCTACGCTCCGTTGAATCCTTCTTCCAGCAACCATGCTGATTGGGCGAGCCTTGCTATATTGATACTGCTGGCGGTCACATCAATCCCATGCACCAAATCACAATCAGTGCGGTCAATGTCACCAGCGTATCAATCGTAATGCCGTAAAACATGGGGGCAAGACCTGCCTTTTTGAAATCGGTGATACTGGTATTCAGACCGATGGCCGCCAACGCAGTGACCATGAGAAATTTACTGGTGCTTTTCATTACGCCAGACACCGCTACAGGGATATATCCAATGCTATTCAAAACAGCCAGTAGCAGAAAGCCACCAATAAACCAGGGAATCATCTTGACCAGATGAACCTTCTGTCCATTGCTCGTCGCTTTCATCTCTTTCTGCTTGATGCGTGTTCCGATATACGCAAACACCAGCACCGTAGGAATGATAGCAATGGTTCGGGTTAATTTCACCATCGTAGCAAAATCACCTGCTGCTTCCGAAAACGCATAGCCGGAAGCTACCACGCTGGCGGTATCGTTTACTGAGGTTCCTGCCCAGATACCGTAGGCGATATCGGACATCCCCAGGGCTTTGCCCATAAGAGGATAAAGTGCAATCATCACCATATCAAACAGGAAGGTAGAAGACATTGCAAAAGCAATATCCGTATCATCGGCATCAATCACGGGAGCAATCGCCGCTACAGCGGAACCACCGCAGATACCAGTACCAGCAGAAATTAGATTGCTCAATTTCCAATTCAAACCAAAAAACTTACGGATAAAATAGCCACCGCCGAAACACATGGCAAAGGTAAAGAGCATTACGAAAAAAGTCATTTTTCCGACAGACATAATGGTATTGATAGAAAGGGATGCCCCCAGAAGGACGATGGCAACCTTCAGAATTTTTTTAGAGGTAAATTTCAACGCCGGTTCTATCCAGGATGGATGGAAAAAGCTATTGATGATGGTACCCATAAACAGCGCAATGATAGATGCCCCCAACAGTTCCCCAGGTACTGCCTTTTCCAGCAGTATAGATAAGACCGCAACCACAAAACAGATAGCGACACCCAGAATAAACATACCGTACTTTTTTGTTTGCATTGTGTATCTCCTTACTTTTCTTTTGTTTTTTCTTTATTTTATCACGCAGATACGATAAAATAAAGTTATGATATGGAATACTACCATTCCATTTTATTATGAAAGGAGAAGCTATGGAGCAGAAACTATATACCTTTCTGACGCTTTGCCAAACCATGAATTACCGACTGGCAGCAGAGCATCTTCATCTGTCCCAACCAGCGGTTACCAAGCAAATCCAATCGTTAGAGCAATCACTACAGACAAAGTTATTCCATTACGATGGACACACTCTACATAAAACAGAAAAATGTCTGCTGTTAGAGCGATATGCGATTACGCAACAGTACCAATTTGAGGAATTGCAACTGGCTATCGCGGAGAAAAAGCGTCTAAAATTACGCATTGGTGCAACAAAGACCATCGGTGACTATGTATTGATTGATGCCATTCGGGAATATCTCCGTTCCCCGAGCCATGAGTTATCTCTTGTCGTGGATAACACCAAGCATCTACTGCAACTATTGGACGAGAATCGACTGGACTTCGCTGTAATTGAAGGTACCTTCCGTAAAACCAAATACGATTCCTACTTACTGCGGATGGAACCATTTGTGGGTATCTGCGTCAAAAACAGTCCTCTGTGCGGAAGGCATATTCCCGTGGAAGAACTATTGCGAGAAACCATTATTGTGCGAGAGGACGGTTCAGGAACCCGTCGTATTTTTGAAGAACGACTGACGGTATTGGGATACGAACTTAGTGATTTTTACAGAGAAGTTTCTATCAGCAGTTTTGTTTCTATCAAAGCATTGGTCGCCAACGGAATTGGTATCAGCTTTTTGTATCATTCTGTTATCGCCAATGAGGACAATATCGGCACATTTATCGTGGATGGCATCACCGAACCCCATCCCTTTCATGTGGTCTATACACGAAACACCAATGCCAAGCACTATGCAGAACAATTTCTGAAATCCTCAATCTAAAAAGAAAAAGTCGATAGCTTCCAATACTCTCGTATCAAAACTATCGACTTTATTTGAAGTGTATTGATAATAATGATACGGTTTCAAATAGTTTCATTTGGTTTCACTCAAAAAATGAAACTATTAAACGGGAAGTGAAACTCTCTTTTTAGATTGAAACCATGCTAATCAGCTTGTCAAATTGGAATTTATCGGTTCTTAAAATTACAAAAATTCTCTTTAGTCAATTCATAATCAATGGATGACTGCAACTCACCCAACTGATTTCTCCATGAATCATTACGAATTCTAATTCTTTTAAACCCTAGTTCTTCATATACATGTTGTGCTCTAGTATTATTAAGATTAGTATCTAAAAAGATAAGTTTTGCCCCCATCTGGAACAATTCTTCAATTAACATACTTAGTATAATTTTTCCAAGTCCCTTTTCCTGATAGTCAAACTCACATATCTTTATTCCAATCTCATATTTCGCATTTTCATACACATAAAAACTCATTTCTCCAATTAATGTATTTTTATATTCTATAACTAATCGTCTTTTTGTCTCATCACTGTCATTAGCAATTTGTTTTTCTATTTCAGTAGCAGATGTTCTAATCCCATTAGGGAATCCCGCATGAGCCATTACTTTTCCGTCATTCCACCATTTTGCTAATTGCGCACAATCCTTTTTCTCAGCATTTCTAATGCATAATTGATTAAATTCTATGTTCATAACTACTCCATTCCTTCGTCAAATTCAAATTTTCATCTGTTCGACCTATTCAAGTTGTCGAATAGATTATATTATATAGCTGTGTAAAAATCAATCAATATAGAAAAAGCACGATAGTTTCGTATCAAAACCATCGTGCTAATTTGGTGCGCCTGAAGGGACTCGAACCCACACGCTCTCGCACGAGAACCTAAATCTCGCATGTCTACCAATTCCATCACAGGCGCATATCAGAACAAGATGTATTATACTGCAAAAAAGTGACTTTGTAAAGAAAAATTATTGCGTCGTCAAAAAAAGTCCTCTATAATGGCAATACGAACCAAACAAAGGAGTGTACTGCTATGAACACACCTCGCGTTGCCGCTATCCATGACCTCAGCGGTTTCGGACGATGCTCGCTCAGTATCGTTATGCCAACCCTATCGGCGATGGGCGTACAGTGCTGTCCGTTGCCGACCGCCTACCTCTCCACCCACACAGGTGGTTTCTCAGGCAATACCTTTCTCGACCTCACCAATCAGATGGCCAATGTCACCGCCCACTGGAACGCCGAAGGTGTCACATTTGACGCGGTATACACTGGCTTTATGGGCAGTCAGGAACAGATGACCCTCACTGCCGATTTTATTCGCACTTTCAAGACCGCACACAACTGTATCGTGATTGACCCCGTCATGGGCGACCACGGCAAACCGTACCGCACCTACACAGAAGAAATGTGTACGGCGATGGGTGAACTTTCCCAACTGGCAGATGTGCTGACCCCCAACCGCACCGAGGCGGCGATTTTGCTCGGTGTCCCCTATGAATCCCTCACACTGGACAGCGAAGTGGATAGTCGCCACTGGGCGCACGCCTTGAGCCTCGACGGGACACGCAGTGTTGTCCTCACGGGTGTTTCCCTCTCCCTTAATACGGTCGGCGCAGTGTGCTATGACCACACACGCAACGAAACCACTTTCATACAGGCGGAGCGTGTGGCGGAGCAGTTTCACGGTACGGGCGACCTGTTTTCCTCTGTGCTAACGGGTGCACTATGTCGCGGAAAAAGTCTGCACGATGCCGCACAGTTGGCGGCAGATTTTGTCAGCCAAGTCGCCGCATACTCCACCACGCAGACCCACCCCAAGCGCGAGGGCGTTGACTTTGAACCACTACTTTGGCAACTAGGTCAGCGTATTTTCGATTGATTTAGACATCGACTACCATACATAATACCATAAGGAGAATACTACATGATTACCGTAAAACCGTCTATTGAGATTCTGAGCGATAGTTCCTACGAAACCATCCTCCAAAAGATTGAGCGCATCGGGCGCGTGTGCTACAAGAGCGAGGATAAAATCCGTGAGAACACCGCCGAGGGCTTCATCCGTGGCATCATTAAGCGTGGCCATGAGAGCGTCATCGAACACGAGAGCATCAGCGTCAAGGTTATCTGTGACCGCGGTGTGACCCACGAGATTGTGCGCCACCGTATCGCCAGCTACAGCCAGGAGAGTACTCGCTACTGCAACTACACCAGCGATAAATTCTCCAATCAAATTTCCTGCATCGACATCGCCACAGGCTTCCACTACAACATGGATAACGAAGCCGACCGCAAGAAGTGGGACATCTGGAATCAGGCGATGATGGCGGCAGAGCAGTACTATTTCGCCCTGATTGCCGCAGGTGCAAAGCCTGAGGAGGCCCGTTCCGTCCTGCCTAACAGCTTGAAAACCGAGATTGTGATGACGATGAACCTGCGTGAGTGGCGGCACTTTATCCGTCTGCGTGGCAGTCGCGCCGCACACCCCCAGATTGCCGAAATCACCGCCCAAATTCTCGCAGAATTTACAAAAAGATATCCTGTCTTTTTTGAGGACTTAGTATAAACCAACAAGGAGGTCACGCTATGCCAGAACTGCACACGGACATTCGCTACATCAAGGGCATCGGCGAACAGCGCGCCAAAGCTCTGGCAAAACTGGATATTTTCACCCTGCGCGACCTCATCTCCTATTTTCCACGCACCTATGACGACCGCCGTGGGACACGAGCCATCGCCACACTCTGTAACGGTGAAACCGTCTGTGTCGAAGCCATGGTGTCCACCCTTCCCACGCTCCAGCGCATCCGCAAGGGAATGGAACTTCTCAAAACCCATGTGGTAGATGCGAGTGGTACCTTGGACCTCGTATTTTTCAACCAAGTCTATCTGCGCGACACGCTCCGCGTGGGCGAAACCTATACTTTTTTCGGTAAGGTGGACGGCGAAGGCAAGCGCAAGCGCATGACGAACCCTGTGGTGGAGCGTCTTGGTAGTCATACAGTCACAGGGCGTATTGTGCCCATTTATCCACTCAGCTCTGGTGTAACACAAAATTTTGTTCGCAAAGCCATGGAACAGGGACTTCGTGCCTGTCGTGACCTCCTGCCAGACATCCTGCCCAACGAGGTGCGCTATGCCCATAACCTATGTCATATTAGTTATGCCTACGAAAAGATACACTTTCCCGAAAACGAGGAGGAGCTATCTATCGCACGGCGCAGACTGGTATTCGAGGAGTTATTTCTACTTGCTATCGGTCTAAAACAATTACGCAGACGGCGCGAAGTACGAACCTGTGTACCTTTTACGAACACGAATCTCCAAGCATTTTATGAACAGCTCCCCTTTTCTCTGACCAACGCACAACAACGCGCCATAGACGAGGTTCTCTCCGATTTTCGCGTGGGCAAACCGATGAATCGTCTGGTACAGGGCGATGTTGGCTCTGGTAAAACGATGGTAGCGGCGGCAGCCATTGTCTGTGCCGTACAGAATGGACGACAGGCAACTCTGATGGCTCCCACGGAAATTTTGGCTGAACAGCACTACCGCGGATTAGCTCCCCTGCTGGATCGCATGAATATCCCCTGCGCCCTGCTCACTGGCGGTACGGGGGCGCGTGAGCGTCGCCGCGTCTTATCAGAACTTGCTAGCGGTGAAATTTGCGTTGCCATCGGCACCCATGCACTCATTAGTGCAGATGTCACCTACTGCGATTTGGGACTGGTGGTAACAGATGAACAGCACCGCTTCGGCGTGGCACAGCGCGCCGCACTCTCCGCCAAAGGCACAGACCCCCATCTATTGGTCATGTCCGCAACCCCCATTCCACGCACCCTGGCACTGATGATTTATGGGGACCTTGATGTGTCTGTGATAGACCAACTCCCCCCTGGACGACAAAAAATCGATACATTTTCTGTCACTGGCGCGTACCGTCAACGGATTTATCAATTTCTCCGCAAGGAAATTGCCAGCGGTCGACAGGCATATATTATCTGCTCTATGGTAGAGCAACATGACACAACACCCGATGAGCGCATGGCGGCAACTGCGTACACGGAATTTTTGCGTACCAGCGTATTTCCCGATTTGCGTATTGCCTGTGTACACGGACGCATGAAAGCAAAAGACAAAGACCAAGTCATGCGTACCTTTTCCGCAGGTGACATTGATATTCTGGTATCTACTACCGTGGTCGAAGTCGGTGTCGATGTCCCCAATGCCACGGTCATGGTAGTTGAGGATGCCGACCGTTTTGGATTGAGCCAACTGCACCAGTTGCGTGGGCGCGTGGGACGCGGACAGTACAAGTCCTACTGTATTCTCATCTCGGACAACAAAAACGAGGAAACGCGTCAACGGCTCAAAGTGATGGCAAAAACCTCAGATGGCTTTCAGGTTGCCGAGGAAGATTTGCGTCTGCGCGGACCAGGCGATTTTTTCGGACAGCGTCAACACGGTCTGCCCACACTAAAAGTGGCAGATTTACACTGTGATATGGCACTGTTACACGAAGCACAGACCGCAGCGCATACACTCCTCACCGCCGACCCTGCATTGACACACCATCCCCTCATCGCACAACACATCCACGCGTTGTTTGATAGCAATGCAAGCAGTATGAATTGACGCATGGATTGCAACTCCACACCTCGAAATGCCTCCCCTTACGCACAAGGGGAGGTTTTATTTTGCCAACTTGGAATGTTCTTCGTTCAATCCTTTCTAAAAATATCCAGATAGTGGTTGGAATACCCCAGCATATCCACGCGTTCACAGGTGGCGAAATGGTAGCGCAGATAGGTGTCAAACAGTTCCTCGTCCATCTCCGCGATGGCATCGCGCATATAATGCGCATAGCCATCTGTTGCAACCAAGTGCAACGGTGTAACAGCAAAATGACTGCGGAGTGTGGCAATCTCCTCCGGACGGTGCAGGACAAAAATATCCATTGGGTCAGATGTCGCCTTAAAAGTGACAGGGTCAATCAATGCCTTGTAATGTTCCTCGTGCAACATCCCACGCAGGAAACAAAACTGCAAAATCGTGGCATCGTTTCCGCAGTAGGCGACAAAAATGACACCACCCTGTTTTGTGACGCGCACCGCCTCGCCCAGAGCAGCCAGCTTCTCTTCTTCGGTGAACAGGTGGTACATAGGACCAAGTAGCAGTGTGAGGTCGTAGGTATCATCGGCAAAGGCGGATAGGTCGGTAGCGTTGCCCTGCATGACGGTGATATTCTCGTCAGCCTGTGTATTGGCTTTGAAAATCTCAATGTTGTGTTCCAGAAGCTCCACCGCATCCACACGGTATCCCTGTCTGGCGAATGTATGGCTGTAGCGACCCGTCGCCGCGCCAATCTCCAGAATACGCATACCAGGGTGCAGATATTTTTCGATATACCGCATGGTGGTACGGTACTCCACACTGCCGTGGCGTGTGGTCAAGCGACCGTCCTCGTCGTAGTTTTTATAAAATTCCTTCAATGCCTCAAAAGTGTTCATGGTATCCTCCTCGTGTAAAAAAATATAAAAGAACAGTGCAAGCAAAACATTTTTGTTCGGCTCGCACTGTTCGTCTCTTTGTGTAGGTAGGACAATATTATATTCTTATCCTAAAAAAGAGTATGACAATGAAAGCCCTTGGCGGTGCCAGGGCGTAGGGTAATGATTCATCGTGACGCAAACGCTATACATTGCCATACCTCCTTGTTTTTTGCGAGTATACACCTGCAAAATGCAAAAGTCAATCCCAAAATTTCAGCCTTGTCCCACAATCGGTGGGCGACTGGGCAACAGAACACGACCAATACAGACCATCGTATGCCCACTCCTGCGTGGCAGGACTACATCAGCATCGGCGCAGGCGCGATTGAGGGAGAACAGATAGACCATCCCCAGTGCGTCACGGACATACTGCTTACATAGCATTTTTCCATCCGCACAGAAGATACCGACATCACCATTTTCCAACGGGTCACGGTTGACATAGACCACACTTCCCTCGGCAATGTATGGCTCCATCGAATTTTCCTGTATCCGCACCGCAAAATCTGCGCCCAGCGGAACAGCATCGGTAACATCCATATACTCAAAATCTTCTCCAAACATCGGGGTAGCATCGCCCACCGCCGACAACGAGAAATAGAGTGGCATCTGTCGCACCTCTCTGGCGGGTGTAGTACGCTCCAAATCCGCCTGATATGCCCTCAACCCATCGACCACACTATGGAGTGTCTGCCGACCAATACGATTGAGTGCGCGATATTTGCCAATCAACGCCTTTTCTTCCACCGAGCAGATAAAGTCATGCGTTGTAATACTATCCTGATAGAGATAGTTGGGGTCGACATCCAATACACGAAACAGTTTGAGCAAAATGTCTTCACGCACGGCATTCTGTCCACTCTCATAGTTACTGACGGCTGCCGCCGTAATTCCTAGTGCGCGTGCCAATTCGTTCTGGCTCATCTTCAGTTCCAATCTTCGCTCGCGCAGGCGTTTTCCAAAGCTCATGGAAAAATCCCCCTTTTTTGTCTTATTTACCAGTATATTCGTTGTGTAGTAAAAGTCAACAGAAAAACTTTGATTTTTCTATTGTATTTTAATTTTGCTGAACATTTCGTTCATACGGCTGTGTAAAATTTTGCCACCTCCCTCGCAGTGGACTTTTTTTCCTCTGTGTGCTATAGTAGCACAGACAGAAAACTCGCCCTGTGTTACCTACCAAAAAGGAGAATCCATGAAAAAAGTATTATCCCTTCTGATAAGCTGTAGTATGCTACTACTGTCGCTCCCCAGTCACGCTCTCGCCTACTCCGATGCCTATGGCAGTGAGGTGTGGCAAGAGGATATCGCCGTACATCACGGTGTCACCTTCCACGATAATATCTATTGGAGCCACTACTACGAACAACTGCGCCATGAATATTTTGTCACCGTTGCCTCCGACAGCCCCATCACCCCTGCGGTTGCCTATGGCGATTCCGTGTGTGCGCGTCTGACCGCCACCGAAGCCGCCGAGATGTATGAGGCACAGGGGTGGCGCGTGGTAGCTGGTATCAACGGCGATTTTTACGACACCGCCACTGGCTATCCACTCGGCATAATGATTTCTGATGGTGAAATTATTTCTGGTGCAGAAAATAATTATGCCCTTGGCTTTCTGCCAGACGGTTCGGTACTACTCGATGAGCCGAAACTCGCCATCACCGCACAGCACGAAGACAGGACACTCCCTATCGCCGCCATCAATAAACCGCGTGTCGAGGACGCAGGCGTGACACTCTTAACTTCCGACTTCAACACCGACCACACTACAGGTACACACACCGAGGGACTCACTGTCCTCTGCTCTATAGTTTCTGGTTCTGCCAGCATGGGCGATACGCTACACCTGCGTGTTGACCGTGTAGAAACTGGCGCACAGGCGGTCGAAATCGGAGAACGACAGGTTGCCTTGACCATCTCTGAAAATGGCTACACTGTCCACAAATATTTTCTGGAACAGCTCGCCGTGGGAAACAGGTTCACCATCTCTTTTACCCCTGCTGACAGCAGATGGAACAGTGTAACCGAGGCGATAGGCGCACTGTATCTCCTCGTGGAGAACGGTGCTGTCAAAGAAAATCTCTCCACCACCTACGCACCGCGCAGTGTGGTCGGGGTCAAAACCAACGGTGAATTGGTCCTGTACACCGTGGACGGTAGACAAGCGGAACACAGCATGGGTGCTTCCCTGCGTGTCCTCGCACAGCGCATGGTGGAACTAGGCTGTGAAACGGCGGTCTGTCTGGACGGCGGTGGTAGTACAACCATGACCGCTACGCTTCCAGGTTCGGACCGCGCCCAAGTCGTCAACTCGCCCAGCGACAAAATGGAGCGCAAGGTGAGTAATCATCTTCTCTTGCTCGTGCGAGATTATGCCACGGGCATTGGCGACCACCTCTACTTTGGCGCGTCCTCCTATGTTGTTCTCCCCGGACATACGGTAGAACTTTCCGCACAGTTGCTCGACAGCAATTTCTCTCCCATGAACGCCCATATTCTCTACCAGTGTAGTGCTGGCGAAGTCATAGACGGCATCTTCTATGCCCCTGACGAAGGTGGCCCTGTTACCATCACCGCCTCGACTGGTGGGTTCACAGAGGAACTCCAGATTCTCGTGGTAGATACGCCCGACGAGATTCATGTCTACTGGGAGGGCGTACAGGTAGACGGTGTCACGATGGTCCCAGGCGACACGGCACAGTTGTCTGTTACCGCCAGCTACAACCACCGTAAACTAGAAACTTCTAACAGCGATTTCACTTGGCGCGTGGACAACAATCTGGGTAGCTTCGACGAAAACGGTGTCCTGACCACAAAATTTACCGAGGGTGCAGGTACAGCCAGTATTTCTAAGGGTGATTTGACCGTGGTAATTTCCCTCACCTTGGATGGACGCTCTCCATTTGTTGACACCGCAGGACACTGGGGCACAGGGTATCTCTGCTCCCTGTACCACAAGGGGGTGTTGACAGGGGTACAACAGGGCGACGCGCTCTATGCCAACCCAGACAAGGGGGTAACCCGCGCGGAATTTGCGGTACTGTTGGCGCGGTATATGAATCTGAATACCGCTGACTACGCCGACATCACCACCCCATTCGCGGATATGGAACAGGTGGACGCATGGGCAGCGAATGCGGTTCGTGCCATGTATGCCCTCGGCATTGTAGGTGGTATTGAGCAGAGCGACGGCACGCTACTCTATGCACCACAGGCAACGCTCAGCCGTTCGCAGGCGGTGACAATGTTAGGCAGGGCGAGAAATGCCGAAAATCTCTCCGCTGACCTGTCTATGTTCCCCGACGCAGGCGAGATTTTGGACTACGCGCGCACCCACTTTGAAACGATGGTCGCCTTGGGTGTGATGAACGGCAATAATGGAAAATTATATCCCAATAACGCCATGACGCGTGCCGAAATCTGTAAGGTACTGGCAATCTTACCCTAAAAAAATAGAGGGAGTGTCGCAACATCCATTGCAACACTCCCTTTGTTCTACCCATTAGGCAGGATTCATCATTTTTTTCTTCCACTTACCGATACAGAACACAACGATAGAGATAATCATACCCAGCGTCCAAGAAATCATCAGCGAGCCGAACAGTGCGATAGGCTCACCGTGGGGATATGCCTCACTGCGGGTCAGGTAAGCCAGTCCATAGGCGACAGGAACACGGATGAGGATGGTGGAGATAATCGAAATCCACATGGGTGTCACAGTATCACCTGCACCGCGCATGACACCACCAAGCACCTGCGTCACGGCGACCGCCAGATAGCCGACCGCCATCACGCGTATCATCCGATTGGACAACTCCACCAGTTCTGGGGTATCGGTAAAGATATCGAACAGGTAGCGACCAAACAACAGCAGAGTCAGCGTAATCACGGCAGAGAATGCCAGGGCGATGATAGAACCCTGCTTCACACCCTGATGCACACGGTCGTAGCGTTTTGCGCCGACATTCTGACCAGTAAAGACGCTCATCGTCTGGCCGAAAGTCATGTTTGGCATCATGGCGAAGCCGTCCACGCGCATGATGATAACACTACAGGCAATGACCATCTCACCCATGGCATTGGTCAGGTTCAGGACAATCATACCAGCGGTTGCCATAATTGCCTGTGTCACACCAGAGGGAATACCAATGCGAAGAATACGCATTGCCATTGCACCGTCCAACTTGAGCGTTTTCCAGTTTAAGTCGAAGATATCGCCCATGCTTCTCAACTTCATAAAGCACAGCACGGCAGAGATAGCCTGTGCAACGATAGTGGCCAGTGCAACACCTGCCACACCCATCCCAAAACCAGCGACGAATAGAAGGTCCAGTCCGACATTCAGCAGGGCGGCGACAATCAGGAACAGCAGAGCAGATACCGAGTCACCCAGACCACGCAGAACACCAGAGAGCATATTGTAGTAAAAGAAGCCCACAATACCAAAGAAATAGATATTGAGGTATTGGGCACACCACGCAATAATCGAATCGGGCGTACCGAGCATTTTCAACATAGGGGTCGAGATAAGGGGACCGACAACCATAATAATGGCAGTGGCAATAGCGGATAAGGAAATACAGTTGCCGATACTGGAGGAGAGTGTCTTACGGTCCCTTGCACCGAAGCTCTGGGAAACCACGATACCTGCACCCGTGGCAATACCGACGAACAGTGCCAACAGCAGGTTGAGAATCGGGCCTGCACTACCGACAGCAGAGAGTGCATTATCGCCCACATAGATACCGACAATGACCGTATCTGCGGTATTGTATAGCTGTTGGGCGATGTTACCAATCAGCATCGGGAGTGCGAACTCCATAATGCGTTTCCATGGTCTGCCAGCAGTCATATCTTTGGCAGAAAATAGCTTTTGTAAACTCAATTTACATTCCAACTCCTTTATATTGTATTGTGTCAGCACACTATGATACGAGGTATTCTCTGAAAATGCAACAGGTTTTTCAAAAATATATCCCTACCGAAAAAATAGCCTTGACATATATAGACAGTCGATATATAATCCCAATATATAGATGCTCTATATAAATTATCCAAAGGAGGTTACACATGGAAGTAGATAAAACTTTAATCAGTGGCAGTATGGGGCTACTGGTGATGAAGCTATTGGAAAAAGGAGATATGTACGGCTATCAGATGATTGAGGAATTACGACGGCGGTCGGACGACACTTTTCATCTGAAAGCAGGTTCCCTGTATCCCCTCCTGCACGGTCTGGAGGAAAAGGGGTATGTCACCGCCTATGAGCGAGAGGCATCCGCTGGTAAACCCAGACGGTACTACCAGCTGACCACAACTGGTCACAACGCATTGCAGGAGAAAGAGGCATCGTGGAATGTATATGCCACGGCAGTGCGCCGTGTGTTGCAGGAAGAGGTGTGTTATGGCGCAGTATAAAACCATCACAGAGTATTTGGAAACCGTTTCTGCACAAATTCGTTGGAAGCGCATTAAATCTTCGGTACTCTCCGAGTTGGAACAGCATCTCTCCGAGCAGAGGGATGCCTTTGCCGAAGAAGGGTACGACGACGCAGAGTATATGGCAGTTGCGGAAATGGGCGACCCTGTCGCATTGGGCATAGAGCTTGACCGTATCCACCGCCCCAAGCCACAGAACGGTCTGTTGGCATTGACCCTGCTGTTTGCGGTTGTCTGTGCAGGACTTCGCATCGGGTTGACAGCCGACTGGAACTACTGCTATCTCAATATCAATCCCGTTACCACGCGACTCTCCGTTCTTTTGGGTGGTGCGGCACTGGTGGGTGGTTACTTTCTGGACTATACTCTACTGGCACGCCATGGAAAAAAGGTCTATCTCGGTGCATTGTTGCTCGGTGTCCTACTGTTCTTTGTTTCCCCTCGGATTAACCACATCCCCCACTACACACGCTACATCACGGCATGCTATCCCATTATCTATGCGATATGGATACAGACTTGTCGCAACCAAGGGTGGCGCGGTCTGCCCCGCGCCCTCTTTGGGATACTGCCCCTCGGTGCGGTCTGTCTACTGATACCAAGTAAATGGGACTTTCTCCTATTGGTCATCGTTGGTTGTATCATGTTTCTTCTGGCAGCAAGTAAGGACTGGTTTGGCATAGGACGAGGCAAAACCCTCCTCACCGCTATCGCAGTGTTTCTTCCTACAACAGCCATGCTGGTCTATCAGTTGGTCAATTCCGACCTCTTTATGATTCGTCTGGACGCGTTCCTCCACCCCGAACGCTACCCAACAGGGCGTGGCTATTCCGCAATGGTAACCAAAACTGTTCTGTCTGGTTCGCAGTGGTTGGGACAGGGGCAGTGGGACAATCCTACCTACCCGTGGCCATACGAGATGGCACTGCCCAACTGTGACAGCGACTTGTTGCTGACAACCTTGATTTATCGACTGGGTTGGGTTCCCTTTCTCCTGTTCATCGCTCTATTTTCTGCACTACTCTGTTGGGTCGTGGTGCGATGCCTACGCCAGCGCAGTGTGTTCGGGAAAATGGTGGTATGCTCTGTCTTGCTCACCTTTTCTCTGCGCGCTATCGCCAGTATTGCACTGGCGATGGGGTACACATGGACCAGTGTGGCATTTCCTTTCCTCGTCGGAAACTTACAGATGGTGGTGGATATGGGAATGCTCGGTCTGGTGCTGTCGGTATTCCGCCAAGACGGTGTTGCTCAGAATACTGAAAATCTGGAAAGTTCCCTGCGGAAACGACTTCATTTCGAGCGCATCGGTTCTGAGGGAGTGTTGATTTCTTATAAATAACAGTGAAAAGGGAGTGCTGCCGTTTTGGGCAACACTCCCTCTACTATGTTGTATACTATCAATCGCCAAAGCCGATGCCGATATCGCGTGCAGTCTGGATAAGGGGATGGTCAGTGGGCAAGAACTTGGTTCTGCTGGCGGCCTCCTCCAGTGGCACAGGCACGATATTTCCTGCCTGAATCCCAACCATATAGCCATACTTCTGTTCCATAATGAGCCGTGCGGCGGCAGTACCGAAGCGCGTTGCCAATACGCGGTCATAGGGGCAAGCAGGACCACCGCGCTGGTAGTGGCCAGGCACCGTAACACGCGCCTCCTGTCCCGTCAGCTTCTCCAACTGGTCCGCAATCTCATAGGAAATCGTGGAATAGGGGTTGGCATTTTTAATCTGACGGCGTTCTTCCTCGGAGAGAATCTTATGGGCATTGGACACCGCACCCTCGGCAACGGCGACAATCGAGAAAGTACGCCCTTTCTTCTTGCGCTGTTCGATGGTATCCGCCACTTTTTCAATGTCGTACGGAATTTCAGGGATGAGGATAACATCCGCACCGCCAGCAATACCAGAGGTCAGCGTCAACCAACCTGCGTCACGACCCATACACTCGACAATGAAGATACGGCTGTGTGCCAGTGCCGTGGTATGGATATAGTCGATAACATTGGTGGCAATATCGGCGGCGGATTGGAAACCGAAAGTTTCATCCGTGCCATAGATATCGTTGTCGATGGTCTTGGGCAGGGTGATAATATTCATACCAGCATCCGCGAGGAGCTTTGCACTTTTCTGTGTACCGTTACCGCCCATCACCACTAAACAGTCCAGATTCAGACGGTTATAGGTGTCGAGCATTTTGGGCATTACATCGTTGCCATTCTTGTCAACAATCGCTGTCCCAGGAACATACGGCTGACGGGAAGTACCGAGAATCGTACCGCCCTGTGCAATAATACCCGAAAAATCATTGCGCTCCATGTACTTGTAATCATTCTCAATCAGACCACGGTAGCCGTCATACATACCGAAGATTTCAATATTATCCACATACTGCATCAAAGCCTTACCCACACCGCGGATGGCGGCATTCAGACCTTGACAGTCACCACCACTGGTGACCAGACCGACACGCGTTTTTCTTTTCATAGCAAATACCTCTTACCGTATTATTTCTACCTTTATCGGTATCAAACGCATAGAAAACTATTCAAAATAGGGATGTCAGTACCCCCGACTGCCTCTTTATCATACAAAATTTGTCTGAAAATGTCAAGGTGAATGGAAATGCCAATTTTAACGCACGGCAAGTTTTCATCTCCCTCTTGTAAAGCGAACCTTGGATATGGTATAATACGGTGCGATTTGATGAAATACGCCCTCTCATTTGGGGCGAGATAGGAGGTTTTCCGATGGAAAACAAGAAAAACTATTATATTACCACCGCAATCGCATACACATCCGCCAAACCCCATATTGGCAACACCTATGAAATCGTGTTGACGGATGCGATTGCTCGCTACAAGCGACTGACCGGTTACAATGTCCTGTTTCAGACTGGTACGGACGAGCATGGCCAAAAAATTCAGGAAAAAGCGGAAGGTCTTGGCATTACACCGCAGGAGCATGTCGACAACATTGCTGGTGAAATCCGCCGTATTTGGGATTTGATGGATACCAGCTACGACCGCTTTATCCGTACTTCTGACCCCGTTCACAAAGCTAAGGTGCAGAAGATTTTTAAGCGGTTGTACGACCAAGGTGATATCTACAAGGGCACCTACAAAGGCAAGTACTGCACTCCCTGCGAGAGTTTCTGGACTGAAAGCCAGTTGGTTGATGGCAAGTGTCCCGACTGTGGCCGCGAGGTTGTCGAGGCTGAGGAAGAGGCATACTTCTTCCGCATGAGCAAGTATGCAGACCGTCTGATGAAGCATATTGAGGAGCATCCCGAGTTTATTCAGCCTGAGAGCAGAAAGAACGAGATGATTAACAACTTCTTAAAGCCTGGCTTGCAGGACCTTTGCGTATCCCGAACGAGCTTCCACTGGGGTATCCCTGTTGACTTTGACGACCGCCATGTGGTCTATGTCTGGCTGGATGCACTGAGCAACTATATCACTTTCTGTGGCTATGACCCCGATGGAAACCACGAACCTCAGTACAAGGAGTTTTGGCCTGCCGATGTCCATGTTATCGGTAAGGATATCGTGCGTTTCCACACGATTTACTGGCCTATTTTCCTCATGGCTCTGGGTGAGCCCCTGCCCAAGCAGGTGTTTGGCCATCCCTGGCTGTTGGTGAACAACGGAAAGATGAGCAAGTCCACAGGAAATGTCATCTATGCTGATGACCTGGTTGACCTGTTTGGCGTGGATGCTGTGCGTTACTATGTCCTCCATGAGATGCCCTTTGCCAACGATGGTGTTCTGACCTATGAAATGATGATTGAGCGTATCAATTCTGATTTGGCAAACATTTTGGGCAACTTGGTCAACCGCACCATCGCCATGAGCCAGAAGTATTTTGATGGCAAGATTATGGCTCCCACCACTGTTGACAGCGTGGATGAGGAACTGAAATCCGTTGTGTTGGCAACTCCCACCAAGGTGGAAGAAAAGATGGCTGGCCTCCATGTGGCAGATGCCATCGACGAAATTTTTGTTCTGTTGCGCCGTGCCAATAAGTATATTGACGAAACTACGCCCTGGGCACTTGCCAAGGATGAGAGCCAGCACGCGCGTCTGGGCACGGTTCTCTACAATCTTCTGGAGGCTATCCGTTTTGCCGCCGTTCTGCTCAAGCCTTTCCTTCCTAGCACCGCCGATAAAATTTTGAAGCAACTCAATGTGGCAGATGGTGGTATCGAGTCTTTGGCATCCTTCGGCGGTATGCCCGTAGGCGAATGTGTCGGACAGGCTGAAATTCTGTTTGCCCGTATTGATACCGCCGCAAAACTGGCCGAGATTGAGGCTATTCGCGAGGCAGCTAAAAAAGCCGCCCTGCCTGCTATTGAGATTGAGCCATATGCCACCGAGAATGTGGACTTCGACACCTTCTGCAAGAGCGATTTCCGCGCCGTGAAGGTCAAGGACTGCCAGAAAGTGAAAAAGAGCGATAAGCTCCTGCGCTTCACACTGGACGACGGCACAGGCACCGACCGTCAGATTCTCTCTGGTATCGCCAAGTTCTACGAGCCTGAGCAGTTGATTGGCAAGACCTTGGTTGCCATTACCAACCTGCCCCCCAGAAAGATGATGGGTCTGGAGAGCTGTGGTATGCTGATTTCTGCCGTCCACACCGAGAAGGGTGAGGAGAAGCTGAATCTGCTGATGGTCAGTGATGCCATCCCTGCTGGCGCAAAGTTGGGCTAAGAAAAAACATGATGCAACTATTCGACACCCACGCACACTACGATGCACACCAATTTGAAACAGACCGTGCAGAACTACTCGCCCGATTACCCGAACAGGGGGTCGGTCTGGTCGTCAATCCAGGCTGTGACATCCCGACCAGTCAACAGGCGGTTGCACTTGCCACGCGCTACGACTATCTGTATGCGGCGGTTGGCTATCACCCCGAAGGCTGTGCGCCGTATCAGGAGAGCGACTTGGCGATTCTGCGCGATTTGGCACAGCATCCCAAAGTGGTTGCCATTGGTGAGATAGGGCTGGACTACCACTGGGAGGACAATCCCCCCAAGGAACTGCAACAACAGGTCTTTCGCGCCCAGATGGAACTGGCACAGGAGTTACATCTCCCCATCATCGTCCATGACCGTGAAGCACACGCAGATAGCCTTGCGATGGTGAAAGCATTTCCCACCGTCAAGGGCGTGTTCCACTGCTTTTCCGGCAGTGTAGAGTTGGCACACGAGCTGATAAAACTGGGCTGGATGATTTCCTTCACGGGTGTTCTGACCTATAACAACGCACGAAAAGCGGTAGAGGTTGCGGAGGCCATCCCTCTCGAACACATCATGCTCGAAACGGATGCGCCCTATATGGCACCTGTTCCGTTCCGTGGTAAACGCTGTGACTCCTCTCTGATTCTGCACACCTGCGAAAGACTGGCGGAGCTAAAGGGCATCAGCGTCGAGGATTGCGCCCGTATCACTTTGGAAAACGGCAAGCGGTTTTTCAACATCCCATAAAAGACTGGAGCTGTCGCAGAAAAGAAAAGTTCTGCGACAGCTTTTTTTGGACTTAAGCTGCGGCACGGGACAAAAAATGTGGAAAACTTTTCAAATTATCTGTGTTTAGGGTACAGTAAACCAGGCCCTACTCAAAACGCAGTGCC
>JAZOVU010000050.1:0-54588 GCA_045658885.1 Candidatus Pelethomonas sp. | reverse complement strand
TGCTGGGTATTCCTCCAACAGCCACATGAAGTCCACTCGGTACCCACAAGCTTCCTCCAACTTCCGACTCGAATAGATCCCGCATTGATAGCCATATACCGTTACCTTGAACAGCACTCGTGGGTCGACCTTCGATTTCCTGCCCTTGGCAGAATAGGCGCGATACAATTTGCTGTAATCCAGTTCCTCAAGCTGGGCGCTTGTCAGTCGGACGGGGGCGTTCTCTGGTAACAAAATTTCGTTGTTCAGTGTAAATACCAGTTGACCATTTCGCTCATATACGGTACACTGGTCTTGCTTTAGTTGTTTCTTCACAAATTCATATTAAAGCAAAAAGGCCAGTAAGAAAACCCTTTTTCGGGTTCCTACTCGCCTTTTTTACTTCACGCTATTTTGCAACGCTCCCGTATTTAATTTGAACCGTTTAAGTTTGTATTCAGGAGTGCGTCATATTTGAGCTTGGAGCCTACAACAATTTCAATAATTTTTCCGATTATCTGGGTATTTGTATCCTTGCTTCCGATAGGGATACTATAATGTTTAGAAATTGCTTTTAATTCACTCTTGGAAAAAGTGCTTTCATCAAATAGTTTTTTAGCACTTTCTCTAAATTTACAACCTTCTAGTTGGGTCAAAAAATCACTTGGTATTTCATTCACTGTTTTGCAGTTTTTTTGCTCACTAGAAATTTCGAGCTTTAGATGTGCTTTTCCTGATAGAAGTGAAGATATTTCTTCTTCAGAAAGCCTGTCTATCGTGTCCAATAAAATTCTTAATAACTTAGTTTGATTTTTCATTGTATTCCTGTCTTAGTCATAAATTCGGTTGTTAGACTCTCCAACTCAACAACAATATCACTGTAGGTTGACCCTTGCGTATATCTGTTCATAACTACAGGGGTTCCGTATTGTGGAGCGGACGCAAATACGGTGTTGTTAAGTCGTACCATGTTGTCGAATAAAGCAATATTACTACGTGACAACTCTTCAACATAAGCTTTTTGTGCTGCGATTGGATCTCCGTTTCTAAGAGAAACCATTGTTGCAATGACACCTAAAAACTTGGGATTGATCATATCTGCTGCGTTCCTATCTGCTAAATGCTCTATATGTGCGTTATAATCTTTTACAAGACGGTTGACATGATTTCGCAGATAGTTTATGCCTAATGTAGATAAATAATCCATCTTTGCGGGAACAACATAATAGTCACTCGCAATCAAGGCGTTCTTGGTTACTATACCAAAGTTTGGCGGACAATCAAACAAGATTACATCATAACATTTATCTAGACGTTGGAGTTCATTCCTTATGTACGAATAAGTTTTGATGTAATTTGCGTGGTACTGACGGTCACTTCCTGAAGAAAGTCCAACAGCCAATTCAAAATCAACATCAATTAAACCGAGATGAGAGCACAAAATGTCTATGTTATCTTTAGATATGATTAGATCATTAAACGATGGCGTGTCTTTTTTTCCATCAATAATTGAGTCGAACCAGAATTTAATAGTCTTATCTTTTTCAAAACATTCTGACCATTCATCTACTTTCAAAAAGGAAAACGTTAAGTTGGTTTGGGGGTCTAGATCAATAACTAATACTTTTTTACCCCTGAATGTCATTTCGGCAGCTAAATTGGCAGTGATGGTAGTTTTTCCAACTCCGCCTTTGTAGTTTATTATGGATATGACTTTCATGTTAGATCCTCCTAATTTGAACCACCATAAAACATGATAATTATAACATATTTACAAGAAAAAGCAAGTGATTTTATTGTTATTATTTTGACAATCAGATTGCTTGATGGTGATACCTAGTAGTCTGAGGGGAGGCTACCGGGGCTTACCGAATTTTTACCATTCTGAGTGGTCGGTAAATGGGTTTATTGGAAAATGCTTTGATAAAAAACCTTGATTTCTAGGGCGGTTTGGGATAGAATGGGACTGCACATGAATGTGGAGCTATAAAGGTCAAGGACATGGTGTTGCAGGAAGCGCACGATTTTTAGTGTTATAAATCACAAGAAAGTAAGGTAGATACATATGGATATCAAAAAGATGATTGAAGAATTGGTCGAGAAGCTGGAGAAGGACCCTGTTGTTTTGAAGAAGTTCAACGAGGAGCCTGTTGCCTGTCTGGAGAAGCTGTTGGGTGTGGATTTGCCCGACGACCAGGTGGAGAAACTGATTGACGGCATCAAGGCCAAGCTCGCGATGGAGAAAGTGGGCGACCTGCTCGGTGGTCTGGGTAGCTTGTTCGGAAAGAAGTAATTGCACAGGATGAGAAAAGGGGAGTGTGGCGTTGTGCGACACTCCCCGGTGTTTTATTCCTCTGGCAATAGTCCGCGCTTGCGACAGGTTTGTTGCAAGTAGTCACGGAACAGCAGGATTTCGTTGCGTTTCAGACTGCTTTTGAGACAGATAAATTTGAGCGTGATGTCAACGGGTGGGGTCAATTCCACCGCCGCGACATGGTAGAAGTCGGCAAAAGATTTCGGCCCCAGTGCCACACCTTTTCCACTGCGTACCAAGTTCATACTGGTTTCGATACCGTCGGAACGGAAAATACGCTTGAGTGTGACCCCATTTGTCCGACAAATCTCTTTGAGTGTCTTGTCCTCAGAGGAATTTTCCAAGCCAGAAATCATGGTTGCCCCCTGTAATTCCTTGATGGAAATGCTGTCTTTCACCGCACGAGGGTCATCTTTCGCCATTAGTACGCACTGCGTTTCGCGTACCAGATTGCAGGAGTACAGCGTGTTGAGGTGCATATCCTCACTGGGCAGACGGTCGAGCGCGAGGTCCATCGAGCCATCCCGTAACCCAGCGACAAAATCGCGCCCTGCTTCCGTCACGAAGGTCACTTCCAAGTCGGTGTGGTCGTCAAAGAACCGCAGAACATCTTGAAAAAGTCCGTTGGAGTAGACGCGAGAACCCATGCAGATGCGGAGTTGCCGTTTCTTTACCGCGCTGTCCATGCGTACTGTCTTTTGAAATTGTTCCCAATGTTCGAGGAGTGGCTGTGCCTCCTCACAGAACAGCACCCCCTCGGCGGTCATCTGTAATCCGTGTGCCGTACGCTCAAAAAGCTGATACCCCAGTTCTCGCTCTAACTTCTGCAACTGTTGGGAGAGCGCGGACTGCGATACGAATAGGGCAGAGGCGGCCTTGGAGATATTTTTGCGCCGTGCCGTTTCCAGCGCATAGAGGATTTGTGTAATGGTCATAAGTTTCGCCTATCTCTTTTGTATGGAATAAGTTTTTCTAATACTGTTATTATAAGATGGTATTAGACACTTTGCAAGCATTTTTGTAAAATTAAAGTATCAATATAAATGAAAGGTGGTCATTCATTTTGAATAAAGTTTTGCTGACTGGCAATGAAGCCATTGCCCGTGGTGCCTATGAAGCCGGTGTCAAGGTGTGCTCCGCATATCCCGGTACCCCTAGCACCGAGATTTTTGAAAACCTCCCCCTGTACAAGGATGCTCTGTACTGCGAGTGGGCTCCCAACGAGAAGGTTGCTACCGAGGTTGCCTATGGTGCAAGCATCGCTGGTGTGCGTAGCCTGACCGCTATGAAGCATGTCGGTGTCAATGTGGCTGCTGACCCCATCTTCACCGCCGCTTACAACGGTGTCACTGGCGGTTTCGTTATCGTTTCCGCAGATGACCCCAGTATGCACTCCTCTCAGAACGAGCAGGATAACCGCCACTACGCTCGTGCCGCAAAGATGGCAATGATTGAGCCCTCCGACTCTCAGGAGTGCCTCGACTTTATGAAGGCCGCTTATGAGATTTCTGAGAAGTTCGATACCCCCGTCCTGTTCCGTACTACCACCCGTGTCGCACACTCCAAGAGCTTGGTCGAGCTGGGCGAGCGTACCGAGGTCGCTGTACCCAAGTACGAGCGCAACATCCGTAAGAATGTTTCTACGCCTGCTCATGCCTACCTCAACCACCCCAAGGTCGAGGAGAACCTGAAGGCTCTGGAGGAGTACGCTAACACTAGCCCCCTGAACACCCAGGAGATTAACGGCAAGGTCGGTGTTATCACCGCTTCCATTGCGTACCAGTACGCTAAGGATGCATTCCCTGAGGATACTTCCTTCCTGAAGCTGGGTATCACCAATCCTCTGCCCATGGGTCTGATTCGCTCCTTCGCTGAGAAGATGGACAAGGTCTATGTCATCGAGGAGCTGGACGGCTTCATGGAGGAGCAGATTCGCGCCGCTGGCATCGAGTGTGTCGGCAAGGAGCTGATTGGCAACCTGTATGAGCTGAATCCCCAGCTGTTGCGCGAGCGCATCTTCGGTGAGAAGCCCGAAACTACCGATGTCGGTGTTTCCGCTGTTTCTCGTCCTCCCGCACTGTGCCCCGGCTGCCCCCACCGTGGTTTCTTCTACACCATGAGCAAGCACAAGGATTTCGTCGTCGCTGGCGATATCGGTTGCTATACCTTGGGTGCCGCTGCTCCTCTGAACAGCCTCGATAGCGTCGTCTGCATGGGCGGTGGTTTCACCGTTGCTATGGGTATCGCTAAGGCATTCGAGGTCACTGGCCAGACCGATAAGAAGGTCTTCGGTGTCGTGGGTGACTCCACCTTCTTCCACAGCGGTATGACTGGTGCGGCTGAAATCATCTACAACAAGGGTAACATGATTCCCGTTGTTCTCGATAACTCCATCACTGGTATGACTGGTCATCAGGAGAACCCCGGCAGTGGTATGAACCTGCAGGGCGAGATTGCTGAGAAGCTGAAGATTGAGGATATCCTCGCTTCCTGTGGCTACAAGAATGTTATCATTGTTGACCCCCAGGATTTGAAGGCAATGGAGCAGGCTGTGCAGGATGCACTGGCTTCCGAAGTGCCCGCCGCTATCATCGCTCGTCGTCCCTGCCTGCTTATCAAGCGCATCAAGCACAACATCAGCCTGTGCGAGGTTGACCGCGATAAGTGCGTTGGTTGCAAGCTGTGCCTGAAGGTTGGTTGCCCCGCTATCATGATTGAGGATGGCAAGGCAAAGATTTCCAACACGCAGTGCGTCGGTTGTACCGTTTGCGCCCAGGCTTGCCCCAAGGGTGCTATCACCAGAAAGGAGAACTAAGCAATGGAACAGAACAAGAGCGCGCTGTTGGTCGGCGTTGGTGGTCAGGGTGCCATTCTGGTTGCAAAAATCCTGGTCGGCGGTCTGATGAAGGCCGGTTATGATGTTAAGATGTCTGAGGTTCACGGCATGAGCCAGCGCGGTGGTAGCGTTTCTACTCAGGTGCACTGGGGTAAGAAGGTTTACTCTCCCGTTATCGGTGAGGCCGCCGCTGACATCGTTGTTTCCTTCGAGAAGATGGAGGCAGTTCGTTACGCCAACTACCTGAAGAAGGACGGCGTGGCTGTTATCAATGATTTCGAGATGCCTTCCTCCACGATCGCCGCTGGTATGTGTGAGTATCCTGCTGGTTGCATGGAGGCGATGGAGAAGCACTTCCGCGTGCTGAAGCTGAATGCTGGCAAGATTGCAGAGGACCTCGGCAATGCGAAGTGCATGAATGTCGTCCTGTTCGGTAGTATGGTCAAGGCTCTGGGCATGACCGATATCGACTGGGAGGCTGTCATCGCTGAGACCGTGCCTGCTAAGTTTAAGGACCTCAACCTGGCCGCTTATCGCGCAGGTTACGAGGCTGTCTAATATACATAGGGAGAGAACAGATGAAAGTTCTTGTGATCAATCCCGGCGCAACTTCCACTAAAATTGCCGTTTTCAATGAAGCAACCGAGGAAGTTCGCATTTCTATCGACCACAGCGCACAGGAGTTGGCACCTTTTGAGAAGGTGGCTGACCAGATGCCCTATCGTAAGGAGCTGATTCTGAAGGCTCTGGAGGAGAAGGGCGTGTCCCTCTCCGAGATGGATGCCGTTTGTGGCCGTGGTGGTCTGCTGAAGCACATCCCCTCTGGCACTTATCGTGTTAATGAGGCTGTCATTGCAGATATCCTGAATCCCCCCTACGGCGAGCACGCCTCCAATCTGGGTGCCTACATTGCACAGGAGCTGGCTGCCCCTCTGGGCATCCCTGCCTACTTTGTGGACCCCGTGTGCGTGGACGAGCTGAGTGATTTGGCTCGTATCTCTGGTCTGAAGGGCGTGGAGCGTCAGAGCTTCTTCCATGCCCTCAACCACAAGTCCGTTTCCCGTAAGGCCGCCGCACAGCTCGGCAAGGCATACGAGGAACTGAACCTCATCGTCATTCATCTGGGTGGCGGTGTGTCCGTTGCCGCCCACGAAAAGGGGCGTGTCGTGGACAACTTCAATGTCAAGGACGACGGTAGCATGGGTCTGGACCGCGGTGGCGCACTGCCTGTCAATGCGATTGTCAATCTGTGCTACAGTGGCATGAGCAAGGGCGAAGTGAAGTCCCTGCTCGGCTCCAAGGCTGGTGTCTTCTCCTATCTGGGCACCAAAGACTTCCGCGAGATTGAGAACCGAGCCTTCGGCGGTGACGAGGAGGCTATGACCATCTTCCGTGCCTTGGCCTATCAGCTGGCAAAGGACATCGGTGCCATGGCAGCTGTCATGCACTTCGATGTGGATGCTATCGTCTACACGGGCGGTATGGCATACAGCGAGAAGTTCTGCGAGGAAATCTCCACCTATGTCTCTAAAATCGCCCCCATCATCCGCCTCCCCGGTGAGGAGGAGATGCGCGCACTGGCAGAAGGCGCACTGCGCGCTCTGCACAACGGCGACTGTAAGGAATACAAGTAAGTAAAGTAATATGTGTCTGAAAACTCAATTTCGAGCGTAGGCGAGGGATTGAGTTTTCAGTCTATCCAAATAACGATTCCGTTTCTATAACAGGAGAAAAGAAATATGAAGTCTATTTCCGAGATTATGCAGCACGCGGCTGGCATGGGCTCTGGCAAGATTGCCGTTGCCGCCGCACACGATGATGCTGTCATTCAGGCTGTCTGCGAGGCACGCCGTCAGGGTATCGCACAGTCCGTTCTGGTGGGTGACGAGGCAAAAATCCGTGCTATGCTCGCGGAGCTGGGCGAGGATGCCGCCAACTACGAAATTGTTGCCGCTACCGACGATGTCGACTGCGCTGAAAAGGCTGTCGCCTGTGTCGTTGAAGGTCGTGCGGGCTTCCTGATGAAAGGTTTGCTCGGTACCGCTACCCTGATGCGCGCCGTGCTGAATAAGGAGCATGGTCTGCGTACTGGTCGCCTGATTAGCCATGTCATGCTGTACGAGCCCTGTGGCCACAAGATGATGGCTCTGACCGACGGCGGTATGAATACTTTCCCTGATTTGGAGAAGAAGGCTGGTATTCTGGAGAATGCCGCCATCGTGATGAAGGCTCTGGGCTATGAGAGCATCAACACCGCCTGCATCTGTGGTGCAGAAGTAGTTGACCCCAAGATTCCCTCTATGGTGGATGCACAGGCTCTCACCGAGATGACCGAGCGTTGGGTTCCCTACAACATGAATGTGTACGGCCCTGTGGGTCTGGATTTGGCAGTCAGCAAAGATGCTTGCCACCACAAGCACTATACCGCTGTCGGCGGTGGTGAGGCAGATATTCTCCTCGTTCCCACCTACGAAGTTGGTAACGGTATCGGTAAGGCCATGAGCCTGTTCGGTGCGGCCAAGAATGCTGGTATCATCGTGGGCGCAAAGGTGCCTATCGTTCTGGTGTCCCGTTCTGACAGCGCAGAAACCAAGTTGGCTTCTATCGCTCTGGGCGCAGTGGTTGCCGCTAACGCCTGATACCCGAATATAGAGATACATATTAGGAGGAAACTATGTTAGTTCAAAGCATGGTGGAGCTTGGCTCCAAGCGTTCCTGCATCCGCGAGCTGTTTGATTACGGTCTGCGTAAGGCAAGAGAGATTGGCCCTGAGAATATCTATGACTATTCCATCGGCAATCCCTCTGTTCCTGCACCTGGTGCGGTCCATGACGCTATCATCGAAATCATGGAGAAGCAGAACAGCGTTGCTGTTCACGGCTATACTGCCGCTACTGGTACTGTGGATGTTCGCAAGACCGTTTCTGATGACCTGAACAAGCGTTACGGTACTGCTCTGCGTCCCGAGAACCTGTTCTTTACCTGCGGTGCGGCTCCTGCTTTGGTTGCCATCCTGCACGCTCTGGCTGTGGAGAACAGTGAGTTCGTGATTCTGGCTCCTTACTTCCCTGAGTACCCCGTGTTCATCGGTTGCTCTGGTGGTAAGACGGTGACGGTCCCTGCCAATACGGAAACTTTCTCCATTGATGTGAATGCAATCGAGAATGCGATTACCGCCCATACGCAGGCCATCATCGTCAACTCTCCCAACAACCCATCCGGTGTCATCTACACCCGCGAGGAGCTGACTGCTCTGGCAGAGATGCTGAAGCGCAAGGAGGCGGAGTACGGCCATCCCATCTATATCATTGCTGACGAGCCCTATCGTGAGCTGGTGTATGACAACGCAGAAGTTCCTTTCCTGCCCACCATCTACGATAACACCATCGTCTGCTACTCCTACTCTAAGTCCCTGTCCCTACCCGGTGAGCGTATTGGTTATGTCTGCGTACCAGACAGCTGTGCCGACAGTCTGGACCTCTATCACGCTATCGCCGGTGCGGCTCGTTCCTGCGGCCATGTGTGCGCTCCCTCTCTGATGCAGAAGGTCATCAACCTCTGCGCTGAGGTACGCCCCGATGTTACCATCTATGACCAGAACCGCAAGACCCTGTATGAAGCACTGACCAGCTACGGCTTCCGTTGCATCAAGCCTCACGGTGCCTTCTATATGCTGGTCGAAGCACCTGACGGTGACGGTAACGCAATGTCCGACCGCGCTAAGGAGCTGAACCTGCTCATCGCCCCCGGTGAAGGTTTCGGTATTCCTTCCTTCTGCCGTCTGAGCACCTGTGTCAGCCCTGACATGATTCAGCGTAGTCTGCCTGCCTTCAAGGCTCTGATGGACGAGTACAAGAAGTAATTTATCATGCAAAAAGTCCCCACAAAAGTAGGAGGTTTGTCCTTGCTTTTGTGGGGATTTTCTCATAGTTCAAACGGTAGTATCAAAAAACGGTGTTATTCGTTCGCGCCACAGCACTTCTTGTACTTTTTGCCACTTCCGCAGGGGCAGGGGTCATTTCTGCCGACTTTACCCTGTACACGGCGGGGCTGTTTCTTCACCGTTCCATCGCCGTGACCCTCGGTCAGACCCGTTGCCACGCGCTCACGCTTCACTTCCTGATTTGTCCGCAGACGCACAGAGTACAGACGGCGCACAGTCTCCTCGCGGATGGCATCAATCATCTCCTCAAACATATGCAGGCTCTCCTGCTTGTAGGCGATGACAGGGTCGGTCTGGGCGTAGGCGCGCAGGCGGATGCCCTGACGCAGTTCGTTCATCGCGTCGATGTGTTCCATCCAGTACTCATCGACCACGCGCAACATGACCACACGCTCGACTTCGCGCATCGTGGCAGGGGATACCTCCTGCTCCTTGGCGGCGTAGACCTCCATGGCCTTGTCGGTAAACAGGTCGATGCACTCCTGTGCGGTGCGTCCCATGATATCATCCTGTGCGAAGGTATCTCTGCTGAAGAAAGTACCCTCCAATGCGTGCATCATCTTGTGGAAACTCTCGGCATCCAACTGCTTCTTCTCACCAAAAGCGTTGTTGACGCTGTCAGCAATCATACCAGAAATCATGCCAGAGATAACCTCGCGGATGTCCATGCCGTCCAGCACCTGCTTGCGCTGGTCGTAGATAATCTCACGCTGTTTGTTCATCACATCGTCGTATTCCAGCGTGTTCTTACGGGCTTGGAAGTTGCGGGACTCCACGCTGGTCTGGGCGTTGGCGATGGTCTTGGTGAGCATCTTGGTTTCAATAGGCATATTTTCGTCGACTTCCAGACGGTCCATCAGGGCGGTGATGCGGTCGCCACCGAACAGACGCATCAAATCGTCGTCCAAGCTCAGGTAGAAACGAGTTTCACCGGGGTCGCCCTGACGGCCAGCACGACCACGCAGCTGGTTGTCGATTCGTCTGGAGTCGTGACGCTCCGTACCGATGATGAACATACCACCGACGGCGCGGACTTTCTCAGCCTCAATATCAATCTGTGCCTTGTGCTTTTTCAGGCTTTCGGCATACATCTGACGGGCATCGAGAATCTCCTGATTGTCGGTCTCGGCATAACCAGTGGCCTCGGCAATCAGTTCATCGCTCAGACCTGCCTTGCGGAGGTCATTCTTTGCAAGGAATTCATCGTTACCACCCAGTTTAATATCCGTACCACGACCTGCCATGTTGGTGGCGACCGTGACGGCACCGAGCTTACCAGCTTGTGCAACAATCTCGGCTTCGCGCTCGTGGTTCTTTGCATTCAGAACATTGTGCTTGATACCCTCGCGCTGGAGCAGGTGGCTCAGATACTCGTTCTTCTCGATGGAAACCGTACCGACCAGAACGGGCTGACCCTTGGCATGGCACTCCTTAATCTGCTCAATGACGGCGCGGAACTTGCCAGCCTCGGTCTTGTACACCACATCGGAGTTGTCCTTACGGGCGACAGGGCGGTTGGTGGGAATCTCGATGATGTCGAGCTTGTAGATACTCGCAAATTCTTCCGCCTCGGTCAGTGCCGTACCTGTCATACCAGAGAGCTTGGTGTACAGACGGAAATAGTTCTGGAAAGTGATGGTGGCGAGCGTCTTACTCTCGCGCTCAACCTTGACGCGCTCCTTGGCTTCGATAGCCTGATGCAGACCCTCGTTGTAGCGACGGCCGAACATCAGACGGCCTGTAAATTCGTCGACAATGACGACTTCACCGTCTTTTACGACATAGTCGATGTCGAGCTTCATCACACCGTGTGCCTTGATGGCCTGATTGATATGGTGGGCGAGGGTGGCATTTTCGGGGTCGGAGAGGTTTTCCACATGGAAGAACGCCTCCGCCTTCTGGATACCGCGCGCGGTGAGGGTAGCGGTTTTGGACTTCTCATCGACGACATAATCGGCATCGAGGTTCTCATCCTCCTCGACTTTGTCGTTGCTCTCTGCAATGACGAGCTTCTTAAGGGGACGGACAAAAGACTCTGCCATATCATACATCTGGGTGGACTTTTCGCCCATACCAGAGATAATCAACGGGGTACGCGCCTCGTCGATTAGGATGGAGTCGACCTCGTCCACGATGGCGAAGTTGTGACCACGCTGTACCAGCTCGTTGCTGTACAGTGCCATGTTGTCACGCAGGTAGTCGAAGCCCATCTCGTTGTTGGTGCCGTAGGTAATATCGGCGGCATATGCCTCACGACGCTGTTTTTTGTCGATGTCGTGAATAATCAAGCCGACGGTCAAGCCCAGAAAACGGTGGACTTTACCCATCCACTCGCTGTCGCGCTTGGCAAGATAGTCGTTGACGGTGACGATGTGGACACCTTGACCAGTCAGTGCGTTGAGGTAGGCGGGCAGAGTAGCCACCAGTGTCTTACCTTCACCCGTACGCATTTCGGCAATGCGTCCCTGATGGAGGATAATACCACCAATCAGCTGTACGCGGTAGGGGCGCATCCCCAGCACACGCGCAGAGGCTTCACGCGCTGTAGCAAATGCCTCGGGTAGAATGTCGTCGAGGGTTTCGCCGTTGGCCAGTCGCTTTTTGAACTCTGCTGTTTTGGCGGTGAGTTGGGCATCAGTCAATGCCTTATACTCCTCCTCCAGTGCTTCAATTTTTTCCACAATGGGATAGACGCGTTTAAGCTCGCGCTCGCTGTATGTTCCAAACAGTTTAGTAATGAGACCCATATTGAAACGCTCCTGTCAATAAAAGTAAAAAACGATACACAAACACAGAGTATAGTATAGCATATTATCCATGCTTTGCAATGGAAAAAATAAAACTTTCTGCTGTTTTTCCCTACAACTTTTGTTGACAAAATTGGTATTTTGCTATACAGTTTCACTTGCGAAAATAATCGTACATTTTTAAGGGGAGTATTTTATGAAAAAGCTCACAGTTGTCAAAGAATTTATCGTCATTACCCTCGCAACCGCACTGCTTGCCGCATCGTTCCATGTCTTTATGATTCCCAGCCGTGTTTCCATTGGTAGCGTCTCTGGTCTGTCCATGGTGTTAAGCCAGATGACGGGTGGCGCACTGCCCATTTCGTTGATTGCGCTGGCTATCAATGCAGTGCTTCTGGTGGCAGGGTTCATCTTCTTGGGTACTGGCTTTGGTATCAAGACGGTGTATACCTCTCTGATTTTGCCTCTGTTCCTCGGCTTGTTTGAGATTATCATGCCTAATCCCCAGCCCATCATCGGCGACCCGTTTCAGGATGTCCTGTGCCACCTGTTTCTGGTGAGCTTGGCACAGGCTACGCTGTTTAATGTCAATGCCTCCTCTGGTGGTTTGGACATCATCGGTAAGTTGCTCAACAAGTATCTGCGTATCGACTTGGGCAAGGCAGTTGCCTCCACGGGTCTGATTGTCGCGCTGATGTCCTACTTCGTGTCCGACCTCAAGATTGTGGTGCTGAGTGTGCTGGGTACTTATCTCAACGGTATTATCCTCGACTACTTCATCTTTGGCAACAACATCAAGCGTCGTGTCTGCATCCTGTCCTCTAAGATTGAGGAGATTCGTAGCTTCGTGTTGACAGAACTGCACAGCGGTGCCACCATCTACGATGCCATCGGTGCCTATAACCATACCCCCATCAAGGAGATTGTGGTTATCGTCAATAAGCAGGAGTATGCTGCACTGATGCGCTTCCTCTCCAAAGAGGACCCTGCCGCTTTCGTGACTGTGTACAATGTCAACGAAGTGTCCTATGTCCCCAAGCCCCGCGCCTAATATAAATTTATCTTATCCAACAGAAAAGAGAGTGTTGCGGTATATGTTGCAACACTCTCTTTATTTTTGTTATTTCTTACTTCTTGAAGCTGTCTTTCAGACCGACACTGCGGTTGAATACCAGATGACCAGGGGCGGAGTCCTTGTTATCCAGACAGAAGTAGCCCATACGCATGAACTGGAAGCTGGCAGGGGCGGTGGCATCGGCCAGACCTGCCTCGACCTTACAGCCAGTGATAACCTCCAGAGAAGCAGGGTTCAGGCACTCCATGAAGTCCTTCTCACCGCTGTCGGGTGCGGGGTCGGTAAAGAGGTTGTCGTACAGACGCACCTCGGCATCCACGGCGGTGGCGGCATCTGCCCAGTGGATAGTCGCACCCTTGACCTTGCGACCGTCGGCAGGATTACCGCCACGGCTCTCAGGGTCATAGGTGGCAAAAATTTCGACCACATTGCCGTCCTCGTCCTTGCGACAGCCCGTGCAGGTGATGAGATAGGTACCCTTCAGACGGCACTCAGGACCGTTGGGGCACAGACGCTTGTACTTGGGCACAGGGACTTCCATAAAGTCGTCTGCCTCGATATACAAGTTGCGAGAGAAAGTGATGGTACGCATCCCGTCCTCGGGGCGGTTGGGGTTGTTCTCCACCTCGAAGGTTTCGCTCTGTCCCTCGGGATAGTTGGTGATGGTCAGCTTCACAGGGCGCAGAACCGCCATCACACGCTGTGCGGTTTCGTTGAGGTCCTCGCGCAGGCAGTGCTCGAGGAAGCTGTACTCCACGGTGCTGGAAACCTTGGCGACACCGATGCGCTCGCAGAAGTTGCGGATGGAAGCAGGGGTATAGCCACGGCGACGCAGACCGCACAGGGTCGGCATACGGGGGTCATCCCAGCCAGACACCTTGCCACCCTCGACCAGTGCGCGCAGCTTGCGCTTGCTCATCACAGTGTGGTCGATGCCCAGACGGGCGAACTCAATCTGACGAGGCTTGCTGGGAACATCGGTGTTCTCAATGACCCAGTTGTACAGGGGGCGGTGGTCCTCATACTCCAGAGAACACAGACTGTGGGTAATTCCCTCCAACGCATCCTGAATAGGATGGGCAAAGTCGTACATGGGGAAGATGCACCACTTGGTGCCCTGACGATGGTGCTCGATGTAACGGATACGGTAAATGACAGGGTCGCGCATATTGAAGTTACCGCTTGCCAAGTCAATCTTGGCGCGCAAGGTCTTGGAACCCTCGGGGAACTCACCCTTACGCATGCGCTCGAATAGGTCGAGGTTTTCCTCGATGGGGCGGTCGCGATAGGGGCTTCTGGCAGGAACGCCGATGGTACCGCGGTACTCCTTGAACTGCTCAGGGGTCAGCTCGCAGACATAGGCCAATCCCTTGCGAATCAGACCCACCGCAAGCTCGTATGTTTTTTCAAAGTAGTCACTGCCGTAAAACAGTCTGTCACCCCAGTCAAAACCGAGCCAGTGGATATCCTCCTGAATGGCTTCGACAAACTCGTTGTCCTCCTTGGCAGGGTTGGTATCATCAAAGCGCAGGTTGCACAGACCGCCAAATTTCTCCGCTGTGCCGAAGTCGATGCACAGTGCCTTGCAGTGGCCAATGTGCAGGTAGCCGTTAGGTTCGGGGGGAAAACGGGTGTGGACAGTCATGCCCTGGAACTGACCACCCTCTGCAATGTCCTCGTCGATAAACTGATGAATAAAGTTTCTGCTCTCCGCCTCCTCAGCGGTGGGGGTCTTGATTTCCTCGGCCATGTTTCTCACTCCTTATGTTATCAAAAATATTAGCAAGTTGTCCAAAAATGGACGAAGTATAGTATATAAAATGCTAACCCAAAACGCAATAGGGAATTAGGAATTTTTCTGGAGAAATTCCTCGGCGGCCTCCAACACACTGGTATCCGTGAGAAAAGTTACAATTTCACACGCCTGCTCGAAGGAAAACCACTCCAACTGTGCAATTTCCTCCTCCTGTGCGCGTTCCTTGCCACCTGTCACGCTGGCAAGGAAAAAAACGACATCTTTCATCACGCCGTTCTTGGGGGAGTAGGTAACAACCTTGCGGAAAGTGGTGTCAATCTCGGTATGTAGCCCCGTTTCTTCCCAAATCTCGCGCATAGCGGTCTGCACTTCCGTTTCGTCCTGTTCCATATGCCCCTTTGGAAAGCTCCAATGGCCACCGTTGTGGCGGATAATCAGATATTCGCGGATGCCGTCGCACTCGCGGTGGATGACTGCACCACAGGATTTCTCCTGCACAGCGCGGTGAAAGATGCCACCTTCACCCCACTCCCATTCTCCGCCGTGTGCCCCCAGTTCAAAGTGGAGTTTGGCAATCCCGAGGTCAACCATCGAAAAACTGTCACTGTCAATGGTGTGGACGCGTATACAGTCGTCTGTCTGCCAGATAAAATTGACATCTTGGCGGTTCATCGCAGAGGGGGCGAGCTGTACCGCGGTGAGTGCCGTGGAGAACCACGGCGGGGTATCATCGGATACCGTCCCCAGTTGGGCAATGCTTTTGGTGGAGCGATGGAGAGCATGGGGGATGGCAGTACTGGCTCCGTGGCCGACGGCAATGACACATACCAGTCGTTCACCCTTGCTCAGGTGGGTTAAGCAGGTGTTTCTGTCATAAGTGCCACCGACCCAACAGGTAGCTAACCCCAGTGCAGTGGCAGTTAAAACAATTAACTCCCCAAAGTAACCGCATTTTTCTTCCAAATAGGGGTCACTGGCTGGGCCAGCGAGAACAAAATAGTTGCGCGCGGTTGATAGATGTCCTGTAAAGATGTCGTCGCGGTCACAGATAAGGGAGATGTGTAGGCCAGTGCGTCGGTTGTATTGGTCAAGGACGCGCTCCAATACGGTGCGCTCTCGGTTGGTGAGTGGGGTAGGTAAGTACCGTCGTTGTGAGATTCTATTTCGCATTTCCGTCCACCCTGGCTGTATGATAGAGAATGGACGGTATCCCGACACACGGGAGAACTTTTCGTCTGATGCTGTCATGTTGCTCGTGTCCTTTCTGTTCTACAAAAACACGGAACGGTGTTTTCGAGGACGGCTCAAAGAAATTCAGTTGTCTTTATTATAGCACCACGGCGCATCAAGTCAAGAAAATGGAAGAAATTGTATTAGATGATATTCTGAACTAGGATGTATCCACCTAAAAAGATGTATATCACATCGCATTGGAATAGTTCCTGCAATTAAACCTGTCCCAGCAACTCTAGCAACCAATCCAAGCCACGCAGACGCAGAACGACGCTGTCCGTCTGCCAACAGAGGCCAGTGGAGAGGGTATCTGTCAATGGGGTAGTGGCGAGCTGTTGCGTGAGGGGAGAAAAAAGGACACCCCACCACATAGGTGTTGTGGTACATGACAGGGCAATCAGACCCATAACAACCGAAATGATAATTTTATCGCGTGTTTTCATAAAAAGTCACCGTCCATATCGAAACTGTTGATAGCTCCAGTATGGACGGTGTTACGGTATCTTAAACCTTGGGATTGACATTTTGACAGAGATAGGTGGTTGGGAACTGCTGTTGCAAGGCTTGTACTGCGTCCTGTGCCTTTGCTTGCTCGGAGAACAGTCCGAATACAGTGGGGCCACTGCCCGTCATAGAGGCAGTCATGGCACCCAAGTCCAAGAGTTTGCGCTTGATATCAAATACTTGCTCGTACTTGCGCGGTAACACATCCTCAAAGACATTGTAGACGCGGTGGGCGATGGCCTCTAAGTCCTGTGCTTCCAAGGCGCGAATCATCCCCTTGGTGTCGGGGTGACAGCGCAATTTCTTGACGCGCACCTGTGCGAATAACTCAGGGGTGGAGATGGGGAAGGACGGCTTGCAGATGACGAAGAAGCAGTCGGGGAGATGGGGGAGGTCGGTGAGAATTTCACCGCGCCCCTGTGCCAGTGCCGTGTTGCCACGCACACAGTAGGGGACATCACTGCCCACCCGTGCGCCGATAGTCTCCAATTTCTCGCGTGGCATGGTGGGAGCGTACATCTTGTGCAGGATACGCAGGACGGATGCGCCGTCACTGCTACCACCTGCCATGCCAGCGCAGGTGGGAATGACCTTGTCAATGTGGACGGCGAGCCCAGGCGCGTCCTCTCCGAGCTCCTCAAAGAAACGGCGGATGGCTTTGATGGCGATGTTGCTCTCGTCCGTCGGCAGGTGGGGGGCATTACTACAGGTCAGTGTCAACGCAGAGGTGTCCTGTTTGGTGATAGAAATGGTATCCGCGAGCGTAATGGACTGCATGACCATGTTCATCTCGTGGTAGCCGTCGTCGCGCTTGCCGAGGATATCCAGTGTGAGATTTAATTTTGCATAAGCTGGCTCGGTATATGTCATAAGTACCTCCGTGTATCAATACTGATGTTTGCAGTAGGGACAACTGGGATAGTCGAAATCGTGGCTACGCCCGCAGTGGGGACAAGTGACCTGTGGAACGCCAGACTGGGTGTGTTCCTTGTTCTCGGTGGCGAAAAATTCCAGCTTTCCACACGCAGGACAGCAGTAAATCTCTACAAATATCGCACCAGCAATGAGATTGGGCCAGTCGCCCAATAGAAAACTGGTCTTGCCCAATTGCAAATTTTCGCTCAGGGCATATTGCATGGGTTTGCCACAGCGAAGACAGTTGAGTTTGCGTTGCATACGATTCTCCTTTCAAAAAAGGGGTTGTTGCACAAATACGGCAACAACCCCAGAAATAGGCGATTGGTTTACTTAATCTTGCGACCCTCGACATAGTAACGCTTGTCCTCGGCATGACCCATGGAGAAGGTCTTGCGGGGCAGAACGCCATCAGCGATAACGGTCTTGAACAGCTGGTCCTTGCCCATAGCAGGGAGCTTGAAGCCGATGTTGCCGGGCTTTGCACCCAGTTCATCGGTGATAGCGTCGCCGTGGATGTAGTCCACTTCGCCACCGTTCTCCTTCAGATAGGCATCGAGGAAGTTCTGGAGAGTACCGACAGCCAGCTGAACCTTGGGGTCGGGCACGGTGATAAAGCCAGCGTGACCCTCGTAGGTGTAGGCTACGGTGTGACCCTCGCCCTCGCCCTCGTGTGCGTTGGGATAGTAGGCCTTGAAAGCGTCCAGCAGATGCTCGGGCTTGATGTCAAACACAACGCGGTGAATGGCCTCGAACTGGAGGGCATCGTCGTGCAGGTTCTCAATCTCAATCAGAGCATAACGGGCAGGATGGTTCTCCAGCTCCTCTGCGGAGAGGACCTTCTTGAGGTTCTCGTAGCAGGTCTTAGCGGTAGCGAGGGAGTGGTTGCCGTCGCCCACGGCGAACAGCAGGGGAGCAACGCCAGTCAGACCATACTTGGCCTCGATTTCCTCGGCGGTGGTCAGTGCGGTCAGGGCATCAGCCAGACGGTCGGTCTGCTCCTCGGTCAGCTTCCAACCCTTGAGGTGGCCACCCTTCATCATCAGCGCAAAGTCGTAGACCTGCTCCATCTTGTCCACCTCGGCGGTGATAGGCTCGATACAGGTGCGCTTGGGGTCGTCCACCAACAGCATGACATGGGGCAGTTCGATGGGAGCATCCTTACGCACGCGGACGCGAGGGGGAATACGCTCCAGAACGGTACCCTCGGTGGCGCGAATCAGGGAGCCAGAGCCGGGGGTGTAGTCGTACTGCTCCAAGTCACAGGCGGCAACCAGACCGTGACGGATAGCACCGTCGGACTGCTTGCGCTCGATGTAGATGATGGAATCGGCATAAGTCTGGAAGATGTCGCGGGCGAGGTAGTCGTCCATGGAACGGTTGATGTTGGCGATGTGTTCCTCAACATTGGGGTCGTTCAGCTTGCTCTCGGGCAGAATCAGACGCAGCGTGGAGGGTGCGTCACCGGCGATACGGTCCACTTCCTCCCAATATTCGGGCTGAGAAGTGAACTGGTCACAGGCGACAACGGCCCACTTGCTCATGTCTGCCTCACGGGGCAGGAGAATATCGGCAGGCTTCACGCCAAGCTTCAAAAAATTCTGGTTCATAGTGTTCCTCCGTCATTTATGTGGCACAGGGCATATCATCCAATATCCACTGCACCTGTCTTGCTGAAATTATACAGTATTTCCAAATGTATTGCAACGAAAAAATGCGATGATATGAAAAAATTTGTTTGGAATAGTCGGGAAAGAATCGGACAGACTAGAGAGGAAGCCGCATGGCTCATTTTTGAAGGGAGGTGTGCTGTATGTTATGGGACCGCGTTGCGCTGGTACTGGTTATCATCGGCGCGCTCAACTGGGGTACGGTCGGCCTGTTTGGCATCGACCTGGTTGCCTTTATCTTCGGCGGACAGATGGGTGTTTTGGCCCGTATCATCTATTCGCTGGTAGGTATCGCAGGCCTCTGGTGTGTATCTCTACTGTTTCGGGAGAGGGTCACTGGCGAACCAGCCTGATGCATCGGAAGTGAATCGAGCGCAAGTGCCGCGGAAGATGGTTTCCTGCGGCACTTGTGGCTTTTTCGCCCGACACACAAAAGTTAAAAAAATCGGGAAATCACAAGAAAATGTTGCTATACTAAGTCCTGTCAGGAGGGATAGCATGGAACATATGGCAGGAATACAGACGGCATTAGACTACATCGAAACACATTTGGCGGAGGAAATCGACTATCAGGAGATGGCCAGACGCAGTGGCTCCTCTCTTTCTCATTTCCGCCGAGCCTTCCATATTCTCTGCGGATATACAGTAGCCGAGTATATCAGAAGCCGCAGATTGACCCTTGCGGCGGCGGAATTGGCAGAGGGGACGAGTAAAGTCATCGATGTGGCAGAGAAATACGGCTATGAAAGTCCAGACAGCTTTGCGAAGGCGTTTCAGCGATTTCACGGGGTAGCACCATCACAGGCGAGGGAGGAACGAGCGAAACTGCAATCTTTCGCCCCTGTTTCCATCAGGATATCACGGGAGGGTGGTACACTGCGTCAGTACAGAACGGAAACAAAAGAAGCATTTGTGCTGACTGGCTTTAAGACAAGACTGGATGGTTCTCCCGATAGCATTTGCCCACAGGACCATGCCTTTACTATCAAAACACGGGTGAATCAATATATTCTGGCAGGTCTGGCACACGACTGCGATACCACCTATGAGATTATGACAAATTTTACGGATGAGGGATATGAGTTTTATATTGCTTCTAAACTCTCGAAGTCTGCCCGTGAACATATGGCAGAGGAAATCGGGGAAGAATTTGCCGACCGTTTTGAACACATCACGATTCCCAAAACGCACTATCTGGTCTGTGAAACGGAGCGTTGCCAATTCCCCGTTGACTGCACCGATGATTTGCGCCGGGTGGCTGTGACCCAGTGGCTTCCTGCCAACGGATACGAGTTGACGGAAGCACCCGAAATCCGTGTGACGCACTGGTTTTACGAGGAGGGGAATGATAAGTTAAATCATTCCCGTTACTGTGAAGTGTGGCTCCCTATTCAAAAGCTGTCATATTGACCCCAAAACGATACAAGGAGGTGCGATATGTTACGATATCTGTTCCGCAATAATAGTTGGATTTTTGCCTATGTACCACTAGCACCACTCCGTGCCCTCTGCTCGATGGCACTGTCGGCATCTATGGCGGCGGCGATTGACTACGCATCGGGTGGGAACTTGGAGGATATCTGGAAGTATTTATTAGCGTTTGGATTGTACATTTTGATTGACTTTGTGGTTGACCAGAGTTGTATCACCGTACGCTTTGGTATCATCAAAAAGACGATGAAAAATTTACGCACGGATGTCTACCGTCATATCATACGCATGGAACACGATGCGTTTCGCAGAAAAAATTCGGCGGATTATCTGGCAGCCTTGACCGCAGACATGGAGATATTACGCAGTAGCTACTTTGCTATCCTCTTAGACCTGTATGTGGATGTTCTAACTTTTTCGTTTGCGTCGGTGTATATGTTTACCATCAGTCCGATATTGGGGATATTCGTCTATACAACTTCGATTTTACAGGCGTTGATTCCTATTCTTTTCGCACCGATGATGGAGAACTTGGGAGCTAATTTTTCCAAGTCGCAGGAAGCCTATATGCGGACGCTCAAAGAGCATTTTTCCGCCTTTCTCACGGCAAAGGTATTTCATATCGAGGACTCTCTGGACAAAAATTATACCGAGGCGTTGGAACAGACCGAGGAAAACAAACGAATACTGTCCACACGAAAAGTTTTGGCGAGCAATGTGTCCTTTATTTTCTCCACTGTAACCTACTTGGGTATCTATCTTTTGGGCGCGGTGCTGGTCATCAAAGGACATATTGCAACGGGGGCTATCATCGCGGCGGCACAGCTCTCCACTTACATCAGCAATCCGATTTATGCACTCAACAGCAGTTTGACCGAACTGAAAAGCGCGACAGCCCCGATAAAAAAATTGAATGAATTGCTTTTGTTGCCGTATGACAACGGGGGAGAACGGGTACTTGTAAACAGCGAGGGCAATCTATCCGTGCGTGATTTGCATTTTGCCTATGGGGAAAAGAAGATTCTGCGCGCAATCTCCTGCGACTTTGCACACGGCAAAAAGTATCTGATTGTAGGAGGAAGTGGCACGGGAAAATCGACCCTGTTGCATTTGATGGCAGGATTATCTCAGGAATATTCTGGTTCCATCTCTCTGGATGGGGTGGACACAAGGGAACTGCATCGGCAATGCCTGACACAAAACCTCTGTTATCTCTCGCAAGAGCCATTTTTATTTGATGATACCCTGTACAACAATGTGAGCCTATTTTCGGCGGTGGACGAGGCGCGCGTCAGAGAAGTGCTACAACAGGTGGAATTGCAACCTATTGTGGAAACACTGCCAAATGGCATACATACACCAATCGGAGAGGGCGCATCCTTCTTATCTGGCGGAGAAAAACAGCGTGTGGCCATCGCTCGTGCGCTGTTGGCCCATGCAAAGATTTTGCTCTTAGATGAAAGTACCTGCCATCTCGATGTAGAAACGGCGCGTTCGATTGAGCGACTGGTGATGCGCCTTGAAAATGTAACGGTGGTATTGGTGTCGCACAATGCAACTTCGGTGGCACGGAATATGGCGGATGCCATTTTTGAAATGAAAAACGGAACCCTCACACGGGAAAAATAACATATAGAAGTAGTACGGAGCCAATCCTCTTAATTTACAGGGGATTGGCTCTTCTTGTGTTGCTGGTACGAAACATCTCAGTTGGAGTCAGGGCGCAGTTGGATTTCGGGTGAGAGAATCCGCTGTGCCTTGTAGCGCAGATAGTCCTCCTCGCTACCGCCGACAGCGAGGAGCAGAATGGGACGCAGAAGCGGTTGTTGTGCCGCTGTGAGCAATTTTTGATACAAGTAGGGAACGCCAGGGGTTTCGGACTGCTTGAGGAGTAATCCGTTTTCGGTCAACACCAGTTTGAGGATGCGGACGCATGGTGTTTCCAAAAAATCCAGACGGATATAAAAAATGCGCCGTTCTTCCTCGTCGTGCGTGAATCTGCCGTGCGCCGCAATGCGGAAACAGTCGCCGTGAAAGGATAACTCGCTGATGAGTGGTCTGCCCAATCCGATAGGCAAGCGGTGGACAGAATCCGCCTCACGGTAGATGAGTTCGGGATAGATACCGCGCTGACTAAGCGCAAGGGAGTGCAGTCCTGTGGTGTAGTTGTTATGCACAATCTGTAGCAATACAGGCAACAGACCCGTGGACGGCGCACAGGGGTCATCGGCAACAAAATTGCGGTGGAGAAAGGGGGTGGCGCGTTCGTCTGGCACTTCGTTGGCACGGCTGTAGTAGGAGAGCTGATGGATACAGGTCCGCAGACGGGCGTAGGCTTCGGCATCGTTGGGGAGAACATCGGGGAACGCACCGCCGAAATACCGACTGACAATCTCAAAAAAGCGTCCCTCCTGATAGTCGGTATCCGCCCCTGCATTCGTGGCTATCAGAATACCGCTGTCACGATACCCCAGAACATTCTGTCCCAACATCCCATTAAATAGAAAAGTGTGCTCTTTCCGACCAACCCAGATGTGGTAGCCGTAGTCAAAATCACCGAGGTGTATCGGCGGAGAAACATGGGCGGTCGTGGCGGCGGTCAAATAATTCTGGGAAATCAGCTGTTTTCCATGCCAAATACCGTTGTCCATCACCAGTTGTCCCAGTTTGGCGATGTCCTCTGCGCGGATATACAGCCCCCAACCACCTTTTTCCACCCCCTCGCCACTGCGCTCCCAGAGCGTGTCGGTAATGCCCATCGAGTCGAATAACCGCCGTTGGAGAAATGCGCTAAGACTTTCACCACTGATACGGCGGACAATGGCGGCAAGCAGATAACTGTTCAAACTGTTGTAATGGAAAGTAGTACCTGGTTCTTCGGTGGGGGCATCGGAGAAAATACCACGCAACCACTGGCTCTCTGTGGCGGACTGTGGCTCTGAAAAGGAGATACCACTCCGCATCGTGAGTAAATCCTCTACGGTAACTTCTCGCAGACGGCGCGAGGGCGCAGGGAGTGGTAAGTCGGCAAATAGTGTACCGAGTGTATCGTCCAGATGCAGTATCCCGTCGTCAAGCAACAGACCGATGGCGAGCGAGGTAATGGATTTACAAGCGGAAAAGGTGTATTTGGGGGCATCGAGTGTCTGTGCGCCGTAGGTGGCAGCACATAGCAGTTTTCCGTGGCGCAAAATTAAAACATTCTGCATATACAAGTCTCCACCGTGCCCCAGTTCCTCCAGAAAACGGCGGATGTGGTCGGAGGAGATGCCCTGTGATTCGGGTGTAACGCGAACAAATGGCTGTTGTACACCGCGGAGGGGCAGAGAAATCTTCTCTCCCGCAGGAGGAATGAATGCTTGGGTGGCATTTTTGGTGTCGCAAATCCGTTTGAGTAGTTGTACAGTGCGACCAGCGGTGCTGATATTCATGGCATTCTCCCTTTCAAAATCATCTTCCTCTTATCTTACCAGTGGTGTGCGGTTCTATGCAAGAATTTTCTCAGAATGAGGTCTTGGAAAATGGGCGCGTTTTTGATACACTAGAGAGGAAATTTCGTATGGTGGGGGAAGCCCTGTCACGAAGCAAACTGCATCGAAAAGGAGAGTTACAACATGAAACGATACCAGAATGAAACCGTACAGGCGCGTATTTTGCCTGTGGAGGGTGCGTATCTCTGCACACGCTACTACCTGAAGGACAGCGCAACAACGGAAATTACTGTGGGCATGGGGGAGAACTGGACTGTTCTCGCCTGTAAAGAAACCTATGCCAAGGCAGTCAAGTGTGCCTTGGACCTGAAGTATGAGAGCTGTGTGTTTGACCTGACCGCCGCCGCCAAACTGGGGCGTGAGGGTATCTTTGCCGCAGTGGAGGGCGTTTATGGCGGCGCATACCGCCAGAAGTTCACGCTGGAGAATCGCTGTGAGCCGAAGATTGCGGTCTATGCAGACGGTGAAGGTTGGACGGACGAGGACTTGACCGCCGCAGTTGCACTGGCACGGGCGATTTTGCAGGTGCGGAATCTGGTCAACCGTCCTGCGAATCTGTTGACACCGCAGTTGTTCGCCGTTGCGTTGGCGGACATGGCAAAGGAATTGCCGATTACGGTGCAGGTGTATGAGCGTGAGGAATTGGCGGAGCGTGGTCTGGGCGCGATGCTCTCCGTGGGTGACAGCAGTGGCAATCCCCCCTGCTTGATTGTGTTGCGCTACAACGGCGCACCTGCGCAGGAGGAACGGCTCGGGTATGTCGGCAAGGGTGTCACCTGCGACAGCGGCGGATATTGCTTGAAATCTGCCAGCTCTATGACGGGCATGAAGGGCGATATGGCAGGCGGTGCGGCGGTCGCTGGTGCAGTCTGCGCTTTGGCGGCTAACGGGGTGAAGGTCAATGTCACAGCGGTGATTCCTGCCTGTGAAAATCGAATTTCTCCTACCAGCAGTCTGCCCGGTGACTTGGTGACTTCGTTCTCTGGACAGACCATCGAGGTGCTGAACACCGATGCCGAGGGCCGTCTGCTCCTGTGTGATGCGGTGACTTGGGCGATTCGTGAGGAGAAGGCAACCAAGTTGGTGGACGCAGCTACGCTGACGGGTGCTATCTACGCTATGCTTGGCCATGTGGCAACGGGTGTTATGACCAATGACGAGGCGTGGTTTGCCGCCTTGACGGATGCGGCAGAGAAGTCTGGTGAGCGATTCTGGCAGATTCCTACCTACCCTGAGTACGAGAAATTGATTGAGAGTGACTATGCCGATGTGCGTAACACGACCAAAAACGGCTGTGGTGCGATTGCGGCAGGTCTGTTTATCAAGCGGTTTACCGAGGAGCATCCGTGGATGCACTTGGATATCGCAGGCACGGCGGATAACAGCTCCCCTGTGTGGCAACATCAGGTCGGCGGTGCTACAGGCGCGGCTACAGCAACGCTGTACTATCTGGCGGAAAGTGTGGGGAAAACCGTATGATAGAACGGATTTTGGAAGTCTGCGTGGACAGTGTAGAGTCTGCTGTTGCGGCGGCAAAGGGTGGTGCAACACGCTTGGAGCTGTGCGCAAACTTGATTATCGGCGGTACGACGCCCTCGGTGGCACTGTTTGATGCTGTCCGTGCGGCGGTGGAAATCCCCATCAATGTTCTGATTCGTCCGCGCTTTGGTGATTTCCTGTATACCGAGGCGGAGTACGACATTATGCGCCGTGAGATTGCAATGTTCACCAACCGTGGTGCAAATGCGGTAGTTATCGGCGCACTGCACGCCGACGGAACACTGGACAGAGTGAAAATGCGCGGTATGATTGCGGCGGCGGATGGGATTCATGTGACGATGCACCGCGCCTTTGATGTGTGTCGGGATGCGATGGAAACATTCGAGGAAGCGGTAGAGCTGGGGGTGGATACGATTCTTACCTCTGGGCAGAAAGCAAATGCGTGGGAGGGGCGCGCCGTGATTGGCACACTGCTCGAAAAAGCACAGGGGCGCGCGGATATCCTCATCGGTGCAGGTGTTTCGGCGGCGATGATTGCGGATTTCCGTCGAGAATACCCGATGGCGCGTGCCTTCCACCTCTCGGGCAAAACCATTCTGGACAGCGGTATGACCTACCGCAACGCAGAAGTTTCGATGGGACTGCCTGGCATCAGTGAATTTCAAGTCTGGCGCACCGAGGAGGGAGCCATTCGCAGTGCGAAAGAAGCTCTGATGCGCGATATATGAAACGGCCACTGCTGACCTTTGCACTGCCGTTTGCCTTGAGTGTTTTTACAACACAGTATGCGTTGCCGAGTACATGGTGGCTGTATACCGCGGTGGCGATTCTGCTGCTGGGCGGTGTTACGGCATGGCTTGTCCGTAGCAAACGGGCACACGCACTGGTGATTGCGGTAGGTGTTGCACTCGGTATCGCGTGGATGGGATGCTATGGTGCGCTGTTTCTTGCGCCGATGGAAGAACTGTGTGGGACGGAGATGACCGCTACACTGGAATTGGTCGACTACCCTGAGCCGAACGCATACGGTACGCGATGTCTGGTGCGTGTCGAGGGGATTGCGGGGAAAGTGATGTACTATGGCGATGACTCTCTACTTTCGCTCGTGCCCGGGGATACCTTGCACGGTACGGTTCGATGCTACAGTGCAACACAGGTCGGCGGTCGGGAGAGTACTTACTATACGGCGAAAGGTATCTTTCTGCGGTTGTATCCTGTCGGAGAGATGGAGATAGCCCGTAACGATGCACCGTCCCTGCGCTATCTGCCACAACAGCTGAAAAAACAGCTGTGTGTTGCGGTGGAAGATATGTTTGATGATGAAACGCGGGGATTACTGCTTGCCCTGTTGACAGGGGAACGCGACTGGTTGACAGAACAACAGAGTACCGATTTAGAGGAATCTGGGTTGATGCACTTGACAGCGGTTTCAGGACTGCACTGCGGATTTTTGGTCGTACTGTTGAGCTTTCTGGTCTGCAACAGCCGCTTGTTGCGTGTGTTGGTTGCCTATCCTTTATTGTTGGTCTATATGGTGGCGGTTGGATGTACCCCGTCCGTTGTCCGTGCCTGTGTGATGGTCGGACTGATGGCGACAGCCCCACTGTTTGAACGGGAGAGTGATGCGCCAACCTCGCTCGGTGCGGCGGCGTTGGTGATTTTGCTCGGTAATCCGTATGCAGTTGCCTCTGTCAGTTTTCAACTCTCGTTTGCGTCCGTAGCTGGATTGCTCGCAGTTTCGCCACGGATATATGATGCACTGGTGAAGCGGATTCCGTGGAACAACCGCCATGTGTCGCAGTTGTGGAAAGCGTTTTGTGCCAGTGTAAGCGTGAGTCTTGGTGCGTTGGTGTTTACAGCTCCGATTAGCGCGTATTATTTCCGCACGGTGGCGGTTGTGTCGCCGTTGGCGAATCTCTTGGTGATGCCAGTGATGTCGCTGTTGTTCGCCTGTGCGCTGTTGTTGACACTGACGAGTATGGTCGTCCCCGGGGTAACGCTGTTGGCGTTTGTGCCAGAACTGTTGGCGAAGTATGTGCTGTGGGTGGCTGGTATGTGTGCAAAACTGCCTGGACACGCGGTGAGCTTTGGCAGTTGGGCGGTAGTGATGTGGTTGCTACTGGTCTATGGTATGCTTGCAGTTTGCTTTTGTACCAAAGAGGGGTGGCGTACCTATGTGTTTGCCGCTGTTTTGGCGGTCCTCTCACTCCGCGCCACACAGTTGTTGCCCATCAAATTGGTAGAGGAGAATCGCATGACTGCGGTTGCCGTGGATGTGGGGCAGGGGGCGGCAACGCTTTTGCACTCGCACGGTGTCACGGCACTGGTGGACTGTGGCACGCACTATTCCCTGCGTGGGAGCGGTGCTGTCGTAGTGGATGCCATGCGACTGTACGGTTGGGAAACACTCGACTATGTGATGCTGACGCACTACCATGCAGACCATGCTGGCGGCGTGGACGAGTTGTTAGCGCGTGTACGCGCCGAGGTGTTGTTGTTACCGAGGGCATCGGACGAGGAGCGTGTCCTGCACGACGAGGTGGTTGCCTTGGCACAGCAGTACGGTATGGCGGTGCGCTATGTCGATGAAGTGACGGCGTTGGAAGTGGGTCGTGCGGATATCACCGTGTATCCACCGTTGACAGTTGGAGAAACCAACGAGGAGGGCCTGACCGTCCTGTGCAGTGCAGGGGAGTTTGATTTACTCGTGACTGGCGATATGGGCAGTGCGGCGGAGCGAGTTCTTATTGACCGCTATACCCTGCCAGATGTCGAGGTGTTACTGGTCGGCCACCACGGGAGCAAATATGCCACATCGGAGGAATTGTTGCGGAAGATTTTGCCAGAAGTCGGCATTATCAGCGTGGGAGAAAATAATTATGGACATCCCACACAGGAGGCGATGGAGCGCATGGCATTTTACGGCTGTGAGCTGTACCGCACCGATTGGCAGGGAAATATCGTCATTCGGGTACACGAATGAGGTTGTGAAGGGAGAAACACAATGGCTGGTAAAAAAAAGAATGACGGTACTGCTGGGTATGAAACATTTCGTGCAGACCTGGAGCATGGTACGCTGGGGACGGTATACATCTTCCACGGCGAGGAGAGCTATCTCCGCGAGTACTATCTGACACAGATGCGGAAACAGTTGGTGCCAGAGGGATTTGAGGAGTTTAACTATCACCGTCTGGAGGGAAAGAGTGTCACTGTACCGCTGTTGCAGGAGGTCTGCGAGGCGATGCCGATGATGGCACAGCGGACGATGGTGCAGATTGTAGACTGGGACCTGTTCAAAATGAACGAGGAACAGCGGAATGGGGTCATTGCTCTGTTGGAGGATTTCCCCGACTACTGTTGTCTGGTGTTGGTGTATGACCAGGTGGAATACAAGCCAAATAAGACCTATAAAAAACTGTACAGCACACTGGAGCGCGTGGCGCAGGTGGTACAGTTTGAGGAGCAGAGTAGAAGCGAAATTTTGAAGTGGATTTCGCGCCGTTTCAAGGCGACAGGCCATCGCATTGATGTCCCTACAGCGGAACATCTGATTTTTACCTGTGGCAGTTTGATGAACGATTTGATTCCCGAGATTGCAAAAATTGGCTCCTATGCGAAAGGGGAGTACATCACCAAGGCGGATATTGACGCGGTCGCCGCCCCTGTGCTGGAGGCGCAGGTATTTGAAATGACGGGCGCAGTGTCCCGTGGAGATTTCAACAAGGCGGCTGAAGTACTTGGGTCACTTCTGAAATTGCAGGAGGAGCCGTTTATGATTCTGGCACTCATCGGAAAAGAATTGCGGAAGCTCCATACAGCGCGTGTTGCCTTGGATACGGGGCGCGACCGCTTCTGGCTGATGGAACGGTGGAATATGCGCTCGGACTACCCTGCGAAACTGTTGACCGAACATGCGAAGCGTGTCAGTCGTGCATGGTGTGCGATGGCGGTAAAACGCTGTTATGAGGTCGATGTGCGGATGAAGAGTATCGGCTGGGTGGATGGTGCAGATGAGTTGAAACTGTTGTTGATGGAACTGGCACAGGGGGTGCGGCAATGAGAACGATTCGTGAAGTGATTGTGGTCGAAGGTCGCTATGACAAGAATGCCTTGAAGCAGGTAGTGAATGCCACCGTGATAGAAACAGGTGGCTTTGGGGTGTTCAATGACAAGGAGCGACTGGCTCTCCTCAGACGGTTAGCGGCACAGCGCGGTTTGATTGTTTTGACAGACAGCGATGGTGCAGGGTTTGTTATCCGTAATTTTCTCAAGGGTGCGATTCCAAAGTCGCAAATTAAACACGCCTACATCCCCGATGTCTACGGAAAAGAACGACGCAAATCTGCGCCAGGGAAAGAGGGAAAACTCGGCGTGGAGGGGATGCAACCTGCTGTCCTGTTAAATGCATTGGAACACGCAGGGGCAACCTTTACCGATGGCGCGACACAGGGAACACGCACCCCTGTCACCAAGGCGGATTTTTATGCGTTGGGGCTGACGGGGGGGCGGGACAGTGCCACGCGCCGTGCCACTCTGCTGAAAAAACTATCTCTCCCAGAACGCATGACCACCAATGCCATGCTCGAAGCGGTTAATCTTCTCTGTGGACGCGAACGATTGTGCGAACTCATGGAAGAAATTAACGCACTAACGAAACACCAAAATAGCGAAATAGAAAAGTTTTGAACAAAGAAAACCGAAATTATAGTTGTCTTTTTGGAGAAAATCATGTAGAATAAAAGGGATGGCTTTTCAGTTTTACCAATGTCATATTAAAAAGAAGAAAGGTTTTGACTATGGAAAATGTATTGATTACCGGTCGTACGCTGACACTTGATGAAGTGGCGGCAGTTTGCCGCAAGAACGCAAAGGTCGTTCTCTCCGATGAGGCACGCGAAAATATCCTCGCTTCCCGTCAGGTGGTGGACAAGCTGGTGGACGATGATGCCGTGGTGTATGGTATCACCACTGGCTTCGGTCGTTTCAGCAATGTGACCATTTCTCAGGAGGAGTGCAAGCTCCTGCAGAAGAATCTGATTATTACCCATGCGGTCGGCGCAGGCGACCCCTTCCCCCGCGATGTCGCCCGTGGTATCATGCTCCTGCGTATCAATAATATCTCCAAGGGCTTCTCTGGTACGCGCCTGTGCGTGGTGGAAACCCTGGTTGAGATGCTGAACCGTGGCGTGACCCCTGTGATTCCCGAGAAGGGTTCTCTGGGTGCCAGCGGTGACTTGGCACCTCTGTCCCACATGGTTCTGCCCATGCTGGGCCTGGGTAAGGCGGAGTTCGAGGGCGAAGTGCTGGACGGCGGCGAGGCGATGAAGCGCGCTGGTATCCCCACCATCGAGCTGGTTGCCAAGGAAGGTCTGGCTCTCATCAACGGTACACAGGCGATGACCAGCGTAGGTTCTCTGGCTGTTTACGATGCCATCGAGATGATGAAGGTTGCGGATATCGCCGCCGCACTGGCTTTTGAAGCCAACCGTGGTGTTATCGACGCACTGGACCACCGTCTGCACGATGTCCGTCCCCACGACGGTCAGCGCGCTACCGCTGCAAACCTGCGTACCCTGCTGGCTGAGAGTGGCAATACCACCCGTCAGGCAGAGATTCGTGTGCAGGATGCCTACTCCCTGCGCTGTGTGCCGCAGGTACATGGAGCAAGCCGTGACGCGATCAACTACATCAAATCCAAGGTTGAGATTGAAATTAACTCCGTTACCGATAACCCCATTATCTTCAAGGAGACCATGCAGGGTATCTCTGGTGGTAACTTCCACGGTCAGCCCATGGCACTGCCCTTTGATTTCCTGGGTATCGCCCTCTCGGAGCTGGCAAATATCTCCGAGCGTCGTATGGAGCGTCTGGTCAACCCCGATTTGGGTGGTTTCCCTGCATTCCTTGTCAAGAACGGCGGCCTGAACTCCGGCTTTATGATTGTGCAGTACTCCGCCGCCGCTTTGGTCAGCGAGAACAAGGTGTTGGCACACCCTGCCAGCGTCGACTCCATCCCCTCCAGTGCTGGTCAGGAGGACCATGTCAGCATGGGCACGATTGCAGCGCGTAAGGCCGCTGAAATCCTCGCCAATGTCCGCCGTGTGCTGGCGATGGAGATGATGTGCTCCTGCCAGGCCATTGATTTGGCTGGCAATGCCGACAAGCTGGGCAAGGGTACCAAGCCCGCCTATGACACTATCCGCAAGGTGTGCGCTACGCTGGAGGATGACCGTCCCCTGTATGAGGATATCAACAACTGCGAGAGCGTGCTGATTGACCGTACCCTGCTCACCGCTGTTGAGAATGCCGCTGGCACTATCGCCATGTCTATGTAAATCACTTGCCGCCTCCCTCTGTGGGGGCGCAACGAAACTATTTGAGGAGGAACTACCAACATGGATTTGAATGCCAAGATTTTCGAGCTGGACAGCGTTCTGCCCGAGTACCCCGAATTTGAGCCGGGTATTCGTCGCGCTCCCTACCGCGAGTCCAAGCTGAGCGAAAACGATAAAGAGTTGGCTATCGCCAACGCTCTGCGCTATATCCCCAAGGAGCATCACCGTCAGATGGCCGAGGAGTTTGCCAAGGAGCTGGAGGAGCACGGTCGTATCTACGGCTATCGTTTCCGTCCTGCTGGCAACTTGCACGGCAAGCCCATCGACGAGTATAAGGGCAACTGCATTGAGGGTAAGGCGTTTCAGGTGATGATTGACAACAATCTGGATTTCGCCGTTGCGCTGTACCCCTATGAGTTGGTTACTTACGGTGAAACGGGTCAGGTGTGCCAGAACTGGATGCAGTATCAGCTGCTGAAGAAGTACCTCGAGGCACTGACCGACGAGCAGACGCTGGTTGTCATGTCTGGCCATCCTCTGGGCCTGTTCCGTTCCCACAAGATGGCACCCCGTGTCATCATCACCAACGGTCTGATGGTCGGTTTGTTTGACAATCTGGACGGCTTCAACCGTGCCGCCGCTATCGGTGTTTCCAACTACGGCCAGATGACCGCTGGCGGTTGGATGTACATCGGACCTCAGGGTATCGTTCACGGTACTTTCAACACTTTGTTGAACGCTGGTCGTCTGGTGCTGGGCATTCCGCAGGATGAGGACCTGGCAGGTCGCCTGTTTGTTTCCGCTGGTCTCGGCGGCATGAGTGGCGCACAGGGCAAGGCTGCTGAAATTGCTGGTGCCGTGTCCATCATCGCTGAGGTGGACGACTCCCGTATTGAAACCCGCTACACGCAGGGTTGGGTGAGCGAGCGCAGCAGTGATTTGGACGAGGTTCTGAAGATTGCACAGGAGAAGCTGGCAAAGAAGGAGCCCTGCGCTATTGCCTACCACGGTAATGTCGTCGACCTGCTGGAGTACCTGTACGAGAAGAACATCACCATCGACCTGCTCTCCGACCAGACCTCCTGCCATGTCCCCTATGACGGCGGTTACTGCCCCCAGGGTCTGACCTTCGCCGAGCGTACCCGTATGCTGGCTGAGGACCGCGAGGGCTTCAACAAGCTGGTGGACAAGACTCTCCAGCGTCACTACGAGATGATTTGCAAGTTCCACGAGCGTGGTACTTACTTCTTCGACTATGGTAACAGCTTCCTGAAGGCTGTCTATGATACTGGTGTGAAGTCTATCTGCAAGAACGGCGAGAACGACCTCGATGGCTTCATCTTCCCCTCCTATGTGGAAGACATCCTCGGTCCTCAGCTGTTCGACTACGGCTATGGTCCCTTCCGCTGGTGCTGTCTGTCTGGCAAAAGCGAGGACTTGGACAAGACCGATGCCGCCGCTGCCGAGTATATTCTGGCACATAACCGCCGCTATCAGGACCGCGACAACTATGTTTGGGTGCGCGATGCGAAGAAGAATAAGCTGGTTGTCGGTACCCAGTGCCGTATCCTGTATCAGGATGCGGAGGGCCGTATGAATATTGCTCTCAAGTTTAATGAGATGGTCCGTAACGGTGAGATTGGCCCTGTCATGCTCGGTCGTGACCACCACGACACGGGCGGAACTGACTCTCCCTTCCGTGAAACCTCCAACATCAAGGACGGTTCCAACATCATGGCGGATATGGCCACCCACTGCTTCGCTGGTAATGCCGCACGCGGTATGAGCCTCATCGCCCTGCACAACGGTGGTGGTGTCGGTATCGGCAAGTCCATCAACGGCGGTTTCGGCATGGTGCTGGACGGCAGTGAGCGCGTCGATACCATTCTGCGTATGGCGATGCCTTGGGATACCATGATTGGTGTTTCCCGCCGTGCATGGGCACGCAATGAGAACGCGCTGGAGGCTGTCGAACTGTACAACGAGAACTACAAGACCACCGACCATATCACTGTCCCCGTTACCGCTGACCGCGATATGATCCGGGAGGTGCTTGCTAAGTGAGCCGTCTAGTTGTTACGAATATTGGCTACCTTGCTACGCCCGAGGGCTGCGGCCCTCGCGCTGGCGAGGCACAGGGAAAAATCCGTGTGACCGAGAATGCCTACCTCGTCTGTGAGGATGGCAAGATTACCGCAGTGGGCAACGGTACAGTGCCTGCTGAGATGCTGAACGGTGCCGAGATAGTCGATGCTGGTGGAAAGCTGGTCACGCCCGGTCTGGTGGATGCCCATACGCATCTGGTGTTCGGCGGATGGCGCGAGCATGAGCTTGCTATGAAACGCCGTGGTGTGCCGTATCTGGAGATTTTGGCACAGGGTGGCGGTATTCTCGCTACGCTGACCAAGACCCGCGAAGCCACCGAGGAGCAGTTGGTGGAAAAAGCAGGGGAGGCACTGGCGGAGATGTTGCGCTACGGTGTCACGACCTGCGAAGCCAAGAGTGGCTACGGTCTGGACCTCGACAACGAGCTGAAACAGCTCCGTGTCACCAGAACGCTCAACGAGAAACAGCCGGTCGAGCTGGTGTCCACCTACCTCGGCGCACACGCTGTCCCCAAGGAGTACAAGGAGAACCGCGAGGCATACATCAACCTGATGTGTGATACGGTGATTCCGCAGGTTGCGAAAGAAGGCCTTGCTGAGTTCTGCGATGTGTTCTGTGAAACGGGTGTGTTTGACGCACAGGAGTCGGAGCGCGTTCTGCAGGCAGGTTTGGCACACGGTCTGCGCCCCAAGATGCACGCCGATGAAATCAATGCCATCGGTGGCACGGAGACGGCTGGCAAACTCGGCGCAATTTCTGTGGAGCATCTGATTGCCGCCACGGATGATGGCATTCGCGCCATGGCAGAGGGGGGCTGTGTGGCGGTCTGCTTGCCTGCAACCTCATTCTATCTGTCCAAACCGTATGCAAGAGCAAAGGATATGATTGCCGCTGGTGTGCCTGTTGCCACCGCCAGTGACTTCAACCCCGGTTCCTGTCCCAGCTTTAACCTCCAGTTTGTGATGAATCTCGCCTGTTGGAACTACGGTCTGAGCCCTGAGGAGGTGCTGACCGCTGTTACGCTGAATGCCGCCGCCGCTATCAACCGTGCAGACAAGGTAGGTAGCCTTGAGGTGGGTAAGCAGGCAGATATCGTTATTTGGGATGCCCCCAATCTGGACTATGTTTTCTATCGTTTTGGCCAGAATTTGGTCAAGACTGTCATTAAAAAGGGTCAAATTGTTTGATATCAGTGTAAGGAAGGATAACCGCTATGAATCAGATTCTGGAATGTGTGCCTAATTTTAGCGAAGGCCGTGACCTCGCGAAGGTCGAGAAAATCTGCGACTGCTTCCGTGGCAAGGAGGGCGTACGCCTGTTGGACTACTCCAGCGACTACGACCACAACCGCAGTGTTGTCACCGTCATCGGTGAGCCTGAGGCTCTGCGCGATGCCATGGTCGAGGCCATCGGCAAGGCTGTTGAGCTGATTGACATGACCAAGCACGAGGGACAGCACCCCCGTATGGGCTGTGTGGATGTCGTCCCCTTTATTCCCATCAAGGGCACTACCGCTGAGGATGCTGACCGCATCGCTAAGGAGACTGCAAAGCTGGCTTCCGAGAAATTTGGTCAGCCTTTCTTCCTCTATGAGAAGTCCGCTTCCGCACCTCACCGCGAGAACCTCGCTGAAGTGCGTAAGGGTCAGTTTGAGGGCATGGCCGAGAAGATGAAGGACCCCAAGTGGAAGCCCGACTTCGGCCCTGAAACCATCCATCCCACGGGTGGTGTCACCGCTATCGGTGCCCGTATGCCCCTGATTGCCTATAACATCAACCTCGATACCCCCAATCTGGAGATTGCACAGAATATCGCCAACACCATCCGCCATGTCCGCGGTGGTTTCCGCTACTGTAAGGCCATGGGTGTCCGTCTGGAGGACCGCAACATTGCACAGGTTTCCATGAACCTGACCGACTTCACCCACACCGCTGTGTACCGCGTGTTTGAAACCGTCAAGATGGAGGCCAAGCGTTACGGTGTCAATGTGTTGGGTAGTGAGATTGTCGGTCTGATTCCCCAGCAGGCTCTGGTGGACTGCGCCGCCTACTACCTGCAGATTGAGAACTTTGACGACAAGCAGGTTCTAGAGAACAACCTGTAAGGAGAAAGACGATGGAACTGAAGAATCTTTCTGTAACCGAATTTGCCGCCATTACTGCGTCCGATGCTCCCGCCCCCGGCGGCGGAAGTTGTTCCGCACTGGCTGGCAGCATCGCTGCCGCTTTGGGTGAGATGGTCGCCCGTCTGACCGTCGGCCGTGAGAAGTATGCCTCCTCTCAGGCAGAGATGGAGCAGATTATCGAGGCATTTCCTCCTGTGCGTGAGAAACTGATGCACGCAGTGGACGAGGATAGCAAGGCCTTTGACCAGTATATGGCTGCGCTCGCGCTGCCTAAGAGCACCGACGAGGAGAAGGCTGCACGCTCTGCCGCCATGCAGGAGGGCTTGAAGGCCGCTGCCCGCGTGCCTCTGGGTGTCGCTAAGGCGATTGACACGCTGTTCCCCTCTCTGGAGAAGGCTGTCACCATCGGCAACCCCAATGCCGTCACCGACGGTATGGTGGGTACCATGCTGGCACGCACTGGTATTCTGGGCGCGCTGTTCAATGTGCGTGTTAATCTGGAGTCCATCAAGGATGAGGCATTTGTTGCAGAACTGTCCGCTGAGACAGATGCTCTGCAAAAGAGTGCAACCGAGTGGGAGCATAAAATCCTCGCACAGGTGAAATTGGCTCGTATCTAAACAAATAGACTGGTATCCCATACAAGATAGTGATACTGCACAAAGAGAGTGTTGCAAGCGTGCTTTGCAATGCTCTCTTTTCCTAACTTGGGAAAAATTTTTATACAGGGAAACTTTTCTGGTTGCAATATTTTGCACACTATGGTAGAATGATGATGAAACTTTATGGGCATTGGTAAAAATGCACGAAACAGGAAGTGAGGTGAGAGGTATTCCGATTGGATTTGCTGACATCCATACCCACATTTTGCCCGGTATCGATGATGGGGCGAAAGATAGGGAAGAGGCACTGGAAATGGTGCGTTTGGCTTGGCAAAGCGGTACAAAGGTGCTGTTTTTAACGCCACATTACCGTGGTGTGTTCAAGAAACATACCCCGGACTACTTGCGCGAGTCGTTTACATCCTTTTGTCGCACGGTGCACGAGGCATTGCCAGAGATGCAACTGGTGCTAGGACAGGAGGTTCACTATCAGACGGACATCCCAGAGCGTTTGTCGTGTGGGCGCGTCCTGACGATGGGGGAGTCGGAATATGTCTTATTAGAATTCCGCGGAAATTCTCTGCGCACCGAAATTGTGCGCGGCGTTGTCGATGTGGTGCGCTGTGGGTATACCCCAATTGTCGCCCATGCCGAACGGTATGATGCGTTCCGCAGGGATTTTTCATTGGTGCGGGAAGTGTTGAGCCACGGTGCGCTGTTACAGTTGAATGCGGATAGTGTGATGGGAAAACACGGCTTTTTTGTGAAGCACTTCTGCCATAAGGTTCTCAAACAGGAGAACGCCCACTTCATCGCGTCGGATGCACATGAAACCCAGATGCGTGTGCCTGTACTGGAGCCATGTTTTTCCTATGTGAAACGAAAATATGGCGAGGACTATGCGTCGCGATTGTTCTACCGCAATGCCCAAGTCGTTATGGAAAGTAAAATACATATTGTGTGAGGAGTTTTGGAATGGAAAACCAATACGAGATGGAAATTGACCTGCTGGATTTATTGTATTATCTCAGCAAAAAAATCTGGATTCTGCTTGTAGCAACCGTGATTTTTGCGGTGGCTGGCGCGGCTATCACCATGTATGCTATGGATGAGGAGTATACCGCAGAGGCGCGTCTGTATATTTTGAACCGCGGTGCGTCTATCGGTAGTCTGAGTATGTCTGACTTTCAGGTGTCCGACCAGTTGATGGAGGACTATCTGGTGCTGATTCAGGGGCGAAATGTTACACAGGAAGTGCTGGATATTCTGAAGTTGGATATGACCAGAAATGAGCTGGCAGAACTTATTACTGTGCAGTCTATCAATAATACCCGTGTCTTTAAGATTCAAGTGACAGATACCGACCCCCAGCGTGCGGCGGATATCGCCAACTGTGTGCGTAAGGTCGCCAGCCGTCAGCTGGAGTCCATCATGGATGTCGATGCGGTTAATCTGGTGTACGATGCAGAAGTGCCCCAGAGAAAGTCTGGTCCCAGTGTGACCAAGAACACGATGATTGCCGCCATGCTGGGTCTGGTGCTTGTCGCCGGTATCTTCGTGGTTATCTATCTGCTCGATGACACCATTCGTACGGAGGAAGATGTCGAGCGTCATCTGGGTCTGAGTGTCTTGGGTGTCATTCCTCTGGATAGTGAGATGTCCAATATGGCGATGCTCTCCGACTTTGAGGGCAAGGGCAACCGCAAGCGTGCCGCAAAAATCCTACAGGCTAATGGTAAGTGAGGAGTATCGAAGTGAAAAAGATTGAAGTAAGCCGTTTGGTAGTGAAGGGATTTCAGTCAGCTGAGTCTGTGAAAACACTGCGGTCGAATCTGATGTTTTGCGGTAATGATGTCCGTGTTGTCGCGTTGACCAGTTTCAGTGCGTCCGAAGGTAAGTCCTCCATTGCGTTTCAACTCTCCGCTTCTCTGGCACAGGCGGGCAGACGCGTACTTTTGCTCGATACGGACTTGCGTAAGAGTATGTTGCAACGCCGTCTGAAAGTACAGGGCAAGATTGACGGTGTGAGCCACTATCTGTCTGGTATGTGCGAGATGGACAGGCTGGTACACGAGACCGATGTGGACGGTATGTACATCATGTTCGCAGGTGTGTGGGTGCCAAACGCCTCCGAGCTGTTGGGCAGTGAACGCTTTCAGGAAATGATTCCTGTGCTGAAGGAACAGTTCGACTATGTTATCGTCGATGCCCCTCCGCTGGGACAGGTTATCGACTGCGCCGTTATGGCACCTAAATTGGATGGTGTCGTGATTGTCGTGGATACTACCCGCAATAGCTATAAATTTGAAAAGCGTATCAAGGCGCAGCTGGAAAAAGCAGGAGGAAGAATCCTCGGTGTCGTACTCAACCGCGTGGACTTCAAGGACAAGGGCGGTTATTACGGCAAGGCCTATGGCTATGGCAGTAAGAAGTACGGCTATGGCTACGGATATGGCTATGGGTACGGCGAAAAAGAACTTGCCGAGATGCAGAAAGAGCAAGAAAAACAGGACAAAAAGTAAACCCCAGAGAGCAATATAAATTGTGAGGCGTGATGTGGTGGAGAAACAAATGAAAAAACAAGGGAAATTAGAGCATTGGATGATTATTTCCGCGATACTGATGGTGTTTGACGCGGTTGCCATCGCCTGCTCGTATTTCTTTGCCCTGTGGCTTCGCTTTGACTGCCGCTACACGGCAATTCCAGAGCAATATTTAACCTCGTATGCAGGCTTTATCGGTATTGCTGTGATTTTTACGCTGGGTGTCTTTGGTGGAATGCGCCTGTACAACAGTATTTGGCGGTTTGCCAGTTACTCGGAGCTGCTCCGCGTGGTGATAGCAACGGCCATTAGTGCGGTGTTCCATGTTGTCGGTATCACCGTGGTATTTGACCCCATGCCGATTTCCTACTATCTCTTTGGTATCCTGTTCCAGTTTTGTGCGACTTTGGGGGCGCGTTTCTCCTATCGTCTGCTGAATATGGAGAGAAAGCGACTGACCAAAAGTGCGGCGGAACAGGCAAAGAGCCGTATTCTCTTGATTGGTGCTGGTGAGGCAGGACAGCTGATTCTGCGTGAACTGCAAAAAGCACCAAACGATGTCGGTGTTGTCAAGTGTATCATCGATGACAACAGCAACAAGTGGGGCAGATATGTCGAAGGCGTTCGCGTGGAAGGTGGGCGCGAGTTAATCTTTACCTGCGTGGAAAAGTATAACATCGACAAAATTGTTGTCGCCATGCCCAGTGCGACGGCACAGCAGAAGCGCGATATTCTTGAGCTGTGCAAGGAAACGGGCTGTGAGTTGAAAAACCTGCCCAGTATGTACCATATGTACGCTGGTCCGATTGGTGTCAATCAATTGCAGGATGTTTCCGTAGAGGACCTGTTGGGCAGAGAGCCGATCCGCGTGGAGATGACCCAGATTTTCAACTATCTGATGGGCAAAGTGATTCTGATTACGGGTGGCGGTGGCTCTATCGGTAGTGAGTTGGCGCGCCAAGTGGCTGCCCATGCGCCTAAACAGTTGATTATTTTCGATGTGTATGAAAATAATGCGTACGATATCCAGTTGGAACTGCGAGAGAAGTTCCCACAGGTCAATCTGGTAACGCTGATTGGCTCTGTACGCGATAGCCGTAGAGTGGAGGAAGTGTTTTCTACCTACCGACCTGAGATTGTGTTCCATGCTGCGGCGCATAAGCATGTGCCTTTGATGGAGGACAGTCCCTGCGAGGCTATCAAGAACAATGCCATCGGTACCTATAAGACCGCATATGCGGCGATGCGGTACGGTTGTCAGCGTTTTGTGTTAGTGAGTACCGACAAGGCAGTGAATCCGACCAATATCATGGGCGCGTCCAAGCGTCTGTGTGAGATGATTGTGCAGGGCTTTGACCAGAAAATTAAGACGGGCAAGGTGCATGAGATTCCCAGATTGTTCACCCATGCAGGTGATGAGTTTACCAAGGTGAGTGCCAAGGAACTGCCGAAGAATGTTGCAACGGAGTTTGTCGCGGTTCGTTTCGGTAATGTGTTGGGCAGTAATGGCTCGGTTATCCCGATTTTTAAGCGTCAGATTGCAAAGGGTGGCCCTGTGACGGTCACACATCCCGACATTATCCGCTACTTTATGACCATCCCTGAAGCGGTGAGTCTGGTGTTGCAGGCGGCAACTTATGCCGGTGGCGGTGAGATTTTCGTGCTGGACATGGGTTCTCCTGTGAAAATTGACACCTTGGCACGAAATCTGATTAAATTATCTGGCTTACAGCCCGACATTGACATCCAGATTCAGTACAGCGGTCTGCGTCCCGGTGAAAAGTTGTATGAAGAGAAGCTGATGAACGAAGAAGGCATGAGAAAGACCGCCAACGAGCGCATCCATATCGGTTGCCCGATTCCGTTCGATGCCGACGAGTTCTTTGTACAGCTCAATGCGCTGATGGGGGCGGCCTATGCCAACCGCGAGGATATCCGCGAGATGGTCGAACAGATTGTTGTCACCTACCATCCTGCTGGTGCGTCTGGCAGTGAGGAGAAAGGTGCCGTCTACGAGGCACAGGTTCGCCAGATGACCGAGGCGAACTAACCGTACAGTAAAATCGTCGTTTCTTGCAGTGTGTCATGCGATAAGGAGATTCCTGTTGAAAAAGACTTGGATTGTGGTACTAGGTGTGTTATTGTTGTTGTTCATCTGGTCGCAGTCGGTCGCGCCTGTGGCGCAGTCGGCCAAAGAGAGCAGATGGTTGACGGAAAATGTGATCAATCCGATTCTCCACCGTGTCGGTCTGGATGCGGTGGAGGATAGAGTCGTCAGAAAAATGGCCCATGTCACGGAGTTTTTTCTCCTGTCTGTGGTTGTGGCGCAACTGTGGGGTGGAAATGTTCTGCGCACGGTATATACTGGGTTTACCGTGGCGTTTTTGGACGAGAGTATTCAGTTACTCTCCAAGCGCGGTTCGCTCATTGCGGATGTCTGGATTGACATGATTGGCGTGACACTCGGTACACTGGTGGGTTGCCTGCTGTGGGGACTTGTCCAATGGGGGAAACGGCGAAAAAACAGACGAAGTGGTAGACGCGGTAAGAGAGAGGAATAAAAATGAGAGGTTCAAAACAGTTTACACCGTTTGAGAAAAAGGTCTGGCTGGCTACGCCGACTATGCACGGTGAAGAAATGGACTACATCCGTCAGGCATATGAAACCAACTGGATGAGTACTGTGGGTGAGAATATCAATGAGGTGGAGCGCATTGCCGCGAAAAAAGCAGAGATGCAGTACGCGGTTGCACTGTCCAGCTGTACGGCGGCACTGCATTTGGCGGTCAAGCACGCGGGTGAAACGCTGTATGGCAAGCCCTTGATTAGTCACGGCGCACTGGAAGGAAAGCGCGTCTTTTGCTCGGATATGACTTTCGATGCGACACTGAATCCCGTCATCTATGAGGGCGGTATCCCGGTATTTATTGACACAGAGGCCGATTCCTGGAACATGGACCCCGTGGCACTGGAAAAAGCGTTTGAGCTGTACCCCGATGTCAAGTTGGTGGTGTCCGCTGAGCTGTATGGTTTTCCTGGACGCATGGACCGCATCAAGAAAATTTGCGAACAGCACGGCGCGCTGTTGGTCGAGGATGCCGCAGAAGCGATGGGGGCAACTATCGACGGCAGACAGTGCGGTTCGTTTGGTGATTACTCCGCCATCAGTTATAATGGCAATAAGATTATCACAGGTTCGGCAGGTGGCTGTCTGTTGACCAATGATATTGAGGTGGCAAATAAGGCGCGCAAATGGTCCACACAGGCGAGAGAAAATGCACCGTGGTATCAGCACGAGGAGGTCGGATACAACTACCGCATGAGCAATGTGGTGGCTGGTGTGGTGCGCGGACAGTATCCTCATTTGGAGGAGCATATTGCACAGAAAAAGGCAATCTACGAGCGTTACAAGGAGGGCTTCAAAGATTTGCCTGTGCAGATGAATCCTATCATGGATGGCACAGAACCGAACTATTGGCTGTCTGCCATGATTATCGACAGGGAGTATATGTGCAAGCAGGTCAGAGATGACGCTACCGCACTGTACATTCCTGAACAGGGCAAGACCTGTCCGACTGAGATTCTGGAAACGCTGGCGCAGTACAATGCGGAGGGTAGACCGATCTGGAAGCCGATGCATATGCAGCCGATGTACCGTATGCATGAGTTTGTGACCCGTGAGGGTAGCGGACGGTGCAGAACCAACGCTTATATCGCAGGTGGTGCAATGGATGTCGGTGCAGATATTTTTGAGCGTGGTCTGTGCCTGCCGAGCGATAACAAAATGACTGCCGAGGAGCAGGATAAGGTGATTGCAATTGTAAGAAGTTGCTTTGCATAATGGATTTGAGAGGTACATATCATGTACGCGAAATTTTTTAAGAGAGCGATTGATTTCACGCTGTCGTTGCTTGCTTTAATTGTGCTGTCGCCAGTGTTGTTGCTCCTGATGATTACAGGTGCTATCGCAATGGGCGGTAATCCGTTTTTTACCCAGTTGCGACCGGGAAAAATTGACCCTAAGACGGGCAAAGAGAAAATTTTCAAACTGGTTAAGTTTCGCACCATGAGCAACATGAAGGACAAGGACGGAAATCTCCTGCCCGATGATGTGCGACTGAACAAGTATGGTAGGCTCCTTCGCAGCACCTCCTTGGATGAACTCCCTGAGCTGTGGAATATCCTGAAAGGTGATATGGCAATCGTGGGGCCGAGACCATTACTCGTAAAGTATTTACCTCGTTATAATGAAGAACAGCGTCATCGTCATGATGTGCGTCCAGGGCTGACTGGACTTGCTCAGGTAAGTGGACGCAATGCAATTACTTGGGAAGCAAAGTTCAAACTGGATGTAGAATATGTAAACAGTATCACTTTTGGCGGCGATATACAAATAATTTGGAAAACGGCAATGTCTGTTTTAAAACGCGAAGGGATATCTTCTGAAACTAGTGCGACGATGGAAGAGTTCATGGGAACGGCGGTGGAGAGTAGTAATTTATGAATCAGCAGATTGTAATTATTGGGGCGAGTGGCCATGGAAAGGTAATCGCAGATATAGCAGAGAAGAACGGGTACACGGATATTGTCTTTTTGGATGATAATCCAACTATTAAACTATGTGGAAAACATTTGGTTGGTGGCGGAAGCAGCGAAGTGCTAACTTATCAGGATGCCGATTTTATTGTTGCTATCGGTAATGCAAAAATTCGTCATAAAATTCAGACACAACTTATGGAATCTGGAATACATGTGGTTTCGTTAGTTCATCCTTCTGCTGTGGTTGCGTCCGATGTAACGATAGGAGTTGGTACAGTGGTGATGGCAGGCGCAGTTGTTAATGCAGGTACAGAAATTGGTCAAGGGTGCATCATTAACACCTGTTCCTCGGTAGACCATGATTGTCAGATTGGTGATTTTGTGCATATTTCGGTTGGTGCTCATGTAGCTGGTACAGTAACGATCGGGAATAATACATGGATTGGCGCAGGTGCGACAGTTAGCAATAATGTTAATATCTGCGCTAGTTGCATGATCGGTGCGGGGGCCACCGTGATTAAAAGTATAGCGGAATTTGGTACATATATTGGGGTGCCAGCAAGGAGAAGCAAATGAAAATACTAATTCTTGCAAATAATGATGTAGGTTTGTATAAGTTTAGAAAAGAGCTAATTGAAGAACTTCTTCAGCAGGAGAAAGATGTATATATTTCGCTTCCCGATGGTGACTTGGTACGACCTTTGGAAAAAATAGGTTGTGTTTTTTTGGATACTCCCGTGGACAGGCGAGGAATAAATCCTAAAACAGATCTGGGCTTGTTCAATCGTTACCGGAAGATGCTGAAAGAAGTTAACCCTGATCTTGTCATTACCTACACAATAAAACCCAACATTTACGGTGGTATTGCAGCATGTCTTGCGAAGAAAAACTATGCTGTTAATATCACAGGACTTGGTACTGCCTTTGAGAATGCCGGTTGGATTCGGACTATTGTTGTTACTCTTTATAAATTTGCACTCAAGAAAGCAAAAGTCATTTTTTTTGAGAACGGCGCGAATAGGGATGAACTGTTGTCGTTCAAGGTTTGTGATAAAGAGCAGACGGTAGTTCTTAATGGCGCGGGAGTAAATACTGATACATACTGTTATCTGCCGTATCCACAAGGAAATGATAGCAATGAAGAAAAGATCAAATTCCTCTTTGTTGGGCGTGTAATGAAGGAAAAAGGAATTGATGAGCTGTTTGCAGCAATGAAACAGTTGGTTGTTGAAGGGAAGCAGTGCTTTCTGGATGTAGTTGGTCCCTTTGAAGAGAACTACAAGGATAGACTGGAACAGTATGAAAAAGATGGTTGGCTGAAGTACCATGGCTATCAGTCTGATATTAGACCTTTTATAGATAATTGCCATTGTTTTGTTCTTCCTAGTTACCACGAAGGCATGGCGAATACTAACCTTGAATGCGCAAGTTCTGGTCGTCCAGTGATTACCAGCAATATTCCCGGTTGCATGGAAGCGGTCATTGATGGGGTGAGCGGTTTGTTATGTGAACCGAAGAATGTTGATAGCTTGTATAGGGTTATGCGGCGGATGGCTGAGAAGAGCGTTGCAGAGAGACGAGCTATGGGTTTGGCTGGTCGCAGACACATGGAAGACGTGTTTGACAAGAAGAAGGTCGTTGAAGAGACTATGAGGTATTTGGGTTGAAAAATAAGGGTGAGGTGAAAAAGCTATATCCGTCAATACTACAAAATAAATTACAATATTGATGTCTTGGGTAACTAAGAAACTTTTTATCATACGTATCGAATTGTATAGATTATTACAAGTGATAATTTATCAGGAGGTAAATAATGAATAATCTTCCTTTGGTGTCGGTGATTATTCCTACATATAATGCATCTGAATCAATTCAAAAGTGCATAGACTCTATTCGGAATCAAACATATCCTAATATAGAAATAATATGTTGTGATGACTGTTCTACAGATAATACAGTAGAGATTTTAAAAAAATACTCAAGTTCTTCTGTCATTGTATTAGAAAATGAAAAAAATATGAGGGCTGCCTATAGCAGAAATAGGTGTATAGAGATAGCAAAAGGACAGTTCATCGCACAGATAGATGATGACGATTATTCTGTTCCTGAAAGAATTGAAAAACAAGTAGAATTTTTGTCCAAAAATCCAGAAATTGATTTCGTTGGGACAGGTATTTTCTATTTTGATGAGAACGGAGTTTGGGGACAATCATCTTGGGAAGTTGGCTATGCGCCCCAAAAAGAAGATTTTTTAAAAAACAGTATTTTTATAAACCCAAGCATGATGTATAGGGCGGAAGCACTCAGAAAAGTCGATGGGTATAGAATAGCGAAGGAAACAAGAAGATCACAAGATTATGATATGCATATGAGAATGTATGCTGCTGGATTAAAAGGGTATGTTCTTCCTGACAGATTAACATATTACTATCGAGGTGAAAAATCATACCCCAAGATTAGATATGAATATAGAAGAGATGAAGCGAAAATACGATATAAAAATTATAAAGCATTGGGGTTATTGCCGAAAGGCTTTATATATGTAGTGAAACCTCTTATAGTAGGTTTAATTCCTTCTAAATTTGTTGATCAGTTCAAAAAGAAAAAATTGAAGGTAAAATAAAAAGTAGGGGGATTGCTGATGGTTTTGCGATTTGATAAATCCTTCGGAACGATTTTTAATATTGTACAAGCAGCGTTTAGTATAATATGCAGTATTTTGATTATGAATGATCCAAGCAAGCCTGTTTTATATAGCTTTCTTTGGGTTTTGCCACTTGTATACGGCATTTTTACATTTTTACTAATCGGAAATAGACCGGAAATCTTTAAGCACCTATGTTTTATAATTGTGAGTGGGTTGTTTTTTCTTCGAAACTCACTTACTCCATTATTTATGTATTTGGGTGATTATAGAGGAATATTTGCATATTTGAACGCTGATAACATAAACAAATCAATTGTGTTGATGACCTTAGAAATGGTCATTGTGATGTCATTTTCGAGATATTGCGCAAGCAGATATTCCTGTTTTCAAGTGGATCATCATGTTAGGTTTAAGAAAAATAGTGCTGATTTGTTGTTGCTTGCGGTTCTTATGGCGTTCTGTGCGGGAATAATTGTAATTAATCCCAGCTATATGAATGACTTCGTTTCTCTTTTTTCAGGAGCAAACATCAGAACGACTAGTATCGGTTCAACTTCTGGTGGTGTGTTGTACACAGTCTTTGTTATACTCTTCCCAATAACATATACTTTTTTCTGTGTGTATGTAATGAGGATAATTAATGCGCATTTTCGTAGTGGGATATGTACAGTCATAAATATCTTGTTAATCATAGTTCCGTTCTTATTCATGAATAATTCAGATGCATTTAACCTGATATGTGCGCTATGTATCGCTTTGACATCATTACATACCGGAGGTATATCAAAGAAGATATTTGTGATGATGATATCAGTGGGTGTATTAGCAATTGTTTGTGTACTATTTTTTATGGTTACAGAATTATCAATCGAATTAAGTAGAAACTCTATGATGCAAAACATTTCGATAAATCTGCAGGCTTATTTGCCAGGTGTATGTAACTTTGCTAGTATTTTTAATATTGGCAATGAACATAGTAAGCTAACAAGTTTATTTTATGACGTATATTCGGTGATACCGTTTAGAAATACGTTATTTGGACTTGTAGAGAATCATAGTCTTACACAAATATGGTGGGAGGTCAACGGAACTAACTCTCAAATATTGCCTTGTATTGCCCAATTGTATTATTATGTTGGCATTTTTGCTCCTGCAATTGAATGTTTGTTAGTGAAAAACGCATTTGTAACATATCAGAAGATGCAAAAATCAGAAGGGGTTTTGTTGTATAATGCGCGTTGTATGTGCTTTATTTATTTTATCATTACTCCTGTTATGTATAACTGTTGCATTTTGTTTTCTAGATTCTTTATTACAATAGTTCCGATGTATGTATTTTCTTTGCTGATTGAGGGAAAACAAAAAACTTCACGAGTTAATGTGAAGAATAATTAGTTGGTGTATATAGTGAGCTGTAGGAATAAGCCACACAAAATTGATGAAGGATTGTCGTTTTAGATAAGGAATTGCTTATGATGAAGAAAGTGCTAGTTTTTTCGTATAATTTATGTCCAACAAATGGTGTTGCAAATTGCATAATGCAATACTATGATGCGGCTATAAAGCAAGGAATGCATATCGACTTTTTAGTAATAAGTGACGAAGAGAGTGCGTGGAAAGAGAAAATCAAAGAGCGAGGACATGTATATGTATGGCCTAAAGGCGAAAAGTATAGTAGGGATGTGCTGGCCTATTTATGTGCAACAATTAGAAAGAATGAATATTCAATCGTTCATGTAAATGTTCCTGGAGAGTATGGTGCAATCCTTCTCTACGCCGCAAACAAGTGTAGTGTTCCAGTAAGAATTTATCATTCTCATAACCCAAAGGCCAACCCTTTCTCAAAAAGTTGGTTAGTATCTATTGTTTTCGACCCAGTTTGTTGCAAATTATCCAATGCGTTGTTGGCATGTTCTGCAACTGCGGGTAGATCTTCTTTTGGAAATAGAGAGTTTCAAGTATTGAGAAATTGTATAGATGCTGATGTGTTCCGTTTTGACGTGCATTCAAGAGAAAACAAACGAAAGGAACTCGGCATATCTCCGGAGTTATTTGTAATAGGTTGTGTAGGACGATTGGAAATACAAAAGAATCCATTGTTTGCATTAAGATGTATAAAAGAATTAAGAAAAATTAGAAATGATTTTGTTTTCGTTTGGATTGGAAAGGGTAGTCTGTATGAAGAAATGCAACGTTTCATTCGCGAAAATGAAATGGAGGAATATGTTATATTACCGGGTGTAAAGAGAAATATTCAGGAATGGTACTCAGCCATGGACTGCTTTTTCTTGCCATCGCAATTTGAAGGGTTAGGTATTGTATTTATCGAGGCGCAGGCGTCAGGTTTAAGTTGTTTTGGTTCAACAAATGTACCGGAAGATACAGAGCTTACTCCGTTAATGAAACGAATATCTTTAGACCAATCGCCCCAAGAGTGGGCTGATGTTATATCTCAAAGGTTGGTGAAAGGTGACAGAAGTGAGTATTGGCGTGAGATTAGAGAGGCTGGATATGATATTGTATGTGAATCTGATCGGTTATTTCAAATCTATTCAGATACATTAAAAAGAAAAACGAGCGAAGGAGCAGAATGAGTGATGAGAGTTGGTATTGCATTTGCTAAGCTAAGGCATTTTGTCGGAGGAAAGGTAAAATCCAGTTTTCCTAATGTCTATGATGATATTTTCTATTATTACTTCTATCTAAAATATAAGAGAAGATCTAAGACAAAACCCGAAAACTATGCTAGTGTGATTTCGAGAGATTATATGAAGTGCACAGGGAAATCAATTGATATTGATAATCCACGCTCTTATTCGGAGAAAATTCAATTTTTGAAATTATATGATGATAATAGCCTTCGGTCTATGTTGACAGATAAGGTTCAAGTGCGAGAATGGATAAAGGAGAAGATAGGGGAAAGGTATCTTATGCCTGTCTTCGGAATATACGATTCCGTTGATGAAATTGATTTTGACAATCTTCCGGAGAAATATGTGATTAAAACCAATCATGGATCTGGTTGGAATATTATCGTTAAAAATAAAAGTGAAGCTGATATCTCGCACATAAAGAAGCAATTACGCAGGTGGATGAAATTAGACTATGCTTTTTGGACAGAATATGAAATTCATTACTCTCCGATCAAACCGAAGATAATAGTAGAAAACTATATGTCAGATAGTCGCGGTGAACTGAACGATTATAAGTTCTTGTGCTTTGATGGTGAGTGTAAGTACTTCTGGATGGATTTTGACAGGAATACTAACCATAAAAGAAATGTATATGATATGGAATGGAATTTGCAACCGTGGAATCAATGGACTTATGGAAATTATACAGGAACTGTAACGAAACCGATTAATTTTGAGGAAATGGTTCATGTTGTTAACGTGTTATGTAAAGGGTTTAGACATGTAAGAGTCGATTTGTATAATGTTGATGGCAAGGTATATTTTGGGGAGATGACTTTTACAAACGGATCTGGTTTTGAAGGAATTAATCCAGAGGAATATGATCAGAAGCTTGGCGAATTGATTTCGCTAGAAGGACTCAAAAACAAATAATATTCTTACCAAGAAGTGAGCGGAGATAATGAATAAAGCAATAAAGAATATATTAGCCAGTATATTGCCACAGCTGGTCAATGTTATTACCAACTTAGTTTTGCCTGGACTGATAATTGTAAGATTTGGTTCGGAAATGAATGGACTCGTATCCACAACTAAGACGATAGTATCTTATATAAGTTTAGTTGGTGCGGGTATCGCAACAGCAGTAACACAAGCCTTATATGAGCCGGTAGCGAAGAAGGATACAGAAAGAATAAAGGGTATGTTACACGCTGCGGGCAATATGTTTAATAAATATGGTCTGCTCTTTTGTTTGCTAACAATTGCAGTTGCATTGCTTTATCCGATATTTATATCGACGGATATAGATTATAAAGTAATGGTTATTCTGCTCGTTGTAATGAGTCTTTCTGGAGCTTCAGAGTTTTTTGCAATTGGCAGATGTCGTGCATTGTTATATGCTAACCAACAGGTATATGCTTGCATGTTAATCCAAGCGGCAAGCCTATTTATTGGTTTTCTTCTCGCAATAGTAATGCTGAAACTCGGAATGGGGATTCTGCTTGTAGAATTTGCTATTTCCTTTATATATATGGTCAGGGGTATTTTTTTGAGTGCTTATGTTAAAAAAAGATACCCAGAGCTAAAAAATTACAGAGAAACACCGCCAATTAATGATGCCATTAGCAAAAGAAACGATGCGATGATTCACCAACTATCTGGCGTTATTGTTGCAGGCAGTCAAGCGGTAATTTTATCTGTGCTTGTTGATTTGCGAGCTGCAAGTATATTTGCTGTTTACAATATTGTGTTTTCTGGGTTACAGTCAATATGTTCAAATCTGTCTACAGCTGTGACACCTTTTATGGGAAGTGCATTAGCCTTAGGTGAGGAAAATAGGCTGAATAGATTATATAACATTATTGAGTATGGCTTTTTTGCCTTGGTGGCTTTTGTTTATTCAGTGACTGCAATTACTATTCTTTCGTTTGTGTCTATCTATACCGCAAATACGGATATTTCGTATCATTATCCTCTTTTTGCATCTCTTTTTGTGTTTTCATCAGCTATCTACATATTAAAGTTACCGAGTGCTTCTCTTATCAATATTGCAGGGCATTTTAAAGAGACAAGAGTATATGCAATTATAGAAACATTTATATGTATCGTTTTAAGCTTGGTGTTGACAATATTTTTGGGAAAAGAAGGCGTACTAATCGGCACCGGCTTGGCGATGGTTTGGAGATGTATTGTTTCTATCCTCTATGCAGATAAAGTCATTCTAAAAAGGTCTAATAAGATATCTTTCCTAAGGCTGATAAGTGTTTTTTTAATGCTGGTGGTTTCTTGTATATGCGGTCGTTTTATTCCATTTACTCCAACAAATTATCTGCAATGGATTGGCATGGCTTGCATATCATGTTTTGCCGTTTGTATTATAATTGTTCTTGCAGGTGTTATTTTTGAACGCAAGACGATCAATTATGCGATTTCATTACTCAGAAAATAATAAGAGGTTCAAATTATGGAAGTTATTGATATTATTAACAAAATGAATCGCAAGCGTAGAAGGGTAGCGATGCTTTATCACTACTACTTAAGAGTTGTATATGGATGTGATATTATGCCTGGAACAAAAATCGGCGCGTGCACAAAATTTCCTCATAGAGGACTTGGCGTTGTAATTAATAGAGAGTGTGTTATTGGCGAAAATTGCACAATTGGTAAAGGTGTAGTCATTGGTGGGCGCTCTGGTAATCCTGTTGTGCCTCATCTTGGAAACAGTGTTTTAGTTGGGAGTAATGCTGTGATTATCGGCCCAGTTAAAGTGGGAAATCATGCACAAATAGGAGCTGGAGCGGTAGTGGTACATGATGTTCCCGAAAATGCTGTTGTAGTTGGAAATCCAGCACGAGTCATAAAGATTAATGGAGTGAAATGTGATGATAGTCATCTCACATAACATATAAAACATTGCGTCGTACGATAACAGTTAGCGAGGGCAGTTGCATCCATGAAATCGATTGCTGGAAACATCATCTTGATTGCAATTGTAAGCGTTGCGTTGCTTGCGTTCATGATTATCTACTCTTTGGTATATGACCGTGGCATCTTCGATAAAGATTGGTTTGAAAATGTAATGATGACTTATGATATGTATACTGGTATTGCAGCCACTGATATGCTACTCCTAAAGGTGTATGACCTTAAGGTCTGCTGGTAGAACTGCATGAGCAACCTAAACCTATGTACATGAGCTTAGAAGATAGAGCGACATAGTACAATAACGGGAGAGTAGGAGAAGGCTAACCCTAAGCATAAATCTTACCAATTCAATATAGTTGTAAACCTTGTTGCATAGTTGGGTGTTCGCTACTCCATCACCAACCCCGATGTGTACACCGAGAGCAACATCATCGGCTTCTACAACATTTTGGAGGCCTGCCGTGCCACGATGAATACCGACCACCCCGTGGAGCATCTGGTCTATGCGTCCAGTTCCTCTGCCTATGGCAGTAATACGAAGATTCCGTATTCCACGGACGACAAGGTGGACAACCCCGTTTCTCTATACGCGGCGACCAAGAAGTCCAACGAGCTGTTGGCGCACGCCTATTCCAAGCTCTACAACATTCCCTCCACAGGTCTGCGCTTCTTCACGGTCTACGGTCCCGCTGGTCGTCCCGACATGGCATACTTCGGTTTCACCAACAAACTGCTAAAAGGGCAGACCATTGAGATTTTCAACTACGGCAACTGCAAGCGCGACTTCACCTATGTGGACGACATCGTAGAAGGTGTAAAGCGTGTGATGCAGCGCGCGCCAGAGAAAAAGACAGGGGAGGACGGTCTGCCGCTCCCACCGTATGCCGTGTACAATATCGGCAACAACAACCCCGAAAATCTGCTCGACTTCGTCACCATCTTGCAGGAGGAGTTGATTCGCGCGGAAGTTCTGCCCGCGGATTACGACTTCGAGGCGCACAAGAAACTTGTGCCGATGCAGCCCGGTGATGTGCCCATCACCTATGCCGATACTTCTGCCTTAGAGCGAGATTTTGGCTTCAAGCCCTCCACCTCGCTGCGCGAGGGACTGCGCAAGTTTGCGGAGTGGTACAAGGTGTTTTATCAGATTTAAGTCGCGCATAAAAAAGCCTCCCCTGTTTACAAGGGAGCGTGAATCGCTCAAAATGATGTCAGTTGCCATGGAGAAGCACTCGTAGGGACTGTACACGAGCATCATAAAAAGAAAGGTGTACATTACAATGAAAATCGCAGTTGCAGGAACCGGCTATGTCGGTCTGTCTATGGCCATTTTGTTGGCACAGCACAATCAAGTTACTGCCGTTGACATCATCCCTGAAAAGGTCGAGATGCTCAACAACAAAAAGTCCCCCATTGTGGATAAGGAGATTGAGGAGTATCTGGCGACCAAAGAACTGCATCTGACCGCCACGACGGATGGCGTATCTGCATACCGCGATGCAGAGCTCGTCATCATCTCCACCCCCACCAACTACGACCCCAGCAAGAACTACTTCGATACCTCCAGTGTGGAGTCCGTCATTGAGCAGGTCATCGCCGTCAATCCCGATGCCATTATGATTGTGAAGTCCACCGTTCCCGTTGGCTTTACGGAGAAGGCACGCGAGGACTTCTGCTGCGACAATCTCCTGTTCAGCCCTGAGTTTCTGCGCGAGGGACAGGCACTGTACGATAATCTCTACCCCAGCCGTATTATCGTCGGTGTGCCTGTGAAAAACGCAAGACTGCACAAGGCGGCGGAAACCTTCGCTGGTTTGCTCCAGCAGGGTGCCATCAAGGAGAATATCGAGGTTCGCTATATGAACCCCACGGAGGCAGAGGCAGTCAAGCTGTTTGCCAATACTTATCTCGCTTTGCGCGTCAGCTTCTTTAATGAACTGGATACTTATGCCGCGGTCAGAGGGTTGGATACCAAGTCCATCATTGAGGGTGTCGGCCTTGACCCCAGAATCGGCAGCCATTACAACAACCCCTCCTTCGGCTACGGTGGCTACTGTCTGCCCAAGGACACCAAGCAGCTGTTGGCAAACTACAGCGATGTTCCGCAGAATATTATCTCCGCCATCGTGTCCGCCAATAGTACGCGCAAGGACTTTATTGCCGACCAAATCATTGCCAAGAAGCCGAAGATTGTCGGTGTGTACCGTCTGACGATGAAGGCGGGCAGTGATAACTTCCGCCAGTCCTCTATCCAAGGTGTTATGAAGCGCATCAAGGCAAAGGGCATCGAGGTCGTGATTTATGAGCCGACCATGAAGGAGGACAACTTCTTCAACAGTCGCGTGGTTCGTGATTTGGACGAGTTCAAGCAGATGAGCGATGTTATCATCGCCAATCGCTACAGTGAGGATATCGCAGACGCACTGGATAAGGTCTACACCAGAGATTTGTACTTCAGAGACTAAGAAAAGCATCGTAAGCGTCAAAACTAACGGTGACTTGTAGTAAACTCACTGATATGAAATAATACACCGTATATTAGCGGAAAGTATACGCGACTAGCGTGTAGTATCCGAGAAACGGGGGTATTTTCATAAGCAAGAATTTACAAACTATGAATGGTCAGAACAAACTGACGCTGTGGGCAGGACGGATCTCTGCGTGCCGCAACAGCGGTCAGAAGGTCAAGGATTGGTGCAAAGAAAACGGAGTGTGTGAGCAGACCTACTACAAATGGCA
>JAZOVU010000049.1:0-3711 GCA_045658885.1 Candidatus Pelethomonas sp. | reverse complement strand
ACCGAGATGTGCAGGCGAGTGTGAATCTGAAACGATACGGGGAGTCTATTGCATAGCGAAAACAAATGCAGTAGATATGTACCGATGTGTTAGTCGGGAATTTACGCCTTTGGAGTGTCACACAAACGCAAGTAGCTTCGGCAAAAGCGGACACAGCGAAGAAGGAATGAAACGGAAAAGTTAGCTCTTTGATGAGGTTTATAACTTTTTATAAGTTTTCAGTAACGGAGTTTTCCCCATGACACAGATTGAAACACAGATGCAACAGTATATTACCCCTGGCCGTCATGCCCATATGGTTGGGATTGGCGGTGTTTCCATGTCCTCTCTGGCAGAGGTACTGCACCAGAATGGCATGACCATCACTGGTTCCGACTGGCAGGAGAGTGCAAAGACCAAGCACCTGCGTGAGTTGGGCATTACCATCCACATCGGCGCACAAAAGGCCGAAAATATCCACGGCGCAGACTGTATCATCCGTACCGCCGCCGCTGGTGACAGCAACCCCGAAATTGCCGCCGCACACGAGGCAGGGATTCCCGTTTTTGAGCGCGCACAGGCTTGGGGCGCGATTATGCAACGCTATGAAAATGCGGTCTGTATCGCAGGTACACACGGCAAAACTTCTACCACCTCTATGACCACACACATTTTTATGGCGGCACAGACTGACCCTACTGTGATGATTGGCGGAACCTTGCCCCTTATCCGCAGTGATTACCGCGTGGGCAACGGAAACACCATTATTCTCGAATCCTGTGAATACTGTAACAGCTTCCACCACTTTTTCCCGACCATCGCGGTGGTGCTGAATGTGGAAGCCGACCATCTCGACTTCTTCAAAGACCTCGATGACATTAAAGCATCCTTCCGCCGTTTTGCAAAACTGGCGGAACAGAATGGTCATATTGTCTGCAATGCCGATGATGAAAATACGATGGATGCCCTCGCAGGTCTGCCTGTGTTTACTTTCGGCATTAACCAAGAAGCAAATCTCCGCGCCGAAAATCTGGTGTGGGAACACGGTATGCCGTCCTTCGATGTTGTTGTGAATGGTAACTGGTATACCCATCTCACCCTCAAAGTTGGTGGGATGCACAGTGTGTCCAATGCCCTCGCCGCCGCCTCTAGCGCCTATCTATTGGGTATCGACGGCAGTGCCGTCAAGGAAGGTCTGGAGTCCTTCACAGGGGCAGGCCGCCGTTTTGAGTACCGTGGCGAGGTAAACGGCGCAAAGCTGTATGACGACTACTCCCACCACCCCAGTGAACTCCATGCCCTGTTCTCGATGGCGAAATCTTTCGGCTACGAGCGCATTGTCTGTGCCTTCCAGCCCCACACCTACACCAGAACCAAGGCCCTGTTCCACGACTTTGTTGAACAGCTCAAAAGTGTGGACCAAGTCATTTTGGCGGAAATCTTCGCCGCCCGTGAACAGAACACCATTGGCATCTCCTCCCGTGACCTCGCCCAAGAGATTCCCAACGCCATCTTCTGCCCCACCTTAGAGGAAGTCGCGGAGCAATTGCGCCGTATTGCCCAGCCTGGCGACCTCATTCTGACGGTCGGCGCAGGAAATATCGTCAGCGTTGCCGATGCGCTGACCCGATAACGATACACCACCAGAAAAGAGAGAGCATGATGCATATTTCATCTATTTATACGGATTTCCCCACGGAAGGATTGAATGAAACCCAGCAGGCAGTATTTTCTTCCCTGCGTGAACTCTCCATTGACTTTGTGCGTGTCGAACACGACACTGCCGATACGATGGAGGACTGCGTTGCCATCGGTGCAGTTCTGGGTGCAGATGTCTGCAAGAATCTCGTCCTGTGCAACCGCCAGAAAACAAATTTCTACCTCTTGACGATGCCTGGTGACAAGCCGTTCTTTACCAAAGATTTGTCCCACCAGATTGGTTCCTCCCGTCTGAGCTTCGCCTCTGCGGATGCTATGGAGGAATTACTCCATGTACAGCCTGGTTCCGCCTCCATTCTCTCCCTGTTGTTTGACACGGAACACCGTGTCCAGTTGGTGATGGACCGCGAAACCAAGGAGCAAGACTATTTCTGTTGCCACCCCTGTCGGAACAATGGCACACTGCGAATGAAAACCGCCGATATCCTCCAGCGTTTCCTGCCACACACGGGTCACGAACCGATAACGGTAGACCTTCCACGCTACAGCGACCCCTAAACAATATCTACAAAAATACTATCTGACGAGGTTGTTGTCCTACACAACAGCCTCGATTTTTTCGTCTTTCTCTGTTACTTTTGTAATCATTTTTGTTACCACTCCCCAAAATTTTGGAAAGTCTTTCACAAAATATTGCAAATTTTTCATCTACTTTTCTCTTTTTGTGTCACAATTGTATTGGAACACTTGACAATTCCAGAGCTTTTCGGTATAATACGCAATGTTCTAAAAAAGTAACAAAAGTTACAAAGCAGTTGCATATGCTATCAGTAACTGCACATACCTAAGGAGGTTCCCCTGCTATGTTTGAATGGATTAAGGCCGCCACCAAGCGCGCAAAGCGTCTGCTCCTCATTGCCGTGGTTTGCATCCTGTCTCTGACCGCACTCGCACTGTTCCCCACTACACAGCAAAACAAGGCAAGTGCTATGTACCTGATGACCAACGATTCTTACATTTCCGTTGACCATCCCAGTGTCGATGTCTTTTTGACCGATGCCAATGCCGAGCTGATTGCACACGAAAGTGGAAATGATTTACTTCTGCGTGCTGGTATGACCGTCACCATCTCCTACAACGGTGAAACGATTACCACGCAGTCTTTCGATGAAACCGTTCGCGAACTGCTGGAGCGCATGGGCATCCACACCAGCCCTCTGGAGATGGTTGCACTGGCTTTCGGCGAAAATACACTGTCCATCGAAATTGCTTCTGAGTTCGTGTTCTATGAGCATCTGAACACCGTCACTGAGCATGAAGTCGTGTATCGCTACAACGACGACAGACCTGACTGGTACGAGGAAGTCATTCAGGCTGGTAGCGATGGCATCCACAGCGAGGTATACGAAGTCGTGTACCAGGATGGTGTGGAAACAGGCCGTCAGTTAATCGAAATGACGGATACGGAGCCTGTCACCGCCATTATTGAGAAGGGTACGATTCCCAACTTCGCCCATAACAACGACCCTGTTGCCTCCATCGCAACCAATGAGGATGGCACTGGTACTATCACACTGGAAAATGGGCAGGTTCTCACTTTCAATGCCGTTCGCAACATGAAAGCCACCGCCTACAACTGCAACGAGCCTGGCCTGAGCACTGTCACCGCCTCTGGTACGACTGTCCACTGGGGTGTTGTCGCAGTGGACCGCCGTGTTATTCCTCTGGGTACCAAGCTCTATATTGTTTCCAATGACGGATACTGCGTCTATGGTTTTGCGATTGCTGAGGATACTGGCGTACGCGGTGAGCGCGTTGACCTGTATATGAATTCCATCGAGGAGTGCATCCAGTTCGGTGTCCGCAACTGCACCGTATATATTCTGGATTAAAGAAAAACAAAAATCGGGGGTGTCGCACAGCGCGACACCCCTTTACCATCCGTGCCGTAAAGCCCCTGGCTTTAGACATGGGGATATAAGGCACACATTATTCCCTCGTAAAAGAGGGTAACAAGTTGCAATAGGGAGCGAAAAATGCTATACTATACCCATAGAAAATCAAACAATATAT
>JAZOVU010000048.1:0-4042 GCA_045658885.1 Candidatus Pelethomonas sp. | reverse complement strand
CTATGTTCGGATATATCCGAAATTGATAAGAATATTCCACTTTCTCACCTCACAATCTCATATATTGTTTGATTTTCTATGGGTATAGTATAGCATTTTTCGCTATCTATTGCAACCTGTTACCCTCTTTTACGAGGGAATAATGTGTGCCTTATATCCCCATGTCTAAAGACAGGGGCTTTACGGCACGGATGGTAAGGTTGCTGTTCCTCAACGCAAGTCTGGTGTGCGTTGTGTGAAATAGCACAAAAATAAAACTAAACTGGCTCCACGGTGACTGTTTCAAGGTCGCTGTGGAGCCAAGTATTGTTACAGAGTATCATATAAACTGAGGTGTAATGATGGATATCATTCTAATACTATCGCCTATTGCCAATAAAAAATCTCCGTAGTGAATGATCACATCACCACGGAGATGGTCCGAGTGGGGAGACTCGAACTCCCGGCATCCTGCTCCCAAAGCAGGCGCGCTACCAACTGCGCTACACCCGGTTACTAACAGCGTATTCTATTATACAGATTTTTTTCCAATTGTCAAATAGAGATTGCCCCAAAATATAAAAAATCTATGCGTATCTTCTGTGCAAAACAGAAAAAATATGGTATCATGGGGGTAACTGACCTACGAAAGGACTCGGATTGTATGCTAACAGTTACTTTTCATAAAAAGCAGGACATTGATGACCACCTGCTAAAATTTGCGGTCATTGCCGCCAGATATCAAAATCAGTGGGTCTTCTGTCGCCATAAGGCACGCGACACTTGGGAAATTCCTGGGGGACACCGCGAAGCGGGCGAAGCCATCGATGCCACCGCACGGCGCGAGTTACAGGAGGAAACGGGCGCGGTACAGGCGCAGTTGCAGTATATCGCCACCTACGGTGTGACCCAAGACGGCGTTACGACCTACGGCGCACTCTTTTTGGCGCAGATTACGGAACTTGGCGCATTAGACGATGCCATGGAAATCGGAGAGGTTCGCCTATTTGACGCTCTGCCCCACAACCTAACCTATCCCCTTATCCAGCGCGACCTCTACCACCGTGTGCAGGCGTGGCTCAACCTCAACTCCACGGCGGATGAGCTGTGGGATGTCTATGACGAGAACCGCATTTTAACAGGCCGTCTGCAACGGCGCGGTGACGCGCTGGAGAGTGGTGTCTATCATCTGGTCGTGTTTATCTGGATACAGAACAGCGAAGGTCAATTCCTGTTGACCAAGCGCAGTCCCAACAAGGGCTTTCCCCTGCTGTGGGAAACGACAGGCGGTTCTGCGCTGGCAGGCGATGATAGTCTGACCGCTGCCATGCGCGAAGTACGCGAGGAAACAGGCCTTGTCCTGCGTCCAGAATGTGGCACACTTCTGTTCACACGCAAGGGTGAAAACTATTTCAGCGACTACTGGCTGTTCCAACAGGATTTTTCGTTGGAGGATGTTGTCCTACAGGAGGGCGAAACCTGTGATAAAATGTATGCGGATGAAGCTACCATTCGCGCCATGCACGCCGATGGTACTTTTGTCCCGAACCCCTATCTGGACGATGTTTTCACCGCCATCCGCACGGTCCAAGACAAGACCCCCGATACAAAATAAGATACATAGAAAGTAGGAGAGAAAGAAATGAAAGTTCTACTGATTCTTGTGGACGGTATGCGTCCCGACGCCATCACAGAGAACAAGGTAGCGCGAAACTTGATTGCGTCCTCCGCCTCTACGATGACGGCAACCACCGTCATGCCCTCTGTGACCCTACCCTGCCATATGTCCATGTTCCACAGTGTCGCCCCCTCTCGCCACGGAACAACCACCAATACTTTTGCACCGCAGGTCAGACCCATCACGGGGCTGTGTGAACAGTTGGCACGATACGACAAGAAATGTGCCATTTTCTATGACTGGGAACAACTGCGTGATTTGACGCGCCCCGGTAGCTTGGACTACTCCTTCTTCTGTAGTGGCGCGAACAGCACCTATGCAGAAACTGACCACCGTGTAACAGATGCCGCCATTGCCTATTTGACCGAACAGAACCCCGATTTCACCTTCCTGTATCTCGGCAACCCCGACGAAACAGGACACCGATTCGGTTGGATGGGGGCAGAATATCTGTCTGCTGTTGACGGTGCATGGGACGAGATTGCGCGCGTTTTGGACAAGCTCCCCGACGACTATACCGTGATTCTCCTTGCCGACCACGGTGGCCACGACCGCATCCACGGCACAGACTGCCCCGAGGATATGACCATTCCCCTCATCATTCGTGGTGAACGGTTTGCCCCGAACAGCACCTTGGAAAACGCAAGTATTCTGGATATCGCTCCCACGGTAGCACAGCTGTTGGCGGTTGCGCCCGACCGCGCGTGGGAGGGAAAGAGTCTGTTGCCATGACACTACAAACAAGAAAAGAGAGTACTGCGCTCGCGTGGTTCTTTGCCCTGACCTACATGGTCAGCTACATCACACGCATCAACTACGGCGCAATCATTGCCGAGATGGTGACGGCAACGGGTCTGGCGCGAAGCGAGCTTGCCCTGTCGTTGACAGGTAGCTTCATTACTTACGGACTGGGACAGATTGTCAGCGGTCTGTGTGGGGACCGCTTCTCCCCCAAGAAACTGGTCGCCTACGGACTGGGCGCAACCACGGTGATGAATACCCTCATTCCCCTGTGTGCTACCCACACACAGATGTTGTTGGTCTGGAGTTTGAACGGCTTTGCCCAGGCCTTTCTCTGGCCGCCGATGGTCCGATTGATGATTGCCCAGCTCTCCGCCGAGGAGTATGACCGCTTAGTGGTGCGTGTATCGTGGGGCAGTTCCTGCGGTACGATTGTCATTTATCTCCTCTCCCCTGTCCTCATTTCTCTCGCTGGGTGGCGATGCGTGTTTCTGTTTTCTGCCCTATGCGGTGCAACTATGCTCTTTGTCTGGACGCGCTACTGTCAAGATGTGTCCCCCAGTAATAAAGCAGGGCAAGCAGGGGCGATACCACGCAGAAGAAGTGGTGGTCGTATCCTGCTCTCCCCTCTGATGCTGTGCGTGATGTTGACCATCGTGCTACAGGGGATGTTGCGTGACGGTGTCACCACTTGGATGCCATCCTACATTGCACAGACCTATTCCCTCAGCAATCAGACCGCTATTCTCAGCGGTGTGATTTTGCCACTGTTCGGTATCGCCAGTCTACAGGTGACATCCTCCCTCTATCGCAAGCGGTTTTCCAACCCACTCCTGTGTGCAGGTGTGATTTTTGGTGTCGGCACGGTGTCTGCCGTCGCTCTGTGGCTCCTCAACGGCAATGTGGCGATGTTGTCCGTCCTCTGCTCCGCCCTGCTGACAGGTGCGATGCACGGTGTCAACCTCATGCAGACGAGTATCATCCCCTCATTCTTCCGTAAATACGGCAATGTCGCCACGGTTTCGGGTGTTCTCAACTCCTGTACCTATATCGGCAGTGCCCTCTCCACCTACGGAATTGCCGTGCTGTCGGAAATCATCGGTTGGAGCAATACCATTTTGCTCTGGGCGGTCATCGGTACGGCTGGTACCGCCGTTTGTCTGGTGTCCGTGCGGGCATGGCAACGGCAATTTTCCTAAATTTTTCAAAACTGTGGAACTTTTTTTCATGGCACTTCGTCTAAAGAGTAAACGGGTATCCACCCGAACTTTGAAGGGAGACAATTAACTGTTAAATATAAATTATAATATGATAAAGACATATAAAGTCATGCTCTGCCCGAATAATAAGCAACAAACAAAGTTGTACCAAAGTGCAGGTGTAGCCCGATTTATCTACAACTGGACACTTTCCTGTCAGCAGAAAAATTACGAATCTGGCGGGAAGTTCCTGTCCGACCATGAGATTCGTAAGCTTCTGACGCAGTTGAAACAGACGGATGATTTCCGTTGGCTGAACGATTACAGTAACAATATCGCAAAACAGGCAGTCAAGGATGCCTGTGATGCGTACAAGAAGTTTTTCAAAGGTGTATCATCCTTTCCGAGATTCAAGTCGAAGAAAAAATCCAAACCGAGTTTTTAT
>JAZOVU010000047.1:0-11006 GCA_045658885.1 Candidatus Pelethomonas sp. | reverse complement strand
CCTGTTAGCGTAGCTAGAATAATATGGTAGGGTGGGACACACCCGAACCCATACGCTCGGGGAGACCATGTAAGACCTCGCAAGTGCAGGCTACGGTCAGCGAACCGAGAATCCCCTGCCTTTAGGCATGGGGAGTGTCAATGTCACCAGACTCAGAGCTGTCAAAAGTATGCGCGTATATACTGCGGTTGTCCATGATTGTAGTAAGAGGGAACCTGCTCCAAATAGTACGGCAATAAATACAATATGGTAAAAAAGGGATACTGTAGAACAGGTGATTAGGTTTGAAAAATAAATCGCGCTTCTGGTATGTCCTGCCGTCAACTTGTTTCGGATAGTTCCGTCGCTAAATTCTGCGCCGATGAACAAGCTGATAAACACCGATGCGACGACTGACATATACATACCACCTGTGAACCACAATCCGTCCGCCGTTTCCCATGCAGTTTCTGGTGCTACTACATAACGCATACCGACAGCGTACAGAGGCACAGCAACCATCAACAGCAGAACAAGGAAAAAGAGTCTGTTCTGGATAAGACGAGAAAAATTTGCACGAAGCAATTTCATCATGTTGGCCACCTAGTGCTATTTCAACTCTTTCCTACGGAAACATAAATATCCCACTGCACTGGTAGTTATCAACAGGACACAGGAATATCGCATATTAGCAGTGAATGTAGCAAGCGTTTCCTCTGTAATCACATTATCGCTGATTATCATTTCCCACGCATCTTCTCCGGTCATGCCAATATCAGTAGCGAGGACATTCCGAACATAGTCATAACCATGCCAATCCATGTTGAAATGCACAAATTCGATAATATGTCCATACGGAGAAAAATGGTACACCGTTTCGTAAATATCACGCTTGATCCCGCCAATATAAGTTGGGTTATCAACCAAATATTCAGACCCTTCAATTTTTTCTTGCTTATAGCGGATATTTCCCTTCTCATCAATCCATTCTGAGTTCACCGTTTCATAGTATTCATAGTGTTGTGGTTGGGATAAATCTGCATACAGACGCTGACTGCCGACGACCATGAGAAGCACACAAACGATGTTGACAATGGCGATTGTTGCCTGATGAGAGAATAGGCAACTGATAGTGACAAAGATGGCGGACAGGCATATATTGAGCAAAATGTAATCAACAAAAATATTTACAATGAGGGAAGTTGGGAGTAGTGGAATTTCATATGCGTTAAAGACAAGAAAAAGAGTGGCACATAGGAAATACAGGACAAAGGAAATTCCAACCCCTGATAGGAGTTCTGCTAGAAAAATGTCCCTCTTGCTATGACCGATAATGACCTTGTTTCGGAAGATACCTTCTCTAAATTCCTTGCCTACAACCCAGGAAACCATGATAGCATGGATAACCATTTGTGTGATTACCATAGCATCATCGTAGTAAGTCATTCTTGCACTATGGGCGATGCTGATGCCGATGCCAAGGGTAAGCACGGTAGCGACCCAGAATATCGCAGTATGGGTATATCGGCGTATACACGCACGGAGCAATTTAGTCATGTTGGTCACCCCCAATGAGATTGATGAAGTAACTCTCCAGACTTTCATCCTGTTCGTGTATGGTGATGATTTCACAGTTTTCTTTCGCGAGAACCAGTGCCAATTGTGATGGTTTGATTTTTGCATAGATATTGGCGGTATTGTCGGAAAGAACCTCATAGGGCAAACCGTTGGTATCCAATACGCGGATAAGTGCTTTCATGTCTGTCACCGTAAGACGCGTACATTTTCGGCATAGTTTTTCCAATTCGGCGGCACTGATTTCATTTACCAGATAGCCCTTGTCGATGAAACCGTAGTGCGTGGCAAGACGGGAAAGTTCGTCCAGAATATGACTGGAAATCAATACGGTAATCTGATATTCACGGTTGAGTTTTAGAATTAACTCGCGTATTTCAATGATACCCTGTGGGTCCAGTCCGTTTGTCGGCTCATCCAGTACCAAGAAGTCGGGATTGCCCATCAGGGCAACGGCAATCCCCAGTCGCTGTTTCATACCGAGCGAAAAATGCTTGGCTTTCTTGGTACCTGTATTCTCTAATCCGACCAGTTGCAACACTTCGGGAATAGAGTCGTAGGAGGGGAGTCCCAAAATGAGACACTGTTGTTTCAGGTTATCAACCGCTGTCATATCCAGATAGATGGCAGGGGTTTCTACCACAGCACCCATGCGACGGCGTGCCCGATAGATTTTGGGGCTGTTGTTTTTCGTTCCATAAAGGGTGTAGCTACCACTGGTCGGCTCTTGCAATCCACAGATAAGGCGGATGAGTGTAGTTTTGCCTGCACCGTTTTTTCCCACAAATCCATAGATAGACCCCTTAGGAATGTGCATGGTCAGACCGTTCAAGGCGCGAAAGTTCTTGTATTGTTTCGTTAATTGGTGGGTTTCTAAAATGTAATCCATACCGTTTTCCTCCTTTGGTGTAGGTAGGATAGCAACCAAATGTCAAGAAAGCGGTCAAGAAAAACGGCAAGATTTTGTCAAGATTTTGGTTCCGCCAGTTTGAACCCAATCCCCCATACAGTTTCGATGTAGTCAACACCGCTGACATCCTGTAATTTTTTGCGCAGGTTGCTGATATGCTGTTTAAGAGAACGCTCGGTACAGTCGGGGGTGTCCATGCTAATGCGCTCCAAAAGGACACTCTTAGCGAGTACTTGGTTGGGATTCTGCATGAGCAACTTTAGAATGGCATACTCTGTCCGCGTCAGCTTGACAGGCTCACCTTGAACGGTAAGAGTTAAGGATACCATGTCCAACGATAGGTCGCCAATGGAAAGGGTCGCGCTGTCGTGGCGCCATTCTGATTTGCGTAGTTGGACAACGATGCGTGCTAAAAGTTCCTTTATCGCAAATGGTTTGGTGATGTAATCTGCCGCACCATTTAATAGCAACTGTACCTTGTCCTGTACATCCACTTTTGCGCTGAGAATAATCACGGGGATATTTGGAATATGTGACAGAACCTCCTCTCCAGACAGACCTGGGAGCATTAAGTCCAGTAAAATTAAATCTGGCTTCTTCTGGGAGAGAAGATATAACGCTTCGGTGCCAGAGTAGGCACGGAGGACCGCATAGCCCTCCTGCGTTAAAACCTCTGTCAGCATATCTCCAATGCAAATATCATCTTCAATAATCGCGATAGTTTTCATCATTCGTTTTAGTTATCGATATTCTCGTATTTTCGGAATACCCCCTCGAGCAACAGCGTCCAAACCCATGCCAAGATAGCAGGGAGGAAAAAGAGGGGGGCGATGAACTGGGCGCATACAAATCCTGCTACCACGGTTACGATGCCGAGTGCCATGGTGCGTGGCAGGTGGAGCAGGGAGAGTCGTACAGCTGTGCTGTTGAGTTGTGCAAACGAAAAAGTGAAGCGCGACAGGAGAGGGAAGACCCATACCGCCATACCAACCACGACGACTAGGAGAAGTAACATGGCAGTGGTCAGTGCCACGGCGGTATCGGTCACAGAGACGGTGTTTCCGTAGGCGCGAATCGCCAGATATCCACCGACTACCACACTGCACCAGAGGAGCAGACTGGGGATAGAAGCGACCAGTTCGCGCCGAAAGGTGCGGAAAAACCGTGCAAACATTTTTTCGTCCCCACCACGAATACAGCGCGCGGCGCAGTCGTAGAGGGCGGTGGTAGAAGCACCGACTGTCAACAGGGGAACGGAACATACTACCCACAGACAACTGAGGAGAAACATATCGGCGGCAATGGAAAAGGGATTCCAAAGCCAGTTCTCTCGGCTGAAAAATTTATTCACGCCTTCACCAATTCTGGCACAATGGTGGCGAGCTTGTCCGCCAGTGCGCGGTGTCCACGGCGCGTGAGGTGCATACAATCGTGATTGTTAAATTCGGCAATGCCCTCGGCATCCAAAAAGGCACAACCCTGACGCGCACAGAGTGCCTTGTATCGGGGGGCGAGTTCTCTGGATTTTTCGGGACAGCCGTTGCCCATGGCATCGCCCTCTGGAATGCGATATAACCCCTCGCCGATGTGGGGCGGTGCGATGACCAAAATGTTGGGGTTGCCGTTCCGCCATGCGTCAATGCTCTTGGCTTTCTGGACCAGTCGCTCCATGCCGATGGCGATACAGGCGGAATTAACGGAAAAACGCTCCTTGGTGTCGTTTGTGCCGAGCATGATGATGAGCAAATCCACCTTTTCATGGCTCATCAGACAGGAGTAGATGGCATCTAAGCCAGACATACTCTCGTGCAGGGGGTCCTGAAAGACAGTGGTGCGCCCACTCAACCCTTCTTCCAGAACCAGATAGTCCTCGCCCAGTGCCTGTTGAAGCAGACAGGTCCACCGTTCGGTTTCATTAAAACGGTCGCCACCGTCTGCACAGTCCGTAGGTTCGGCACAGTAGCCGTGGGTGTTGGAATCTCCAAAACAAACAATGTGTTTTTTCATAGCAACAGAATGTCCTTTCTGTGAAATATAGGACCATTATAGCATAGGGGAAAAAGAATGTCAGCATTTTTTACTTTTATCCTGTTTCTTTTATTGAAATGAGGTGACAAATGTGGTACGATACTTTTGTAATTTAATTTAAGGAGGTCGTTTCCAATGGACAAGGTAAAGTTGTTGGAAGCAAAACAGTGGGTGAGTGCAGAGCTTGACCGCTGTGTTACTTTCTGGCTGGAAAAGGGTATGGACAAGAAGTATGGCGGTGTGTATACCTGTCTCGACCGTACTGGTGAAATTTACTCCACCGATAAGAGCGTGTGGATGCAGGGTCGCTGTGGTTGGATGTTCGCCCACCTGTGCCATGTGTATGGTGTGAAGCAGGAGTGGCTGGATGCCAGCAAGAGTTGTCTGGACTTTATGGAGAAGTACTGCATCAACCACGAGGCAGGCGACCGTATGTACTTCACCGTCACCGAGGACGGTCAGCCCCTGCGCCAGCGTCGCTACTACTACTCCGAGGCGTTCTATGCCAGTGCCAATGCCGAGTATTACGGCATTACAGGTGAGAAAATTTATCTGGAACGCGCTAGACGCGCTTATAACCTGTATTGGGATTTGGCACACGGCGCAAAGGACCCCGTTGGGATGGGTCCCAAAACGATTCCCGAAACCCGTACGGGTCGCAGTTTCGGTCTGCCCATGATTATCCTCAATGTTATCGGGATTCTCCTGCGTGTTGACCCTGAGAACAAGGCGGAGTATGAGGAGCGTGCCCAGCAGTGCGTCGATGAAATCTTTACATACTTTGTGAAGCCCGATATGAAGTGTCTGCTCGAAAATGTTGCCGTGGATGGTACGCCCAGACTGAACTTCACCGAGGGTCGTATCGTCAATCCTGGCCATGATATCGAGGGTGTCTGGTTTATGCTCGAACACGCAAAGCGCACAGGCGACACCTCTCTTGTCCCCAAGGCGGCAGAGATTTTTGACTGGGCTATCGAAGCAGGCTGGGATAAGGAGTACGGCGGACTGCTGTACTTTGTGGACTGCTTGGGCAAGCCCCCCGAGGCCTATGAGCACGATATGAAGCTGTGGTGGCCCCACAACGAGATTCTCATTGCCTCTATGATGCTGTACCGCGATACCAAGGAGGAGAAGTACCTCGACTGGTTCTACACCACGCTGGATTACTGCCAGAAGCACTTCTCTGACCCTGAATACGGCGAATGGTATGGCTATCTGCGCCGTGACGGTCTGCCCACTATGCCCAGCACCAAGGGTTCTACCTTCAAGGGTCCCTTCCATCTGCCCCGTTGCCTCATCATGGTGGATAAGATGATTGAGGGCCTGTTGGGGCAGTAAGACGACTATGGATGCTGTTGTCTATGAAGCCAGCAAAGTCCTCTGGGACTATATGCGGTTAGATATGCCCCTGTGTAAAGCGGACTGTATTGTAGGGTTTGGCTGTTACAACGAGGATATTGCCCAGCGTGCCGCGGACCTGTACCACGCTGGTTACGCGCCAAAAGTGTTGTTTACAGGTGGACTGGGGCGCAATACCAAAGAGATGTGGACGGAGAGCGAGGCGGAACGCTTTGCTAGAATCGCACTGGCCGCAGGTGTCCCTGAACAAGATATTCTCATGGAAAAATATTCGACCAACAGTGCCGAAAATATCCTGTTTACCAAAAAACTGTTGCAGGAGCAGGGGATGTCTGTCCAACATATTTTGGGTGTCCATAAGCCGTTTATGGAACGGCGCGTGATGGCCGCTATGGGTGTGTACTGGCCAGAGATACAACTAACGATGACCTCACCACAGGTGACATTGGAGGAGTATATTGTACGCTCTGTCGCACAGGGGATGGAGGAGAAGCGCGTCATTGAAGTTTTGGTCGGAGATTTTCAGCGGATGGATGTCTATGCGCGTCTGGGGTATCAACTGCCACAGGATATTCCAGCAGAGACAACAGCCGCCTTCGAGAAATTGGTGGCACTGGGGTACACCCGTGAATTGGTGGCTGCCCCTTGAGCAATCCAGAAAATGTCTGGACTTGCGGTTGACAAAAACATCCTTTTTTGGTACGATGAATTACAGTGGAGGGATTTGATTTTGGTCAAAGAACCCACAAAAAAACAAAATGGAGGAATACACATGAAGAAGCTGATTGCGCTCCTGTTGTCCCTCGTCATGGTGATGGGCCTGTGCGCCTGCTCCGTCGATACTGGCGACAACGGAAACAACAACCCCAGCAACGGCAGCTCCAACAACAACAATAATAGCGAGACTGTCGAAATCTCCCTCTGGACTTACCCCATCGGTAAGTGGACCGACGAGGCCACCGTGGCCGCACTGTTGAAGGACTTCAACGACAAGTATCCCAACATCAAGGTCAATGTCGAGTACCTCGACTACACCAACGGCGATGATAAGGTCAACACCGCTATCGAAGGCGGTCAGGCTCCCGACATCGTCATGGAAGGTCCCGAGCGTCTGATTGCAAACTGGGGCGCCAAGGGTCTGATGGTTGACCTGAAGGACATCGTTCCTGCCGGTACTTATGACTCTGTCCTGTCTTCCTGCACCAGCGAGAACGGTGCTGTCTACGAGATGCCCGTCTGTATGATTGCACACTGCATGGCTATCAACCGCGATGTGTTCGAGGCCGCTGGTGCACTGCAGTATCTGAACGAGGAAACCCACACTTGGAACTCCGTCGAGGACTTCTTAAAGGCTGTGCAGGCTGTCTATGATGCTGGCAACGAGTATGTCGGCGTTGTCTATTGTGGCGGTCAGGGCGGCGACCAGGGTACCCGTGCTCTGATTACCAACCTCGGCGGTGGCACCTATGCTAACGCTGCTCACACTGAGTACACCTATGCTTCCCAGCAGAATGCTGAGGCACTGGCTAAGCTGTACGCACAGGATGGTATCTCCTTCGATACCGCTATCGTCGCTTCCGACGAAATCCAGAACTTCGTCAACGGCACCTTCCAGATGGCTTTCTGCTGGAACATCAGCCAGGAAGTCAACAACGCAGATGCTCTGAGCTTCGATGTTCTGCCCATGGCATTCCCCTCTGACACCACTCCCTCTCTGCAGGGCGGTATCTGGGGCTTCGGCGTGTTCAACAACGGCAATGATGCTAAGATTGAGGCCGCTAAGACCTTCATCAAGTTCATGACCGAGAACGATGCCCAGTACACCAAGGCTGTTGAGGCTACCACTTTCGCTCCTGTCCGCGATGTCGCTGGTGTCTATGCTGACAACGAGCTGTTCCCCGAGTACTCCCTGCTCAGCTCTCTGATGGGTGACTACTATCAGATTACTCTGGGCTGGACCGAGGCTCGTACCGAGTGGTGGAATATGCTGCAGCGCGTCAGCCAGACCGATGGTAGCGTGGACGCTATTCTCGCTGAGATGACTGCTGCACAGAGCGTTGCTAACGCCGCTGCCGGCAAGTAATTGCGTACAACCTAATAGTTTTTAGGATGCGTGACCGAAGCCCCTCCCCCTTCGAGGGGGAGGGGCTTTGTCACATAGAGAAGAGAGGAGGATTCCTTTGGCTAAGAATACTGCTATCACCATCAAGCAGCGGAAACTCGTTCTGCAAGAAAATTTCGCTGCGTATATGTTCCTGTTGCCGTTCCTTGTGTTCTTCGTTGGATTCGTAGTGTATCCTATGTTTATGTGCGTCTATACCAGCTTCTTTGACGCTACCATGAACCGTGAGGATATCTTTATTGGATTCCAGAACTATCAAGAACTGTTTCAAGACGAAACTTTCTGGACTGCCCTGTGGAATACACTCATCATTGTCGTGGTGTCTGTGCCTGTGACTTGTGCATTCTCCCTGTGGGTGGCCTCCGCTATCCGTAAAATGCCTGTGGTGGCAACTTCCGCGTTCCGCTGTATCTTCTATCTGCCTGTCGTTACTGGTTCTGTTGCTGTTACGATGGTCTGGAAGTGGATGTTTAACAACTACTACGGCATTTTCAACTATCTGGGTAAAGATGTGTTTGGTGTGCTCGACAAGAACATCAACTGGCTGGGTGATTCTCGCTTTGCCCTCGGCTGTATCATTTTGATTCTGTTGACGACCTCCGTGGGTCAGCCCATCGTTCTGTATGTTTCCGCTTTGGACAATGTAGACAAGTCCTTGGTGGAGGCCGCGGAAGTGGACGGTGCAACGCGCACACAGGCCTTCTGGAAAATTATGTGGCCGCAGATTATGCCCACCACGCTGTACATTCTGGTTATCACCACCATTAACTCTTTCCAGTGCTTCGCACTGATTCAGCTGTTGACCAACGGTGGTCCTGAGAACTCTACGATGACCATTATGTACTACATCTACTACAACGCATTTAAGCTGTACCGCTACGGCTACGGCAATGCAATGGGTGTGATTCTGGCCATTATCATTGCCATTCTGTCGGCAATCCAGTTTAAGGCTGGACAGGAAAAGTAAGGGGAGGAGGCATACGATATGAAAAGTTTTGATAGACTGGATACCGAGCAGCGGAAAGAGAGAATTTACACTATCTTCTCTTGGGTTGCGATTTGTCTGCTCGCATTCCTGTTCCTGTTTCCCCTGTACTGGATTATCACAGGTTCTTTCAAGGTGAAGTCCGAAATCCTGTCCTCCGAGCCTGTCTGGTTCCCCAGTGAGTGGGTATTGGACAACTATAAAAGCCTGTTCAGTAAGCGCAGTGCCCCTCTGTTTGAGATTGACCTCAAGAATTTGTTGGGCTTCAAGATTACGGGTCCCATTATCCCCGGTGCGCTCCGCTGGCTGTTGAACACGGTCGTCATGTCCGTGGCTTCCATGCTGTTGACCTGCCTGACTGCCGCGATGGCTGGTTATGCACTGGCAAAGAAGCGTTTCTACGGTAAGACTGTCCTGTTCTCTCTGATTGTCTGCGCGATGGCACTGCCCAAGCAGGTCATTCTGATTCCCCTGCTGCGTGAGATGTCTGCGCTGGGTCTGTACGATACCCTGTGGGCGGTCATTATCCCCATCGTCGGTTGGCCGTTCGGCGTGTTCCTGCTGAAGCAGTTTGCAGAGGGTATTCCCACGGAAATGGTGGAGGCCTGCCGTATTGACGGTGCAGGTGAGTGGCGCACTTTTACCGATGTCATGTTCCCCATGATTAAGCCCGGTGTCGGCGCGTGCGCTATTTTTACCTTCATCAACTCCTGGAACGACTACTTCATGCAGTTGATTATGCTGATGGGTACGGACAAGCTGACCATTTCTATCGGTATTGCCACTATGCAGGGCGAGAACTCCACCGACTTCGGTCTTCTGATGGCAGGTTCTGCACTGGCTTCTATCCCCATTATTATCGTGTTCCTGATTTTCCAGAAGTATTTTACAAAGGGCATCACTATGGGTGCTGTCAAGGGTTAAAGGAGAGGTATATAAACTATGAACGAGAAATTTACAAAGTATCAGGGTATTTTCCCCGCATTCTATGCCTGCTATGAGCAGGATGGTTCCATTAGCGCAGAGCGCGTGCAGGCATTCACCGAGTACCTGATTGGTAAGGGTGTCCACGGCCTGTATGTGGGCGGTTCCTCTGGCGAGTGCATCTACCACAGTGTTGAGGAGCGCAAGCTGGTTCTGGAGAATGTGATGAAGGTTGCTAAGGGCCGTATCGTGATTATTGCCCATGTCGCCTGCAACAATACTGCGGATTCGATGGCTCTGGCCGCCCATGCGGAAAGTCTGGGTGTCGATGCTATCGCCGCGATTCCCCCCATCTACTTCAAACTGCCCCCCCATGCCATCGCGAAGTATTGGAATGACATTTCCTCTGCCGCACCGAACACCGACTTCATCATCTACAACATTCCCCAGCTCGCTGGCGTGTCCCTGACCAGTGGTCTGCTGAAGACCATGCTGGAGAATCCCCGTGTCATCGGTGTCAAGAACTCCTCCATGCCCATTCAGGATATTGAGATGTGGCGCGACGAGGGTGCTATCGTGTTTAACGGCCCCGATGAGCAGTTGCTGAGTGGTCTGGTCGCTGGTGCCATCGGCGGTATCGGCGGTACTTATGCCGCGATGCCTGAGCTGTACATCAAGATTTTCGACTTGGTGCGCGAGAACCGCATTGCAGAGGCCCGTGAGATTCAGGACACCTGCTGCCATATCATTTATGCCATGTGCTCTGGTCAGGGCAATATGTACGGCATGATTAAGGAGATTATCCGCCAGATGAATGGTCCCGATTTGGGCGGTGTGCGTGAACCCCTGTTCAATCTGGTCGAGGCTGACCTCGCCATCGCTACCAAGTGCGTGGAAATGATTCGTGAGGCAAACGCCAAGTTCCTCGCATAATCCAGCAAATGAAATCAGAAGGAGTGTTACCAAAACGGTAGCACTCCTTTTTTTGGAGCTGTCGCAGAAAAGAAAAGTTCTGCGACAGCTTTTTTTGGACTTAAGCTGCGGCACGGGACAAAAAATGTGGAAAACTTTTCAAATTATCTGTGTTTAGGGTACAGTAAACCAGGCCCTACTCAAAACGCAGT
>JAZOVU010000046.1:0-16493 GCA_045658885.1 Candidatus Pelethomonas sp. | reverse complement strand
GCAAAGAACATTCTCAACGAAGGACTGCGCCTGTTAGCGTAGCTAGAATAATATGGTAGGGTGGGACACACCCGAACCGATACGCTCGGGGAGACCATGTAAGACCTCGCAAGTGCAGGCTACGGTCAGCGAACCGAGAATCCCCTGCCTTTAGGCATGGGGAGTGTCAATTATCGCTCCTTGCCGACAAAGAACAGTGCCACAGTGCCAGGTCCTGTGTGTGCCCCGATGACAGTACCGATATCGGTGATACGCGCAACCGCAACACCGTAGCGCGTGTGCAACAGGTCTGCCAGTGACTCTGCATCCTCCAAACAGTCGCTATGAGAAATAAAGACGACCCCATGCGCAGGTTCGACCGCTAATGCGCCGTACTTGTCCGCTAATGCGGCAATCGCCTTTTTTCTACCACGCACTTTGGACACATTGACCAGACTTCCGCTGTTGTCCACATGAATCTGTGGCTTGACCCCCAGCGCATTGCCCACAAAGGCAACCGTAGGGCTGATACGACCGCCACGCTTGAGATACTCCAAATCGTCCACCGTAACCCAGTGACAAATCTGCAACCGCATATCCGTAATATATGCGGCCGTTTCCGCCAGTGTCGCCCCAGACTTCTGCTTCTGCACCGCAAGATACACCAATAAGCCCAATCCTGCAGAGGCGGAAAGAGAATCTAAGGCAATCACGGTACGCTCTGGATACTGCGCCATCAGTTGTTTCGCGGCGATAGCGGCGGAATTGCAGGTAGTACTGAGAGCAGAAGAAAAGCCAAGATACAGGATATCCTTCCCTTGTTGCAAAATCGGCTCAAATGCATCCAAAAATGTGCCAATATTGATGGCAGAAGTTTTTGCCATACCGCCTGCACGCATACGGTCATAGAAAGTTCTGACGCTCATATCCGTGGCAGTATACTCCACATTTTCATCCGTGAAACAAAAACTTAAACTGCTCCACTCCACTCCCCATTCAGCCAAAACCGCAGGGGCAATATCGCACCCAGAGTCGGTGTATATCACAAAATTGTTCATCTATGTTCCTCCGTTTTTTATATTGCTTAATGTATTATACAATATATCATGCTTTTAATCAAGAGGTAATAGGTTTTTTGAAACTCTATCAGAGATTCTCTACTTGAAAATCCGTCATATTTTGTTAGAATGGGTATATCAAACAAGTTGACGAAAGGAGCCCCTTTTCTATGAAACCATTTATTGCAGATGTTCATATGCACTCGATTGTCAGTGGACACGCCTTCGGTACTATCCGCGAACTGGCGACAGAGGCCGCCCAGCGTGGTCTACAGCTCATCGGTGTGACCGACCACGCCCCTGGTATTCCCGGAACGGCAGAAGCCATCTATTTCCGCAGTTTCCCCGACGCACCACGGACGCTGTACGGTGTAGAGATGTTGTACGGTAGTGAGGTCAACATTCTCCCTGACGGCGGTTTGACCTTAGACGAGCGTACTCTGTCCCGTCTGGACTACGCCGTAGCAGGGATTCACAGCTATTGCTATGAGAATGCAGGCATTGTTAAAAACACAGATGCCGTCATTCGCTGTATGGAGCATCGCAAGGTGCGCTTTATCTCGCACCCCGACTCCAATGCGTTTCCTCTGGACTACCCTGCCCTGGTACAGGGGGCAAAAGCATACGGCGTTGCCTTGGAAGTCAACAACAGTTCTTTGCGCTATCCGAGTGCGCGTCCTGGCTGTGTAGAAAACTACACCACGATGCTCCCCCTGTGCATGGCGCACGGTGTACCCATTGTTGTCAACACTGATGCCCACGACCCCAGTGCGGTCGGCATTTTTACCGAGGCGCGTCAACTGTTGGAAAAACTTGATATGGACGAAAACTTGATTCTGAATACTGACATCAACAAACTCAAAGCGTTCCTACTTACCCCGTAAACGCCCAAAAGGAGGACTTGTTATGCCAACTTCGCTGATTCCATCGTTTCTTCTGTTCTGTTATGTGGGTGCTATTACCCCCGGTCCAGCCAATATCTGCTCGCTCTCCGCCGCTTTGCGATATGGCAAAAAGGCGGCAATGGTGCAGTGGCGCGGTATCTTTGTTGGCTTTGCCTGTGTTTCCCTCGCCTCCGTAGTTGTCACTTGGCTCTTAGGAACTGCTCTGAGCCAATATGTTGGATTCCTCTCGTGGATTGGTGCGGCGTATATCCTGTGGATGGCGTGGCACACTCTGCGCTCATCAGGGATTCAGGCGGACAATGACCCAGCAAAACCCAGTTTCCGCAATGGACTTTTCCTGCAACTCACGAATGTCAAGATTATGATTTGCTGTCTGACCGCGATGACCAGCTATGTTCTGCCCTATACAAACTCCTTTTGGAGTTTGCTCGCTGTGGGAGTTTTTATGCCATTCACTGGCCCGATTGCCAATCTTCTCTGGCTGTTCGCTGGTGCATCGCTCCAGAAGTTGTTTGAAAATCACCGCCGTACCGTGGATATCGTCATGGCCATCGCTCTGGTGCTGTGCGCGATATCGCTCGTCTGGCCCCACTGATTGCGAGGTACGAAGATGCACGATTTTACACAGAAAACACCACTACTACAGACCAACCGTTTGGTACTTCGTCCCTTGGTTGACAGCGATGTAGAAGATGTCCTTGCGATTCTATGCAACGACAAAGTCAAGCTGACCTATATGCTCCCCGATTTTCCAAATCGAGAGGATGCCGTAAAACTCTTTCAGCGTCTATTGACACTCTCCCATGCGGCGGAGCATCTGGTGATTGGCATCTGCTGTGGCGAGAAGTTGATTGGCTTTCTCAACAGCACCGAGATTGTCAACGACACCATTGAAGTGGGGTATGCGTTCCACCCCGACTACTGGAATCACGGCTATGCAACCGAGACGCTGACTGCCATGATTCCCGAACTATTTCGCCTCGGCTTTTCGACCGTCCGCGCAGGGTACTTTTCTGGAAATCCTGCCAGTGGCCGTGTAATGGAAAAAAGCGGAATGTATCGCATCGAATATACCGACACCATTGCATACCGTGGAATAACGCATCACTGTATCTACTACGAAATTCGCAAGCCACAATAAGACAAAAGCCCCCTCACTTGTCAGACAGCACAATACACACTGTCAAACAGGTGAGGGGGTATTGTTTTGTTTATCTTCTGCGTCCGCTACGACCACGGTATCCGCCACGGCGACCGCTATCATTTCTACGGCGACGGCGTTTTCTCACAGACAGGCTCAAAATCAGAATCAGTACCAATAGCGCACCTGCTCCCATCAAACCGAGCTTAAAGGGCGTGCTGTTGACAAATTCCAACATATCTTTCTGGAACACCAACAGTGGTGCTTCTCGTACATCCTCGTCTGCCAATAGGTCTACCGTTCCGTACTCAATGCCGTTATAGCGCAAAGTCACTTGGCCAAGCACCTGCCCTTTTGTGACAGGGGCTTCCACACTATCCGCAAAGAAAGTAACGGTGCGCTCAATATCAGACGGTGTGATGCTACTGGGAATCAGACACTCGATACTCTCCGCTGGGTGGACTTTGACCGAGTTCTGCTCCTGCGAGAGGGTAACTTCTACCTCGTCAATCAACTCCATCTCATCCAAAATCACAGCGCGTTGGAATCCGTCAAAACCGTAGTCCAACAGCCTGACAGTTTCGGAAAAACTGCGCGTTTCGCGTCTGCCATCCTCCAAAGTTTTGCGCTCAGCACCCAAGACAACCGACAACAGGCTTCTGCCAGAACGCTGTGCCGTGGCAATCAGACAGTAGCCAGCATCACTGGTCGAACCTGTCTTGACACCGTTTGCCCCCTTGTAGAGATAATTAGCATCTCGTGCCGTGGAAATCAAATAGTTGGTGGTGTAGTATTTACGGGAGGAGGGATTTTTATTGGTCGGCGTGACCTCGTAATACTTGGTATTACAGATTCTTAAAAATACATCGTGCGTACACGCCTGCTGTGTAATCAAATACAAATCCCACGCTGTTGTGTAGTGTTCGACGCTGTGCAGTCCGTTGGCATTCATAAAATGGGTATTCTTACACCCAATCTCGGCGGCACGCTCATTCATCCGTGCAACAAACGCATCTACCGTGCCACTGACCGCCTCGGCCAGAATATCACACGCTTCGTTGGCAGAAACGACCAGAATACAGTGGAGCAACTGTTCCACCGTCAGCTCCTCTCCCACCACAATGCCAGCATTGCTGCCGTCGTCCGGCAGATTGGAGATGGCGGTTTCCGATGCCGTCAGCACCGTATCCATCGCAAGGTCCCCTGCCTCGATAGCCTCCAACACCAACAGCGCAGTCATCACCTTTGTTAGACTCGCAGGGTACAGCTTTTCGTGGATATTCCGCGCATACAGCACTTCCTCGGTTTCGGGGTCCACCAGCAGGGCCGCTTTCGCCAACACCTCCCAGTCGCCTACATCCCCCTCTGCGGCAAAGGCGGGGCAACACAGTTGCACGATAAGCAACAGACTAAAAAAAACAGAAAAAAAACGGCGAAATTTCATATCATTCTCCAAATAAATATGGTATACTTTCCCTGCGTCTGCGTACGAAGCGCAGACAACAACACTACTTCGAGTGTAGTATACCAAAAAATTGTCAGGAGTTCAACAGTGAATCTGCTTGGAAAAGTTACAAAAACACATTTTCTGCTCCTATTTATGACAAGCTGTTTCCTCATTGCCCTCTTTTCCCTGTATGAAACAGCGCGTGATACCGCAGTAGGAACCGATTACACCATCACCGTCACTTACCGCGAACCAGAGCCAGTCACACCAGAAGCCCCTGCGCTTATCGACATCAATACCGCCACACTGGAGGAACTACAGACGCTCAAGGGGATTGGCGAGGTTATCGCACAGCGGATTATCGACTACCGCGAGGCAAACGGTCCGTTTACCTCAGTCGATGAACTACTTGCGGTAAAAGGCATTGGAGAAGTCACATTAGGCAAATTCCGCGACCATGTGACGGTATCTCCGCCGAGCGATTCCAGTAACGGAGAAGAAAGTACAACAACGGAGGAAGATAGCGAATGAAAATACTGGTCGTCGATGACGAAAAATTGTTGGTCAAGGGGATTAAATTTAACCTCCAAAACGAGGGGTATCAAGTCGAATGTGCCTATGACGGCGCGGCGGCCGTGGAACTGGCGCGTTCCCAAAACTTCGACCTCATTATTCTCGATTTGATGATGCCGAAAGTGGACGGCTTGGAGGCGTGTATGCGTATCCGCGAGTTTAGCAATGTCCCCATCATCATGCTCACCGCGCGCAGTGAGGACACCGACAAAATCATCGGATTCGAGAGTGGTGCGGATGACTATGTAACTAAACCATTCAACATTCTCGAACTGAAAGCGCGTATTCGTGCTATGTTGCGCCGTGCCAATGTTGGCGCACAGAGCAAACCAAGCACAACCATCACCGCAGGTGATATTACCTTGGACACCGAACAGCGCATAGCCATTCGGGACGGTATGAGTGTTGACCTCACCGCCAAGGAATACGACCTTATCGAGCTGTTGATGAAAAATCCGCGCCGTGTATACAGCCGTGAAAACCTAATGAATGTGGTGTGGGGCTACAGCTATGCTGGTGACTACCGCACTGTGGATGTACACATCCGCCGTCTGCGCGAGAAATTGGAGCACAACAGTGCCGAACCAGAATATATTTTAACCAAGTGGGGAGTGGGCTACTATTTCAAAGGGTAGAATTTCCTTACAACAGAAAATTAGCTTTAGCTACATGGCAATTCTGTTGATTGTCCTTGTGCTGATGAACACCTATCCACTCTTAGTCAGTCAAGATTTGGTCTTTCGCTCCAAACACGCGGCCCTACAGAGTGCCGCCGCCGCCATCAACGCCTCCCTCTCCGGCTTGGAGGAGTTGACCGAGGAAAATGTAGCCGAAGCCATGGACTCCACGGAAACTGACGGTGTTTCCCGTGCGGTTATCACCGATGCGCGTGGGTATGTTCTGTACGACACGCGTGAGTTGGGCAATGCCGCCCGACACTTTGTGTTTTATACGGAGCTGGTGGAGGCACTGCGGCGCAATAGCTGTGTGTACTGCGTCTACGAGGACGGTGCGTTCCATTCCAGTGCCGCGCAACCTGTACTATACCGTAACCAAGTGATTGGCGGTATCTATGTGTACGACTACGACACGGCACAAGCTGCCCTGTTGGAAAATCTACGCAATAATCTTCTGCGGATTTCCCTCGCCATCGCCGCCCTCGTGCTACTGATTAGTATGCTGTTTGGACGCAGTTTGACACGGCGGTTAAACAATCTACTTGCCGCCATCAACGGTGTACGCGAAGGTGCCTATAACCGCCGCGCGGTTCTGTCTGGACACGATGAATACACACAGGTTGCCGAAGAATTTAATGCGCTGGTCGACCGCCTACAGGAAACGGAAAACGCCCGCCGTCAGTTTGTGTCAGATGCCTCACATGAGTTAAAAACACCGTTGGCGGCCATCCGTCTGCTCACCGACTCGATTCTCCAGAACGAAAATGTGGATGCTGATACCGTGCGTGAATTTGTGAGCGACATTGGAAACGAGGCGGAGCGTCTGAGCCACATCACAGAGGATTTGTTGCGTCTCACCCGACTGGACAGTGGACAGATGGAGGCACCATCGCTGGTGATGGTCGCGCCGACACTGGACCGCGTGGTGCGTATGTTGCGCCCTGTAGCAGAGGAAAAAGAAGTTTCTCTCGTTTTGTCGTGTGCAAGTGGTGCGCGTGTATTCACCTCCCCCGGTGAATTGCATCAGATTCTCTACAACCTTGCAGAAAATGCCATCAAATACAACCGACAGGGTGGATTTGTCCGTATTACCATCACGATGGAGCGCGAAATGACCATGATTACTGTGGACGATAACGGCATTGGTATCCCTGCTGAGGACTTGCCCCGTGTTTTTAAGAGATTCTACCGCGTAGATAAGGCGCGCTCGCGTGATGCAGGTGGTACAGGTCTGGGTCTCGCTATTGTCAACGACACGGTCAGTCGCCGTGGTGGTGTGGTATGGGCGGAAAATTTGAGCGAAGGCGGCACACGCTTTACTGTCAAACTGCCGTGTCTGGCACAGGAGGAGGAAAACGCATGAAAAAATATTGGTTGCTTGCTATAACAGCACTGCTTTTTCTTGTCTGTGCCTGCGTACAAACAGCAGAGGGCGAGGAAACAGGGACAACGCACCCTGTCTACTTCCTCGCCCCCACCCAGACAGCGCACGGTGGTGATGCCATGCAGTCCAATGCAGAAGTGTTCCATTTGCCCGATACAGCCACCACCGAAGAGGTTGCACGGGCAGTTGTAGAGCGTCTACTCCTCGGCTCGCAGAATTCCACTCTCCTTAGTCCGTTTCCTGCGGACACAAAATTACTGTCCCTAAGTGTCCGAAACGGCCGCGCCTATGTTGACCTCTCTGGTATCTCTCTGTTGGAGGGGATTGCACTAACCTTAGCGGACTACTGTTTGACTCTCTCTCTAACGGCTATTGAAGGTATTGAGAGCGTTTCTATTACGGCCAACGGTCGTTTTCTACTCCAACAGCCACGCAAAATCTTTTTTCCTTACGATGTTCTCTTGTCCAGTGAGGACAGTGTCCTACAACAAGTACAGGTTCTTCTGTACTTCCTCAACCCCGACGGGGTACTCACCAGCGAGAAGCGCGTGTTGGATATCTATGAAGGCGAAACCCAGTCCGCTGTTCTGCTAACTGCACTGCTCGCAGGGCCGAAAACAAGTGAATTGCTCCGCATTATCCCAGAGGACTTCACCATCAGCTCTATCAAAACCGAGGACGGTGTGTGCGTGATTCATCTCCCCATGCAGACATTACAAACCCTACCTTCAGATGAAGATACGCAAAATCTCATCCTTTGGTCGTTGGCGGAGTCACTGTATTCTCTGGACTATATCCACGAAATTCGTCTGTTGGTCGACGGCGAGGAATTGGAGTATTTCGGCAGTGTGCCTGTATCCAGTATTGCAACGCGCCCACAGGGTTGACACTCCCCATGCCTAAAGGCAGTGGCTTTACGGCACGGATGGTAAAAAAGCGCAAAAAAATATCCGACCATGACACTTTTTGGTCGGAAAGCACTTGACAATATACACAACACATGGTAAACTAAGTTGCTTATATCATGAGATGGTGAAACGGTATCCCCCACCCATTATCGACAGTATAGCAGTTTCTCTGCGAAAAGGCAATAGGAATCTGCGAAGAAATTATCAACAAGCCCGGGTGTGCCGGGATAAGCTCCGAATAATTGCATGTGTGGCTCTCTCGCGGGTCAAGACGGAACCACACACAAAGAAAGGTAGATGAGTGAGAAGATGGCAAAGGATAAACTCTACGGCAAGACACTGCGAAAGAATTTTGCTCGGCATGAAGAAATTATGCCCATGCCCAATCTGCTGGAAATCCAGAAGACCTCCTATCAGTGGTTCCTGGATACTGGTTTGAGAGAGGTGTTTGCAGATGTCGGTTCCATCACCGACTACGCAGGCACATTGGAGTTGAGCTTCATCGACTTCAGTATGAACGAGGCTCCCAAGTATAATGTGGAAGAATGTAAAGCACGCGATGCAACATACGCCGCCCCTCTGAAGGTCAGCGTCCGTCTGCGTAACCGCGAGACCGAGGAAATCAAGGAGCAGGAAATCTTTATGGGCGATTTCCCCCTGATGACCAAGTCTGGTACCTTCGTTATCAACGGTGCCGAGCGCGTGGTTGTTTCCCAGATTGTCCGTTCCCCCGGTATTTACTACGGCAAGGAACTCGACCCCAAGACTGACCTGCCTCTGCTGACCTCCACCGTCATCCCCTACCGCGGTGCATGGTTGGAATATGAAACCGATGCCAACGAGCTGTTCTGGGTTCGTATCGACAAAAACCGCAAACTGCCCATCACCTGCCTGATTCGTGCCGTTGGCCACTCTGTTGGTCTGAATAGCGACCAGCAGATTATGGAGCTGTTTGGTGACGACCCCACCATGATTGCTACGCTGGAGAAAGACACCTGCAAGACTTACGAGGAATCTCTGCTGGAGATTTATCGCAAACTGCGTCCCGGTGAGCCTCCCACGGTCGACAGTGCCGAAACCCTGATTAACAACCTGTTCTTCGACCCCCGCCGCTACGATTTGAGCATGGTGGGTCGCTATAAGTTCAACAAGAAGCTCGCCCTGTGGGTGCGCGCCTCCGAGCACAAACTGCTGGAGCCTGTCGCACATCCTGCTACTGGTGAGATTCTCTACGAGGATGGCCACATCCTGACCCGCGACGAGGCACGCTATCTGGATGCTATCGGTGTCAACGAGGTCATCATCGAGGTCGATGGCAAGCGTATGCGCGTGTTCTCCAACCGTATGTGCGACCTCAACCGCTATGTGGACTTTGACCCCCTCACCGAGTGTGGCATCAAGGAGCGTGTGCGCTTCGATGTGTTGCAGGAACTGCTGGCTAAGTATAGCGGTGAGGACCTCAAGGAGCAGATTATCAACAATGTAGACCGCTTGATTCCCAAGCATATCACCGTTGATGATATCTTTGCTTCTATCAACTATATGAATGCACTGGGCAAGGGCCTTGTGACTAAGGACGATATCGACCACCTCGGCAACCGCCGTCTGCGCTGTGTCGGTGAGCTGTTGCAGAACCAGTTCCGCATCGGTTTCAGCCGTATGGAGCGCGTGATCCGCGAGCGTATGACCATTCAGGACTTGGATATCGTCACTCCCCAGAGCCTTATCAATATTCGTCCCGTGACGGCAGCTATCAAGGAGTTCTTCGGTTCCAGCCCCCTCAGCCAGTTTATGGACCAGACCAATCCTCTGGCCGAATTGACGCACAAGCGTCGTCTGTCCGCACTGGGCCCCGGCGGTCTGAGCCGTGAGCGCGCCAGCATGGATGTCCGAGATGTCCACTACAGCCACTACGGCCGTATGTGCCCCATCGAGACCCCTGAAGGTCCCAACATCGGTCTGATTAACTACCTGTCCACCTATGCTCGTATCAACGAGTACGGTTTCATTGAAGCACCGTTCCGCAAGGTCGACCACAGCACTGGCCGTGTCACCGACGAAATTGTTTACATGACCGCCGATGTGGAGGACCAGTACATCGTCGCACAGGCCACCGAGCCCACCGACGAGAATGGCTGTTTCATCAACGAGCGTATTACCTGCCGTTTCCGCGAAGAAGTTATCGGCGTTGAGAAGGAGCGCGTTGACTTCGTCGATATCAGCCCCCGTATGATGGTGTCCATCGCTACTGCGATGATTCCCTTCCTGCCTAACGACGACGCAAACCGCGCACTGATGGGTGCAAACATGCAGCGTCAGGCAGTTCCCCTGCTCAAGCCCGAGGCACCCATTATCGGTACGGGTATGGAGCACAAGATTTGCCTCGACTCCGAAATCGTTGTCCTCGCAGAAGGCGATGGTGAGGTCGTCAAGGTCGATGCTACCGCTATCACCGTCAAGTACGACAGCGGTGTTACCAAAGAATATAAACTGATTAAGTATCTGCGTTCTAACCACACCACCTGCATCAACCAGCGTCCCATCGTGGATGTAGGCGAGCGTGTCCACGGCCTGCGTCAGAATGAAAAGGGCGAGTGGGAGGACCCCACCGTTCTAGCAGATGGTCCTGCTACTGACCAGGGCGAAATCGCACTGGGCCGTAACATCCTGGTCGGCTACATGAACTGGGAAGGTTACAACTACGAAGACGCTGTTCTGCTGAACGAGCGTATGGTGCGCGAAGATGTCTATACCTCCATCCACATCGAGGAGTTTGAAATTGACGCACGCGATACCAAGCTCGGACCTGAGGAAATCACCCGTGATATTCCCAATGTCGGTGAGGATATGCTCCACGACTTGGATGAGCGCGGTATTATCCGCATCGGTGCCGAGATTCACTCTGGTGATATTCTGGTCGGTAAAGTCACTCCCAAGGGTGAAACCGATTTGACCGCCGAGGAGCGTCTGCTGCGCGCTATCTTCGGTGAAAAGGCACGCGAGGTGCGTGATACCTCTCTGAAGGTTCCCCACGGTGTAAGTGGTATCGTTGTCGATGCCAAGGTCTTTACCCGTGAAAATGGCGACGAACTTGGGCCTGGTGTCAATCAGGTTGTCCGTATCTATATCGCACAGAAGCGTAAAATCAGCGTCGGCGATAAGATGGCAGGTCGCCACGGTAACAAGGGTGTCGTCTCCCGCATTATGCCGCAGGAAGATATGCCCTTCCTGCCCGACGGTACCCCTCTGGATATCGTTCTGAACCCTCTGGGCGTTCCCTCCCGTATGAATATCGGTCAGGTTCTGGAAGTCCATCTGGGTTACGCCGCAAGAACGCTGGGTTGGAAAGTTGCTACCCCCATCTTCGACGGTGCCAATGAGCAGGACATCGCCGATGCACTGGAGCTGGCTGGACTGGATAAGGAAGGCAAGAGCTGGCTGTATGACGGTCGTACTGGTGAGCGTTTCGACAACAAGGTTACCGTCGGTTGCGTGTACTTCCTGAAGTTGCACCACCTGGTCGATGATAAGATTCACGCACGCTCCACTGGTCCCTACTCTCTGGTTACCCAGCAGCCTCTGGGCGGTAAGGCCCAGTTCGGTGGCCAGCGTTTCGGTGAAATGGAAGTTTGGGCACTGGAAGCCTACGGTGCTTCCTACACCTTGCAGGAAATTCTGACCGTCAAGTCCGACGATGTGACGGGTCGTGTCCGCACCTACGAGGCCATTGTTAAGGGTTACAACATCCCCAAGCCCGGTGTGCCTGAGTCCTTTAAGGTTCTGGTCAAGGAACTCCAGTCCCTGTGCCTCGACATCAAGGTTCTGGATAAGAACGGCGATGAGATTGAACTGCGCGACGACGAGGAAGAGATGACTCCCATGCACTATTCCCGTGTTGATTCCGATGACAGCGAACCTGAGGAGTATGTCGCTGACGACAACGCCTTCGAGGATGCTGGTTACTCCATCGGCGACGGTGACGAGGACGATGATTACGGCGCCGACGATGACGGCGACGATATGTTTTAATTGAAAGGAGGAGCTAACTATGAGTTACGCAACATTTGACGCGATTAAAATTGGCATCGCTTCTCCCGAGAAGATTCGTGAATGGTCCTATGGTGAAGTGAAGAAGCCTGAGACCATCAACTATAGAACCCTGAAGCCCGAGCGCGAGGGTCTGTTCTGCGAGCGCATTTTTGGACCTACGAAGGACTGGGAGTGCCACTGCGGAAAGTACAAGAAGATTCGCTACAAGGGCAAGGTCTGTGACCGCTGCGGTGTTGAAGTCACCCGTGCTAAGGTGCGCCGTGAGCGCATGGGTCACATCGAACTGGCTACCCCTGTTTCCCATATCTGGTACTTCAAGGGTATCCCCTCCCGTATGGGTCTGTTGCTGGATACCAGCCCCCGTATTTTGGAGAAAGTTCTCTATTTCGCTAATTATATCGTGACCGACCCCGGTGAAACCCCCCTGATGAAGAATCAGATTCTCACCGAGAAAGAGTATCGCGATATGCGCGAGAAGTATGAGGACGATTTCGAGGCAGGCATGGGTGCCGAGGCCATTAAGAAGCTGTTGCAGGATATCGACTTGGAGGAGCTGAGCGAACAGCTCCACACCGAGCTTAAGACCGCTGCTGGCCAGAAGAAGGCCCGTATTGTCAAGCGTCTGGAGGTCGTCGATGCCTTCCGTCTGTCCGGCAATAAGCCCGAGTGGATGGTCATTGATGTTCTGCCTGTTATCCCCCCCGAAATTCGTCCCATGGTACAGCTGGATGGCGGTCGTTTCGCCACCAGCGATCTGAACGACCTGTATCGCCGTGTTATCAACCGCAACAACCGTCTGAAGCGACTGATTCAGCTGAATGCCCCCGACATCATCGTCCGCAACGAGAAGCGTATGTTGCAGGAGGCTGTCGACGCACTGATTGATAACGGTCGCCGTGGCCGTGCTGTCACTGGTGCAAATAACCGTGCGCTGAAGTCCCTGTCCGATATGCTGAAGGGTAAGCAGGGTCGTTTCCGCCAGAACCTGCTCGGTAAGCGTGTTGACTACTCTGGCCGAAGCGTTATCGTTGTCGGTCCTGAGCTGAAAATCTATCAGTGCGGTCTGCCCAAGGAGATGGCACTGGAGCTGTTCCGTCCCTTCATTATGAAGAAGCTGGTCGAGGACGGTGCCGCTAATAATATCAAGTCCGCCAAGAAGATGGTGGATAAGGGCCGCGCTGAGGTGTGGGATGCCCTTGAAATTGTCATCAAGGACCACCCCGTTATGCTGAACCGTGCGCCTACCCTGCACCGTCTGGGTATTCAGGCATTCGAGCCTGTTCTGGTCGAGGGCCGTGCTATCAAACTGCACCCCCTGACTTGTACCGCATTTAACGCCGACTTCGACGGTGACCAGATGGCAGTCCATGTCCCCCTGAGTGCTGAGGCACAGGCCGAGGCTCGTCTGCTGATGTTGTCCGCCAACAACCTCCTGCGTCCGCAGGATGGTGGCCCTGTCACCGTTCCTTCTCAGGATATGGTGCTTGGTTCCTACTATCTGACCTATCAGAACGATGCTGAACCTGGCGCAGGTAAGATTTTCGTCAACGAGGATGAGGTTATGCTGGCATACGACGACAAAATCGTCGGTATCCACGCCCCCATCAAGGTGCGCCGTACCTTTGAGTATCAGGGACAGAGCTACACCAGAATCGTTGATATTACCCCCGGCCGTATCATCTTTAACCGCAACATTCCGCAGGATTTGGGCTTTATTGACCGTAATGACCCCGAGCATGTCTGTGACTATGAGATTAACATGACCTGCGGTAAGAACCAGCTGACCTCTATCGTTGACAAGACCATCCGCGCCCACGGCTTCACCGTGGCCAGCGAGGTGCTGGACGATATCAAGTCCACCGGCTATAAGTTCTCTACCCGCGGTGCTATTACTATCTCCATCTATGATATGTCTGTTCCTGCCAAGAAGTACGACCTGATTCGTGAAACCGAACAGCGCGTCGTGGCAATCGAAGACGAGTACAAGATGGGCTTTATGACCAACGAGGAGCGTTATCGCGCCGTCGTCAAGGAGTGGGAAAAGACCACCGACGATGTTACCGTTGCTCTGCAGGAAAACCTCGATGCCCTCAACCCCATCTACATGATGGCAACCTCTGGTGCTCGTGGTTCTATGAAGCAGATTCGTCAGCTGGCTGGTATGCGTGGTCTGATGGCCAACACCGCTGGTCGTACCATCGAAATCCCCATCAAGTCCAACTTCCGTGAAGGTCTGAGCGTTCTGGAGTACTTTATCTCCTCCAGAGGTGCTCGTAAGGGTATGGCCGATACTGCTCTGCGTACCGCCGACTCTGGTTACTTGACCCGTCGTCTGGTCGATGTCTCTCAGGAAGTCATTATCCGCGAGGACGACTGTGGCGTTGACCACGGTATTTGGGTCGAGGAAATCAGTGAAAACGGACAGGTGATTGAAAAATTCACCGACCGTCTGCGTGGCCGTTTCCCCGTCAAGGACATTGTTGACCCCACCACCGGCGAAATCCTCTGCCCTGCTGACCGCATGATGAGCGAGGAGGATGCCAAGCGCATTGAGAAGGCTGGTATCACGAAGGTGGAAATCCGCACCGTTCTGACCTGCCGTGCTAAGAGTGGTGTGTGTGCACACTGCTACGGTATGAACCTTGCCAGCGGTCGTCCCGTTGGTACTGGTGAAGCTGTCGGTATCATCGCTGCACAGTCCATCGGTGAACCCGGTACCCAGCTGACCATGCGTACGTTCCATACCGGCGGCGTTGCCGGCGGCGATATCACTCAGGGTCTTCCCCGAGTCGAAGAACTCTTTGAGGCACGCAAGCCCAAGAAGATGGCTACCCTCTCCGAGATCTCCGGCCGCGTTCGCTTTGAGGAGAGCGCAAAGGGCTCTCTGCTGAATGTCCACGTCATCGCCGATGACGGTGACACCCGCACCTACTCTGTGCCCCACACCGGTCTGCGCGTCCACGACGGCGACGTGATCGAGCAGGGTACCGCTATCAATGAAGGTGCCTGGAACCCCCACGATGTTCTGCGTACCCGCGGCGCATCCGCTGTCCACAACTACCTCATTCAGGAAGTTCTGCGTGTGTACCGTCAGCAGGGCGTAGACATCAACGATAAGCACATCGAAGTTATCGTCCGCCAGATGATGCGCAAGTGCCGCGTCGAGGATGCCGGCGACACCACCCTGCTCTCCGGCGCCATGGTGGATGTTCTGGAGCTGTACGATGCCAATGAGGTCGTCCGTCAGCGTACCGCCGCAGGCGAGAGACGCGAAAACGGCGAGCCCCTGCGCGAGGCCGAGGTCACTCAGCTGCTCATGGGTATCACCAAGGCATCTCTGGCCACCGACTCCTTCCTCTCCGCCGCCTCCTTCCAGGAGACCACCAAGGTTCTGACCGAGGCCGCCATCAAGGGCAAGGTCGACCACCTGATCGGTCTGAAGGAGAATGTCATCATCGGTAAGCTGATCCCCGCCGGTGCCGGTCTGACCGAGTACCGCGACATTGCGGAAGCTGTTGTTCCCGATGCTGAGACTCCCGAGGAAACTGCTCCCGAGTTTTCCGATGACGAGAACGCAGAAACCACCTCTAATGTGATCGATCTCGACGCCCCTGACAGCGACGAAGACGAAGATATCTGATAATTTTTAAAAACCGGGCTGCTGTTGAACTGACAGCAGCCCGGTTTTCGCGAAAAATTACAGAAAAGCAGGGATTTTTCAAGAAAAAGTTCTTGACGTTACGGAACCTTTATGTTAAAATTCAGAATTGCGCGGGATTGTCCCGCAAACTTTGGCACGTTGTTTGGAGGGAAGGCCCCTTGTTGGAAGAATTACGCTCCTCGGAAAAGGTGATCGGCGTGAAACAGTCTCGCCGTGCAGTCCGGGACGGTCTTGCGCAACGGGTATTTCTCGCCTGCGATGCAGATCCCGTCCTGACGGATCCCTTGGCGGATCAGTGCCGGACTGCCGGGATCCCCGTCTCCCATGAATTCACAATGAAGGAACTGGGACAAGCCTCCGGTATCCATGTGGGTGCCGCTGTGGTAACGTTGCTGAAGCAAAATTAATTTGGTTTTTGCGGGATATTTTTCCGATATCCTGTAAAAAATAAATCGGAGCAAACCGCTCCAGAAATTCTTGTGAGAAAGGAGAAAACTATGCCTACTTTTAACCAGTTGGTTCGTAAGGGCAGAGAGAAGGTGACCTACAAGTCCACCTCCCCTGCTATGCAGTATGGTCTGAACACTCTGAAGAACAAGGAGACCGACCTGCCTTCTCCCCAGAAGCGCGGTGTCTGCACTGCAGTTCGTACCTCTACCCCCAAGAAGCCCAACTCCGCACTGCGTAAGATCGCCCGTGTGCGCCTGACC